>NZ_JBFPFS010000001.1:0-356422 GCF_047978125.1 Burkholderia sp. LFS061 | reverse complement strand
ACCCCTTCCCATCCCGAACAGGACCGTGAAACGACTCTACGCCGATGATAGTGCGGATTCCCGTGTGAAAGTAGGTAATCGTCAGGCTCCCTTAGCCAGAAACCCCCGCCCAAAAGGCGGGGGTTTTTGCATTGGCGCGGCCAAAATGCCGGGCGGCCAAGCAACGGCACCGCAGTCGGGGCCGGAGCCGGAGCGCCGATGGCATCGATTTGAGCAGCTACCGTTCTCGAGCGATCCGCAGTTCTGTGCCGCTGAAATTTTCAGGTGTCTTCTTCTACGCATCGTATCGATGCACCTTCAGCCGGTGCCTAGCGCATGTCGGCACATTCGAAGATGATGTTGTAATGGCCGCTGATGGGCGACGTTCATCGATGATGCCCGATAAATGGCGTGTTTCTGTGAAAGAAATCCATCCCCCCATGCTTTGCCTCGAGCTGTCCGAGGACGTCACTCGGCGAGCGCAGCACGAAACCGTCCCCGAAATCTATGCGCATAAAGTGCATTCGTGCGACATGAGTCGGCGAAGCGAAGGCAAAGCCCTTCAGGGTAATATCGCCATTCGCCCCCGATCCCGGTGCTTGTCTGCACCTATTGGCGGTCGGTGTTTTTCGCATTCCATCTCCTGCATTCATGACTGACAGCCCTGCCCAAGGTGGTCGGACGACCGACTTCTTGCCGTATCTCGTCGCCGCAACGTTCTTCATGGAGTACCTCGACACGACCGTGATCGCGACCGCGCTGCCGCAAATGGCGCATTCGTTCGGCGTCGGGCCGAACGCGCTGAGCCTCGGGATGACGGCCTACATGCTTGCGCTTGCGGTGTTCATCCCGATCAGCGGCTGGATCGCGGATCGATATGGATCGCGCACGGTGTTCGCCAGCGCGATCGTCGTCTTTACCGGCGCGTCGGTGCTGTGCGGGCTGTCCGATGGCGTGGTGACGTTCACGGCTGCGCGGCTGCTGCAGGGTGTCGGCGGAGCGATGATGGTGCCGGTCGGGCGGATGATCGTCGTGCGCAGCACCGAGAAAGCAAGGCTGATGCGTGCGATCGCGACGATCACGTGGCCGGGCATCGTCGCGCCCGTCGTCGGGCCGCCGATCGGCGGTTTCATCACGACCTATGCGTCCTGGCGATGGATCTTCCTGTTGAACGTCCCGTTCGGCATCGCCGCGCTCGTCTGTACCTGGCTGATCGTCCGGAACACGCGGGCCGACGAGCAGCGGCCGCTCGATTGGGTCGGCTTCGTGCTGGCCGGCGGAGCACTGACCTGTCTGTTGATCGGCACCGAGGCGGCCGGCCAGCAGGATGTCCACTTCACGCGCGCGGCCGTCCTGGTGGGCGCGAGCGTATTGTTCGGCATGGCCGCATGGTTGCATGCGCAACGTTGCGTGCATCCGCTGCTCGATTTCACGACGCTGAAGGTACCGACGTTCTCGGTGACGGTGATCACCGGCTCGATCACGCGGATGGCGATCAACGCCGTGCCGTACCTGCTGCCGCTGCTGTTCCAGATCGGTTTCGGACTGTCGCCGTTCCAGTCCGGTTTGCTGCTGCTCGCGAGTGCGCTCGGCAATCTCGGCATGAAGGCGGGAACGTCGTGGATCCTCGACCGCTACGGTTTCCGGCGCGTGACGCTCGTCGGCATCTTCACGATCGTATGCGGCTGGCTGACCACATCGACGCCGCTGACGATCACGCTGTTCGTCGTATTCGTCTACGGGCTGACGCGGTCGATGCAGTTCACGACGCTCGCGACGCTGGCCTATGCGGATATCCCGGCTCACCAGACGAGCGCGGCCAGCACGTTGTGGAGCGCTGCGCAGCAAATGACGATCGGGATGGGGATCGCGTTCGGCGCGTTGTCGCTGCGGCTGGCGGCGTTGCTACGTGGCGATGCGGCCGGCATGCATTACGTGCTCGACGATTTCCGCTGGGCATTCGTCGCGGCGGGCGTGCTCGCACTGCTGACGTTGCCGGGCTACGCGCGATTGGCCTCCGATGCAGGCGATCGGCTGCGGGCGAATGTGGCTCGAGGGTAGGACGGACTGCTAATCGCGTTTGTGTCGCGACAGGTGAGTGTTTTGGTTTCCTGTCGCTCGCAAGCAACGTCGAATCGTCATGGCTGTGATGACCTGACGGGCGGGCAGATCGTGCGGCGATGCGTGGCCGTAACGTCCTCGGAACGATTACACGCGACTGGCGCGACAGACGTGCGATGTTTACCGCGCGAACCCATCCGCGTGATCAACCGCACGACCGTATCGCGCTCGTCCCGATTACCGTCACTGCGCATCATGGAAGATGATGCCGACCGTGTGGCGGTGGCCGCTTCTGATCCGGCTTACGCCGTGGCGCAGGTTGACGCGATAGATGCCGCGCGTTCCTTGCACGGGCCTGCCGTGCACGGCAAAGATCACCGCGTCGCCTTGCGTCAGCGGCACCACTTCCGCACGCGACTGCATGCGTGGCCGCTGTTCCGTCAACACGAACTCTCCTCCGGTGAAATCGCGTCCCGGCGCCGACAGCAGGATCGCGACCTGCAGCGGAAACACGTGCTCGCCATACAGGTCCTGATGGAGGCAGTTGTAGTCGTCGGCACCGTATTGCAGGATCAGCGTTGTCGGTCGTGTCTGTCCCGCGGCGTGGCAGCGGTCGAGGAAGGCAGCATGGTCTTTCGGATAGCGGACGTCGATCCCGAGTGCCTGGTTCCAGCGATTCGCGATCGGCGCGAGATGCGGGTAGATCGTGGTACGCAACTCGGCGACGGTCGCAGGCAGCGGATAGGCGAAATACTTGTATTCACCGCGCCCGAATCCGTGTCGCGCCATCACGACGCGTGAACGATAGAGCGCATCCCGAGGATAGAGCGATGCGAGCGCAACGCACTCGTTTGCCGAAATCAGGCCCGGCACGCGCGCGCATCCGTAGCGATCGAGCTCGGCATCGACGGTCGTCCAGTCGACTATGTCGACGCGTTGCGCGATATCCAGCGATTCGACGGCAGGTTGCAGGTCGGCGATGTTCACGGGCGTACCTCGTTCGTCAGCAGTGTGGCGCCGTGCGGTCGCTCGGAATGCTCAGGAAACGTCGCACGCACGGTTGAGTCCACGATGGAAGTTGATGAACCCAGTCTAGCGACATCCGTGCGCCGGCGCGTTCCAGATCTTGCGCTCCAATTCGGAAAAGGAAGAGGGGAAAGCTCGCGATGTGGGATGGGCGCACGCGAATGCGTCGACGTCGGAGCACGGAAGCGAGGAGGCGAAGGTCGAATCTCCAACAGCAGGCGGCCGGCTTCCGCCGGCCACCCGCTGCGTCCCCGATCAGGCCAGCGCCCGGAACAACCAGTAGAGCCCGCCCGCAAGTGCGATCGACGCCGGCAGCGTCAGCACCCACGCGAGTACGAGGCTGCGCACCGTGCTCCATTGCAACCCGGACCCGTTCGCCGCCGTCGTGCCCGCGACGCCCGACGACAGCACGTGTGTCGTCGAAACGGGCAGCCCGTACACGTCGGCGGCGCCGATCGTCAGCATCGCGACGAGTTCGGCCGACGCGCCTTGTCCGTACGTCAAATGCTGCTTGCCGATTTTCTCGCCGACGGTCACGACGATCCGTTTCCAGCCGACCATCGTGCCGAGGCCCAATGCGATCGCAACGGCGACCTTCACCCAGGTCGGAATGAACTTGGTCGCGTGGTCGAGCTGCTTGCGATAGTTGTCGATCGCGAGCTTGTCGTCAGCGGCAAGCGCGGGCTGGCCCGACTTCTCGATCAGACGAATTGCTTCGGACACCAGATACATCGTGTTGCGCACGTTGTCGACGTCGCGCTGCGGCACCGCCGCCATCGAGCCCGACGCACCAACCTCAGTCGCGAGCGACGTCGACAACTGCTGTACGGCCGGCAGCACGGCGGGCGTCAGCTCGCGACGCTGCACGTAATGCTCGATGTCGGCGCGCGGGTTCGCGGACGGCGCGACGCCGTTCGTGTATTTCCCGAAAGTCGCGGCGGCCTGGTTCGCGACCGCAACGAAGGTCTGCGATTCGGCAGGCGTAACGGCCTTGTTCAGCGCATACGCGGTCGGCACCGTGCCGATCAGGATCAGCATGATGAGGCCCATCCCTTTCTGCCCGTCGTTCGAACCATGCGCGAACGACACGCCCGTGCAGGTCAGGATCAGCAGGCAGCGAATCCAGAACGGCGGCGGCTGATCCTTCGGCGGCTCCTTGTACAGCTCGGGAATCCGCACGACGGCCTTCAGCACGAGCAGCAGCAGCGACGCGCACAGGAAGCCGACGATCGGCGAGAGCAGCAGCGACTTGCCGACGCCGAGCGCCTGGCCCCAGTCGACGCCGCTCGTGCCCGACGGCCCGTGCATCAACTGGTTCATCAGCCCGACGCCGATGATCGAGCCGATCAGCGTATGCGAGCTCGACGAAGGCAACCCGAAATACCAGGTCGCGAGGTTCCAGACGATTGCGGCGATCAGCAGCGCGAACACCATCGCGAAGCCCGCGCCGCTGCCGACCTGCAGGATCAGCTCGACAGGCAGCAACTGCAGGATGCCGAACGCGACAGCGCCGCTCGAAACCATCACGCCGAGGAAGTTCCACATGCCGGACCAGATCACCGCGACGTTCGGCGTCAGCGAGTGCGTATAGATCACGGTGGCGACCGCGTTCGCGGTGTCGTGGAAACCGTTGACGAATTCGAAGCCGAGCGCGATCAGCAGCGCGGCGCCGAGCATCAGGTACGGGAACAGCGATCCTTCGCGGACCGGCGACAGATCGGCGATCAGGTGCGTGGCGATATAGACGGCGCCGATCGCGAGCACCAGCAGGAAGAAGGCATAGCCGACCTGCCGGTTGCGCTCGACGGAGCCGCGATTGTTCGCGGCGGACGAAGCAGGTTGATTCATGACGGCATCTCGTAAGGGAACCGCTTCCGATCCTAGCTGTGGCCAGCAGTCAGTTTGATGACAATCGGGATGACGAACGGTATGTCTTACGGCGATGCAAGGTGAACGTCGGCATGCGACCGAGATGCGACACGTTGGCCCGTATCGTGGCCCACATAGTGAACACGACACCGCAGGGACTTACGCATCGGTGCCGCGTCGATCGTCGTTCGTCATCAACGTCCAGCCGCGCGGCGATGCAACGAAGGTCACGCACGACAGCGGCGCGACGTCGATGCGGGTTGCAGCGTCGGGAGCCATCCGCAGTACGTGTGCGACGGCCGCGCGAACGATCGCCGCATGCGTGATCGCGACGATGTCGCGGCCAGGCGGCAGCGCGTTCAACCATGCGCCGGCGCGGCGAGCGGCGGCTTCGAACGACTCTCCGCGATGCGGTGACGCGGATGGATCGGCGATCCATGCACCCAGTTCGTCCGGCAGATCGCGCGCGAGGTCGTGCAGCCGCTTGCCGCGCCAGTTTCCGTAGTCGATGTCGCGCAGCGCGTCATCGACGTCGGCATGCAACCCGAGCGCATCGGCGGTCTGCCGCGCGCAGCATGCGGGGCTGCACAGCACGAGCGAGCGGGCGACGCCTGCCCACCGGTCGCGCAGCGCAGTGGCGTCCGCGAGCCCGCGTGCATCGAGCGGATCGTCGTCGGGAAACGTGCCGGTGCGCATCGCTCGGGTCGATGCGTGTGCGATCAGGCGCAGCGAGGCATGCATGTTCATGTCGGTTTTCGGATGGGCCGGGGCGGGTGCGCGGTCGTCCGCGGGCTTTCACTCCTACAATACGCGGCCGTTCGCGCGTACAATTCGCCCGATACGAAACGCGGAAGCCGGTGCAGTCCCGGCGCGGTCGCGCCACTGTAACCGGGGAATCCCGATCCCGGAAGCCAGACCTGCCTTCGTACCCATCCAACATTTGTCGGGGCGCGATTCCCCTGAGGTGCATCCATGAGCGAAGCAGTGCTGAAGCCGGTTGTCGTGCCGGCGCCCATCCCCGTCCGTGAACTGCTGCCGTGGGCCGTGTTCGCCGGCCTGATCCTGCTGCTCGCACTCTATTTCGTCGGCGCGGAACAAGGCGCGACGTCGCTCGTGCCGGGTATGGTCGTTCATGAATTCGTCCACGACGGCCGCCACCTGCTCGGCTTTCCCTGCCACTGACGCGGAGTACACGATGGTCGGAAAGCTGCTCATGCGCGGGATGCTCGCAGGCATCGCCGCGGGCCTCCTCACGTTCGGTTTCGCGAAAATCGTCGGCGAACCGCAAGTCGATCAGGCGATTTCCTTTGAAGAAAAGCTCGAGGCCGCCAAAGGCGACGTGCCGGAGCACGAGCACGAACTGGTCAGCCGCGACACGCAGGCCGGCCTCGGCCTGTTGACGGGTGTCGTGACCTACGGCGCGGCATTCGGCGGGCTGTTCTCGCTGGTCTTTGCGTATGCATACGGGCGAGGCGGCCGCCTTCCGGCACGGCCGCTGGCCGCGTGGCTTGCGCTGGCGGCATTCGTCGCGCTCGTGATCGTGCCGAACATCAAGTACCCGGCCAATCCGCCGTCGGTCGGCGATCCCGACACGGTCGGCTATCGCACGGGCCTGTTCTTCCTGATGATCGCGATCTCGATCGCGACGATGGCGTTCTCGGTCAGCGTGCGCCGCCATCTGCTGGCGAAGCTCGGCCAATGGAATGCGTCGATCGTCGCGGGGCTCGTATTCATCGCGATCATCGCGGCCGTGCAGTTCGGGCTGCCGTCGATCAACGAAGTGCCGGCCGCGTTCCCGGCCGCCGTGCTGTGGAAGTTCCGCGTCGCGGCCATCGGCATGCAGGCGATCATGTGGACGACGATCGGCCTGCTGTTCGGCGCATGGGTGGAACGCGACGAACGCATCGGCATGCGCGCCGCCTGACGCGCATTGCAATGGGCGCGCCTAGCGCAGCATGCGCGGCGCGCTCCACGTCGATTCGCGCGCCAGCGCGACGAACGCGGCCAGATAGTCGATCGATGCATCCGCTTCGCGGATGCCGAGGAAGATCTGCTTCGCGATCCCCTGCTTGCCGAGCTTGACCGGCACGACGGGCATCCGGTCCGCGTATTCGTCGGCGAGCCATCTCGGCAGCGCGGCCACGCCGCGCCCGCTCGCGACCATCTGCAGCATGATGTCGGTCGTCTCGATCGACTTGTGGCGCCTCGGCACGATGCCGGCCGGCGTCAGGAACTGGTTGTAGATGTCGAGCCGGTCGGTTTCGACCGGGTACGTGATCAGGATCTCGTCGGTCAGTTGCTCGGGCGTCACGTAGTCGGCGTTGGCGAACCGATGCGAGTCGGCGACCACCAGCACCTGCTCGTAGTCGAACACGGGATCGAAGCGCAGGCCCGGCTTGTTCAGCGGATCGGGCGTGACGAGCACATCGATGTCGTAGCCGAACAGCGCACCGATGCCGCCGAACTGGAAGCGCTGCTTCACGTCCACGTCGACGTCGGGCCAGCGCGACAGATACGGCGACACGACCTTCAGCAGCCACTGGTAGCACGGGTGGCACTCCATCCCGATGCGCAGCGTGCCGCGCTCGCCCTTCGCGTACTGCCTCATCCGCTCCTCGGCGAGTTCGAACTGCGGCAGCAGCCGGTTCGCGAGCTTCAGCAGATATTGCCCGCCTTGCGTGAGCCGCAGGCCGCGGCCTTCACGATCCCAGATCGGCGTGCCGAGCTGCTGCTCGATTTTCCGGACGGTATGGCTGAGCGCCGACTGCGTGAGATGCAGCGCATTGGCGGCCGCGGTCAGCGAGCCCTGGCGCTCGACTTCACGAATGACGACGAGATGGAATCGTTCCAGCATGGATATCGCTCGCCCAACAGATGCATGAACAAATTTAATGGATGAATGAAATAATGCCATTTTATTTCATGGTTTGAAATCCCTATCATGACTGCCGGACATTCACTACATCTGGACGGCAGCTTCATGGTCAGGACACACAACCTCGGTTTTCCGCGCATCGGCGCGAAGCGCGAACTCAAGTTCGGTCTCGAACGCTACTGGAAGGGCGAATCGTCGCGCGACGAGCTGAAGGCGCTCGGCGCCGAGCTGCGCCAGCGCCACTGGAACGAACAGCGCGATCTCGATCTCGCGCCGATCGGCGATTTCGCGTTCTACGACCAGGTGCTCGACATGAGCTTCATGCTCGGCAACCTGCCCAAGCGCGTGCACGGTTTCCACGGCGACGTGCTCGACAACTATTTCCGTGTTGCGCGCGGCCGTTCGGCGCAGTCGGCGGAAGAGCATGCGGCGTGCTGCGGTGGTGTCTCGGCCGGTGAAATGACGAAGTGGTTCGACACGAACTATCACTACATCGTGCCGGAATTCCACGCGGACACGAACTTCTCGCTCGACCCGTCGCGCCTGCTGCAGCAACTGACCGAGGCGAAGGCGCAGGGCGTGAATGCCAAGCCCGTGATCATCGGCCCCGTCACGTATCTGTGGCTCGGCAAGGCGAAGGACGATTCCGATCGTCTCGCGCTGCTGCCGAAGCTGCTGCCCGTGTACGGCGCGCTGCTCGACACGCTGACCGCGCAGGGCGTCGAATGGGTGCAGATCGACGAACCGATTCTCGTCACCGAGCTCGACGCCGAATGGCGGCAGGCGTTCCGCACCGCCTATGCGGTGCTGGAGACGCGTCGCATCAAGCTGCTGCTTGCTACGTACTTCGGCCAGCTTCAGGACAACCTGACGCTCGCGAGCTCGCTGCCGGTCGACGGGCTGCATGTCGACGCGATCAATGCGCGCGACGAAATCGACGCTCTGGTGCGCGAGCTGCCGGCCGAGCGCGTGCTGTCGGTCGGCGCGATCAACGGCCGCAACATCTGGAAGACGGACCTGAGCGCGACGCTCGACTGGCTCGAACCGCTCGCGAAGCAACTGGGCGATCGCCTGTGGCTCGCGCCGTCGTGCTCGCTGTTGCACGTGCCGGTCGATCTCGCGAGCGAGGAGAAGCTCGACGCGGAGATCCGTTCGTGGCTCGCGTTCGCGTTGCAGAAGCTCGACGAGCTGAAGGTGCTCGCGATCGCGCTGAACGAAGGCCGCGACAAGGTGGCCGATGCGCTTGCCGCGAACGCCGCCGCGATCGACTCGCGCCGCCGCTCGCCGCGCGTGAACAACCCGGCGGTGAAGGCGGCGATCGCGCGTATCGACGCGCGGCTCGGCAACCGCGTGAGCCCGTATACGCAGCGTGCGCCGAAGCAGTCGGCGCGACTGAACCTGCCGGCCTTCCCGACGACGACGATCGGCTCGTTCCCGCAGACCGCCGAAATCCGCCAGGCGCGCAGCCGGTTCAAGGCAGGTGCGCTCGATGAAGCCGGCTACCGCACGGCGATGAAGGCTGAAATCGAACGCAGCGTTCGCGAACAGGAGTCGCTCGAGCTCGACGTGCTCGTGCACGGCGAAGCCGAGCGCAACGACATGGTCGAATACTTCGGCGAGCAGCTCGACGGCTACGCGTTCAGCCAGTTCGGCTGGGTGCAGTCGTACGGTTCGCGCTGCGTGAAGCCGCCGATCCTGTTCGGCGACATCAGCCGCCCGAAGGCGATGACGGTCGAATGGATCGCGTATGCGCAGTCGCTGACGAACAAGCCGATGAAGGGCATGCTGACCGGCCCCGTGACGATCCTGAACTGGTCGTTCGTGCGCGACGACCAGCCGCGCTCGGTGTCGTGCTACCAGCTCGCGCTCGCGATCCGCGAGGAAGTGCTCGATCTCGAGAAGGCCGGCGTGCGCGTGATCCAGATCGACGAGGCCGCGCTGCGCGAAGGGCTGCCGCTGCGCCGCGCGCAATGGAGCGAGTACCTGAAGTGGGCGGTCGAGTCGTTCCGCATCACCGCGAACGGCGTGCAGGACGATACGCAGATCCACACGCACATGTGCTATTCGGAGTTCAACGACATCATCGCGTCGATCGCCGACATGGACGCGGACGTGATCACGATCGAGACGTCGCGCTCGGACATGGAGCTGCTCGACGCGTTCGACAGCTTCAGGTATCCGAACGAGATCGGGCCGGGCGTGTACGACATCCATTCGCCGAACATTCCGACGCAGGGTCACATCGTCGGCCTGATGAAGAAGGCGGCCGAGCGGATTCCGGCGGAGCGTCTGTGGGTGAACCCGGATTGCGGTCTGAAGACGCGCCAGTGGGCGGAAGTGATTCCGGCGCTGACGAACATGGTCGCGGCGGCGAAGGCGCTGCGCAACCCGATGCAATAACGCGCGAACGTTATGTGACTGCCGCCGCGATCATCGTTCCGGCGACAGGCGTCGCACCGATCCAGACCGTCCCGGGCACGCCCCGGGACGCTTCGTTATCCGGATCGGTGTGAAGTACTACCGCGTGAAAACGCCTGAAGAAGGCCATCGGGAAGACTGTCGGCGACGTCGTCGCGCAACAGGCGAGGGAGGGGATTCCCGGAACGGGAACGGGCGACCTGTTGGTCGCCCCGTATGCGCGAGAACCGGGCAGGCGAAGCCGCCTGCCCGTCGTGCGGAAATCACGCGGTGCGCGCGCCGTGCGGCAGCGGCTCGTTCGCCTTGCCGGGCGCCCCGGCATCGTCGATGCCGACGCGGCGCGAGATCAGCCACACGCACAGCGAAGACAGGATCGCGGCACTCGTATACTGGATCGCGAGCGGCCACCATTGCGGTGCGGTGTTCTGCGCGATGATGGTCGCGACGAGCGGCGTGAGGCCGCCGGCGAGCGCGCCGCACACCTGGTATGCGATCGAGATCGCCGTGTAGCGGATCCGCGCGACGAAGATGCCGCTGACGAAGCCCGCGACCACCGAGTAGTAGCCCGATTCCGCGAGCGTCGCGAGGCCGACGCCGACCGTGATCGACAGCGGCGTGCCCATGTGTACGAGCGGCAGCATCACGAACGGAACGATCGCGGCCCATGCGCCGGTGATCAGCAGCACGCGCGTCGTGCCGAAGCGTTGTGCGAGGAACGCGGCCGCGAGCTGTACGACGAACTGCAGCACCGCGACGATCGCCATGCAATGCAGCACCATCGACCGGTCGAGCGACAGGAACTGCGTCGCGTAGCTGATCATGAAGATGTTGCTGAAATACACGCCGGCGATGCCGTACACGTTCGCGCCGATCGCGAGCAGCAGCAGCGGCCAGTACTTGAGCGCTTCGCGCACAGGGTTTTGCGCGGTGTTGCCGCTCTTCCTGACTTCCTCGAACTCGGGCGACTCGGACACGCTCGCGCGGATCACGAAGCCGACCACCAGCAGCACGGCGCTCGCGAGGAACGGCACGCGCCAGCCCCAGCTCATCATGTCGTCCTTCGACAGCGTGCTGATCGCGCCGAACGCGAGCATCGACAGGATCAGGCCGCTCGCGCTGCCGAGCTGCGCGAACGACGCGAAGAACGTGCGCTTGCCTTCTGGCGCATGCTCGCCGGCGAGCAGCACCGCGCCGCCCCATTCGCCGCCGACCGCGATGCCTTGCAGCACGCGCATCAGCACGAGCAGGATCGGTGCGATCACACCGGCTTGCGCATGGGTCGGCAGCAGGCCGATCGCGACCGTCGATACGGCCATCAGCATCAGCGTCGCGAGCAGCGAACGCTTGCGGCCGAAGCGGTCGCCGAGATAGCCGAACATCACGCCGCCGAGCGGCCGCGCGAAGAAGCCGACCGCGAACGAGCCGAACGATGCGAGCAGGCTGACGAAGCGGTTTTCGCCGGGAAAGAACAGCGGCCCGAACACGATGGCGGCGGCGGTCGCGTAGCTATAGAAGTCGTACCACTCGATCGTGGTGCCGACGAACGAAGCGAGCGCCGCCCGCTTCGGTTGTTTGACGGAAGTCCCCATCTTTATGTGTGCTCCTCTGGAATCCTCTGATTTGGAATAGATGGCGGCGCGGGATCAGTCGCGGTACTTGACGCCCGGCAGCACGCACAGCAGCTCGTATGCGAGGTTCGCGCCGAGCAGCGCCGTGGTGCCGAACGGGTCGTACGGCGGCGCGACCTCGACGAGATCGCAGCCGACGATGTTCAGCCCCTTCGCGCCGCGGATAATCTCGAGCGCCTGCGGCACCGTGAGGCCCGCGATTTCCGGCGTACCGGTGCCCGGCGCGTAGGCCGGATCGATACCGTCGATGTCGAAGCTGATGTAGACGGGCGTGTCGCCGACGCGCTCGCGCACTTCTTCCATCAGCGGCGCGAGCGACTTGTTCCAGCATTCCTCGGCCTGGACGACGCGGAAGCCCTGCTCGCGGCACCAGTCGAAATCCTCGGCCGCGTAACCCGTGCCGCGCAGGCCGATCTGCGTGACCTTGTCGCCGTGCAGCAGGCCTTCCTCGACCGCGCGGCGGAACGGCGTGCCGTGCGCGATCTTTTCGCCCATCATCGTGTCGTTCACGTCGGCGTGTGCATCGACGTGGATCAATGCAACCTTGCCGTGCTTGCGGTGGATCGCGCGCAGGATCGGCAGCGCGATCGTATGGTCGCCGCCGAGCGTGACCGGCTTGCAGTCGTGCTCGAGGATCGCGTCGTACGCGGCTTCGATCCGCGCGATGGAATCGTGCAGGTTGTAGGGATTGATCGCGACGTCGCCGATGTCGGCGACCTGCAGCGAATCGAACGGCGCGGCGCGCGTGGCCATGTTGTACGGGCGCAGCAGCACGGATTCGGTGCGGATCTGGCGCGGGCCGAAGCGCGCGCCGGTGCGGTTGGACGTGCCGAGATCGAACGGCACGCCGACGAAGCACGCGTCGAGGCCTTCGGCGCTCGCCACGTGCGGCAGGCGCATCATCGTCGCGATGCCGCCGCAGCGCGGCATCTCGTTGCCGCCGAGCGGCTGGAAATGGGTGTGGTCGTTCATGGGGCGCCTCTTCCGATGTGGGGTTGCCGTATCATTCGACGCGGCTTGGCGCACAGTTTTACGCGCTCGGCCGGGAAAGAAGAATGCGAAGATATCGACGTTAACATCGATTTTCATCGATGTATGGAAGGGGATGAGCGTGCTGGGGAATCTGTCGACCCTCGATCTACGGTTGATCCGCGTGTTTCTCGCGGTCACGGACGCGGGCGGCGTATCGGCCGCGCAGGCCGTGCTGAACGTCGGGCAGTCGACGATCAGCGCGCAGTTGGCGTCGCTCGAGACGCGGCTCGGCTACCGGCTCTGCGAGCGCGGCCGCAGCGGTTTCCGGCTCACGCCGAAGGGCGAACGGTTCCATGCGATGAGCCGCAAGCTGCTCGCGGCGCTCGACGAATTCGGGATGGCCGCGCGGCACATGGACCGCCAGCTGGTCGGCACGCTGAACATCGGCCTGATCGGCCATACGCCGGTGAGCCAGAACGCGCGGATCGCCGAGGCGATCGCCGCGTTCCGCACGCGCGACGAGGCCGTGCGCTTCTCGATCTCCGTGCGCGCGCCGGGCGATCTCGAGGAGAAGCTGCTGAGCGACGAGATCCAGATCGCGGTCGGCTATTTCTGGCACCGCGTGCCGTCGCTGCACTACACGCCGCTGTTCGTCGAGCGCCAGGTCGCGTACTGCGGCCGCGGCCATCCGCTGTTTGACGGCGCCGGCACGCTGACGCCGGCCGACGTCGCGGGCTTCGAATGGGCGTGGCGCTCGTATCCGCTGCCGGAAGCGCAGATGTCGACGACGCCCGACCGCGTGACCGCGACCGCCGACAACATGGAGGCCGTCGCGCTGCTGATCCTGTCCGGTCACCACCTCGGCTACCTGCCGCAGCACTTCGCGGCGCCGTACGTCGCGCAGGGGCTGCTCGCGCCGCTCAATCCGGAGCAACTGCGCTACGACGTGACGTTCCACATGGTCGTCGCGCGCAACGGGCGCGGTAATCCGCTCGTGGAGGCGTTTCTCGAGGATCTCGAGCGCGCGCACCAGGCGCCGGACATCGCGTGACGCCGGCGCCGCCGGCAATGTGAACGAGCGTTACATCGGCGCGGGCCGCCGCGCGCGTCACGGCACCGGCAACCCCGCGTCGTGCTTCACCTCGCGCAGCGACAGCGCCGATTCGATCGACGTCACGCCCGGCAGCATCCGCAGCGAGTCGCGCAGGAACGTGCCGTAGTCGTCGAGATCGCGCGCGACCACCTGCAGCAGGTAGTCGGCCGTGCCCGCGACGTTGTGGCACGCGAGGATCCGCTCGATGCCCAGCACTTCCCGTTCGAACCGGTCGGCGACCTTGCGGTCGTGCGTCGCGAACCGCACCAGCACGAACGCGACGACGCCGAAGCCGAGCGCCTGGCGCGACAGTTGCGCGCGGTAGCGCTCGATGTAGCCGTCGCTTTCGAGACGTTTGAGGCGCCGCGCGCAAGGCGTCTCGGACAGGCCGACGGATTCGGCGAGACGCGCGATCGGCAGGCGGCCGTCGCGCTGCACCGCAGCGAGGATCGCGCGATCGGTTTTGTCGAGTTCGGTCATGTTGGCGGAATCCTTGTTCTGAATTAGAGATTGTGGCGGATTCCGCTATGGATCGCCAATTCCGGGATAAAGATGGCCAATAATCCCTCCTTCTTCAGCGGCAACATATCGTCATTGAAGGACGGGGGCAGAACATGATTTCCACGCATTTGCTGTTGATCTATCTCGCCGCGCTGGCGGCCATTTATGCGGTGCCGGGGCCCGACATGGCGCTCGTGCTGCAGACCAGCATCGGCCGCGGCGTGCGGCCGGGAATGGCGGCGGCGGCCGGCCTGTCGTTCGCGCGCACCGCGCACGTGACGCTGTCCGCATGCGGCGTCGCGGCGCTGATCCGCAGCGCGCCGTGGCTGTACGAGGTGATTCGCTACGGCGGCGCGCTCTATCTCGCGTATGTCGCGATCCAGGTGTTCCGCTCGCCGGTGTTCGCGCTCGGCGACGGCGACGCGGCGGCGGGCGAGCTGCGGCAGTCGTTCGTGAAGGGGCTGCTGACGAACCTGCTGAACCCGAAGGCGCTGCTGTTCTGCTCGGTGCTGCTGCCGCAGTTCGTGCGGCCCGAGGCCGGGCCGGTCGTCGTGCAGATGTTCGAACTCGGCGCGCTGCTGGTTGCGGCCGGCGTGTGCTTCGACCTCGCTTGCGTGTTCGGCGCGGCGCGCATCGCGGCGTGGATGCGCGCGCATCCGCTCGCGCAGACGGTGCAGCGCTGGACGTTTTCCGCGACGCTGATCGGTTTCGCGCTGCGCCTGTCGATGGACTGAGCGCCGCCGCTGCCTTGCCGCCGCGCAGGTCGACGGGCCGCGCGGCGCCGCTGCGCCGATCGGCGAAGGCCGCGTGCAATGCCGGCCTTCGTGCGCATCCCCGCCGCAGAAGGGCGTGCGCGCAAATCATCTGACTGTTCTAAACTCCTTTTAACTTCGCGCTGCTGCGAACCGACTGACCGAACGGAACCGACTTCCGCCGGCTATGTCCGATTTCCTGGCTGTTCCGTGCAACGCGGTACCAAGGAGGGTCTGAACATGGCAAGGCATCTTCACGCCGACCGTGAACCCCGAATCGTCGCCGAATCCAAGTGCCTCGGCCCGTGCGATCCGGCAGAACGCATCCACGTCACGATCATGTTGCGGCGGCAGGAAGAAGGGCAACTCGATACGTTGGTCCAGCAGCTCGCCACCGGCGACGCACAGGCGAAACCGCTGTCGCGCGACGCGTTCGCGCAGCGTTTCTCCGCCAATCCCGACGACATCCGCAAGACCGAGGACTTCGCGCGCCGTCACCAGCTGACGGTCGATCGCGTCGATCCCGTCGAAAGCGTCGTCGTGCTGTCCGGCATGATCCAGCAGTTCGAAGCGGCGTTCGGCGTGAAGCTCGAGCGTTTCGAGCATCGTTCGATCGGCCAGTATCGCGGTCGCTCGGGCCCGATCACGCTGCCCGACGATCTCGGCGACGCCGTCACGGCCGTGCTCGGCCTCGACAGCCGCCCGCAGGCGCGGCCGCACTTCCGGCTGCGCCCGCCGTTCAGGCCCGCGCGCGGCGGCATGGCGGGCGTCACGTTCACGCCGATCCAGCTCGCGTCGCTGTACGGCTTCCCGGCCGGCGACGGCGCCGGGCAGTGCATCGCGATCGTCGAACTCGGCGGCGGCTACCGTGCGGCCGACATCCGGCAGTATTTCAGCGGGCTCGGCATCAAGACGCCGCCGACGCTCGTCGACGTGAACGTCGGCACCGGCCGCAACGCGCCGTCCGGCGACCCGAACGGTCCGGACGGCGAAGTCGCGCTCGACATCGAGATCGCCGGTGCGATCGCGCCGGCCGCGAAGATCGCGGTCTACTTCGCACCGAACAGCGACGCGGGCTTCATCCAGGCCGTCAACGCGGCCGTCAACGACAAGACCAACAAGCCGTCGGTGATCTCGATCAGCTGGGGCGGCGCGGAAGCGGTCTGGCAGGCGCAGTCGGCGCAGGCGTTCAACCGCGTGCTGCAGGCGGCGGCTGCGCAGGGGATCACCGTGTGCGCGGCGTCGGGCGACAGCGGCTCGGGCGACGGGCTGCAGGACGGCGCCGATCACGTCGACTTCCCCGCATCGAGCCCGTACGTGCTCGGCTGCGGCGGCACGCAGCTCGACGCGCTGCCAGGGCAGGGCATCCGCAGCGAGGTCACGTGGAACGACGAGGCGTCGGGCGGCGGCGCGGGCGGCGGCGGCGTTAGTACGCTGTTCGACCTGCCGGCGTGGCAGCAGGGGCTCGCCGTCACGCGCGCCGACGGCAGCCGCACGCCGCTCGCAAAGCGCGGCGTGCCGGACGTCGCCGGCGATGCGTCGCCGCAGACGGGCTATGAGGTATCGGTCGCCGGCACGGCTACCGTGATGGGCGGCACGAGCGCGGTCGCGCCGCTGTGGGCCGCGCTGATCGCGCGGATCAATGCGGCGGCCGGCGCATCGGCCGGCTGGGTCAATCCGGTGCTGTACAAGAATCCGGGCGCGCTGCGCGATATCACGAAAGGATCGAACGGCACGTATGCGGCCGCGTCGGGCTGGGACGCATGCACGGGCCTCGGCAGCCCGGACGGCGCGCAGCTCGCCGCGATCCTCGCGCGCAAGCCGTCGAGCTGACGCGTCGGCACACGCCTTTCCGTTCGACGCGGGTTTCCTGCCCGCGTCTTTTTCACCTCCAGGAGCAGCACGATGGGCATCGATTCCGCATCTTCCGGCGGCGTTTATCCGCTGCATCACGGCGACCACAATTCGCATGGCGTGCCGCCGACCGTCAATCCGGTCGCGCTGAGCCGCGGCCGCGACCAGCCGTTCTTCGATCCGGTTGCGTACGGCAACGGCCCCGACGATTCGGTGACCGACACGACCGAAGCGGCCGCGATCACGCATCACACGATCCTGATCGACGGGAAGCGCATCGCGTACACGGCGACGGTCGGCCACCTCGTGACGGTCGACCCGAGCAGTTCGCTGCCGGCCGCGAAGATCTTCTACGTTGCGTTCACGGCCGACGGCGCGAAGGAGGAAACGCGGCCCGTGACGTTCTTCTACAACGGCGGGCCCGGTTCGTCGTCGGTGTTCGTGCTGCTCGGCTCGTTCGCGCCCAAGCGGATCAAGACGTCGATGCCGGGTTTCACGCCGCCCGCGCCGTACCAGATGGAAGACAACCCGGACAGCATGATCGACCACAGCGACCTGGTGTTCATCAACCCGGTCGGCACCGGCTATTCGGCGGCCGTCGCGCCGAACAAGAACCGCAACTTCTGGGGTGTCGACCAGGATGCGGATTCGCTGAAGCAGTTCATCAAGCGCTACCTGACGAAGAACAACCGCTGGAATTCGCCGAAATACCTGTTCGGCGAATCGTACGGCACCGCGCGCAGCTGCGTGCTCGCATACAAGCTGCACGAGGACGGCGTCGACCTGAACGGCGTCACGCTGCAATCGTCGATCCTCGACTACCGGCAGGCCGGCAACCCGGTCGGCGCGCTGCCGACCGCCGCGGCCGATGCGTGGTATCACAAGAAACTCGGCGTCACGCCGGCGCCGGCCGATCTCGGCGCGTTCGTCGAGGAAGTCGCGCAGTTCTCGCGCACCGACTACTTGAACGCGCTGCGCAAGGCCCCGCATGCAGACCCGGCCGCCGTGCAGAAACTGTCGCAATACACGGGCATCGACACGGCGACGCTGCAATCGTGGCGCCTCGACATCGCCGGCTACGACGCGCGCGGCAATTCGCTGTTCCTGACGACGCTGCTGCATGCGCAGGGGCTCTCGCTCGGTTCGTACGACGGCCGCGTGACCGCGATCTCGACGGGCATCGCCGGCAAGATCGACCCGAACTCGGGCGGCAACGATCCGACGATGACGGCCGTGACGGGCGTCTATACGGCGATGTGGAACAGCTATCTGAACGAGCAGTTGAAGTTCACGTCGAATTCCGCGTTCACGGACCTGAACGACCAGGCGTTCAGGAACTGGGATTTCAGCCACATCGACCCGACCGGCGCACAGCAGGGCATCGATGCGCAGGGGAACGTGATCCTCTATACGGCCGGCGATCTCGCCGCGGTGATGGCGTTGAATGTCGACCTGAAGGTGCTGTCGGCGAACGGCTTGTACGATTTCGTCACGCCGTTCTACCAGACCGTGATCGACCTGCAGCAGATGCCGCTCGAGGATCAGAAGGTGCGGCAGAACCTGTCCGCGCGTTTCTATCCGTCGGGGCACATGGTGTATCTCGACGGCGGCTCGCGCACCGCGCTCAAGCGCGATCTCGCGACGATGTACGACACGACGGTCAGCGATACGGGCGCACGGATGCGGATTCGCGCGCTGCAGGCGAAGAAGACGGGCGGGCACGCGTAGCGTTGCCCGTCGTTTGGTTGCCGCGCGTAGCCGCTACGGTGCGCGCGGCGGTCGGGTTCCGGCGCTACCGGCCGGTCATGCGGCCGCAGCGCCGGATTGCGACGCGGCGATATTTTCGTGCCGGTGGCCGGCTTGCGCGATCGGCCAGTCGAACGGCGTGTACGGCAGCGCGCGCTTGTGGCGCGAGCCGTCGTAGAAGCGCAGCACCGTTTCGTACACATGGTCGCTGACCGGCTTGCCTTCGAGGAAATCGTCGATCTCGTCGTAGCTGACGCCGTATGCGTGCTCGTCGGGGCGCAGCGGGCGCAGTTCCTCGAGATCGGCCGTCGGCACCTTCATCACGGTCGCTTCGTCGCCGCCGAGCGCGCGGGCCACCGCGCGCACGCGGCGCTTGCTCAGGCCCGCGAGCGGTAGGATGTCCGCGCCGCCGTCGCCGAACTTCGTGAAGAAACCCATCAGGGATTCGGCCGCGTGATCGGTGCCGATCACGATGCCGCGCCGTGCGCCGGCCACCGCGTACTGCGCGATCATGCGCTCGCGCGCCTTGATGTTGCCGTGCACGAAATCCTGTTGCGCGGGCGTGTCGAACGCATGACCGGATGCGACCAGCGACGCGAGCATCGCATCGGCGGCCGGCTTCACGTCGACGGTCAGTTCCTCGTCCGCGCGCACGAACGCGAGCGCGCGCTGCGCATCGGCTTCGTCGTTCTGCACGCCGTTCGGCAAACGCATCGCGATGAAGCGCGCATCGTAGTCGTCGGCGCGCAGGCGTTCGACCGCCAGTTGCGCGAGCCGCCCGGCCGTCGAAGAATCGACGCCGCCGCTGATGCCGAGCACGTAGGCCCGCAGGCCGGTCGAGCGAAGGTATTGCGCGAGGAAATCGACGCGGCGGGCGATCTCGGCCTCGGCGTCGAAATGCGGGGCGACGTTCAGTTCGGCAATGATCGCGCGTTGGCGGCTGGCGTAATCGGCGGATGTCATGAAGAAGGTTCCGGAACGAAATGCAAGGCGCCCATCATAAGCGCAATCGCGGCGGGGCGCCGCGCCGGGCGTGCGATCCGGCCGCCTTGCGTTGCTTCGGCGAGACGCGCTGCGTCACCGTGGTGCACGGTGCGCCGGGCGGGTGCGGGATGCCGCGGGAACGGCATCCGTGAGGCCCGCCTCGATGAGCTCGAGCTTGTCGGCAAGCGTCGGTGCGGCCGTACAACCGCGCACATGTGCGCCCGCGTCAGCGCCGCGCGAGCACGACGCCCGCCAGCGCGAGTGCGAAGCCGAATAGCTGGATCGCCGCGAGCGTCTCGCCGAACAGCAGGTAGCCCTGCAGCGCGGCAAGCGGCGGCGCGAGGAACAGCAGCGACGTCGCGCGCGCCGCGTTGCCGCGCCGCAGCATCCACATCAGCATCGTGACCGCGCCGCCGGACAGGAACACGACGCCCCACACGAGCGACACCCACAGTGCCGGCGCGCCGATCCAGCGCGTTTCATGCAGCAGCGCGACGAAGATCGCCGCGACGATCGCCGCGCCGAAGTTCTGCACGGCGACCGCGGTGCGCAGGTCGCTCTGCGCGAGCTTGCCCTTCTGGTACAGCGAACCGGCGGTGATCGACCCGACCGCGAGCACCGATACGACGACCACGAACCACGCAGGCGCTGCGCCCGGCGGCGGCGCGACGCCGCCCGCGACCTTCGGCGCCAGCACGAGCGCGACGCCGGCGAGCCCGAGCGCCATCCCGAACCAGCCGCGCGCGGGCAGCCGCTCGTTGAACAGCGGGACGGCGAGCACGGCGGTGGCGAGCGGCTGCAGCGCGCCGAGCAGCGCCATCACGCCCGCGTTCAGCCCTTGCGCGACGGCCCAGTAGCTCGCGCCGAGATAGACGCCCTGCAATAGCGCGCCCGCGATCAGGTGGCGCGGCCATTCGCGGCGGGCCGGCCACGGCGCGCGCGCGACGAGCGCAACCGCGCCGAACAGCGCGGCCGTGCCCGCGAAACGGGCGAGCAGGAACAGGTTGGGATCGGCGTAGGGCTTGATTGCCCGTGCAACGATGAAGCCGGTGGACCACAGCGCGACGAAAGCGGCGGCGACGATCGAGGTAAGCATGCGAGGCGGGCCGCGATGCGGCCGGACGGAATCGTAAAGTCGGCCAGTATCGCGGGAAGCGGCACCGGCGTCTTGTCGAATCCTGCACTCGTGCCGCGCATCGTATGAATGCGCCGGCTTCCGCCGCGGGCCGGCTATCGGCGGGCGCGAGCGGGGCCCGGACGGGAAGGGCCCCGCACCGCCAGCGGTGCGGGCAAGCGCGA
Source organism: Burkholderia sp. LFS061 (assembly GCF_047978125.1). Classification (NCBI taxonomy): domain Bacteria; kingdom Pseudomonadati; phylum Pseudomonadota; class Betaproteobacteria; order Burkholderiales; family Burkholderiaceae; genus Burkholderia; species Burkholderia sp. LFS061. The sequence goes on along the minus strand of NZ_JBFPFS010000001.1, from coordinate 335,365 downwards.
AGCTGCGAAGATCAGTCGATCGAGAACGTGTCGAGCGGCTGGTTGGCGCGCGCGTCGGTCGCGAAGCGCGCGGCGAGCTGCTCGTAGAGCCGGCGCGCCTCGTCGAGCGTCAGGTCGATCCAGTACGGATCGCCGGCCGCATCGTTGAGTCGTTCGGGCGGAAACTGGATTTCGATCACGCTGCCTTTGCGATACATGGTGCGAGCCCCTTTGCTTGGTCTGTCGTTCGGCGAAGCGCAAAGTGTAGCAACCGGCGCCGTGCCGATTCGCGCGCGTCAGGCAATACAGAATTTCGCTTTCGGGGAATGCGGCCGGCCGCCCGGCCGCGTTTCGCGCCGCAGTCAAATACCGGTAAAGCGGCCGTAATACAATGGCCGGCTTACCCATTACCAGTCGCCCCGGGCGCACACGCGATGCTGGCGGAACAACGTCATCAATACATCCTGTCGGAGCTCGGACGGTCGGGCGCGTTGTCGGTCGCGGAACTCGTGCGCTCGCTCGACGTGTCGCGCGAGACCGTGCGGCGCGACCTGAACGCGCTCGCCGCGCGCGGCCTGCTCGTGATGACGCATGGCGGCGCGCTCGCTGCCGACCGCCGCGAACCGAGCCTGTCCGAGCGCGAAGCCGCGAACGCCGAAGCGAAGCGCACGATCGGGCGGCGCGCGGCCGAATTCGTGCCCGACGACGCATCGGTGCTGATCGATTCGGGCAGCACGCCGCATGCGGTTGCGCTTGCGCTCGCCGACCGGCACCGGCTGTCGATCTATACGAACGACTGGCGCACCGCATTCGTGCTCGCGCGGCGCAACGGCAACCGCGTGACGCTGCTCGGCGGCGAACTGTCCGACGACGAAGACGCAACCTTCGGGCTCGACACGATCCACCAGCTCGCGCAATACCATGTCGATTTCGCGTTTGTCGGCGCCGGCGGCATCACGGCCGACGGCGAGTGCACCGACTACTCGCGGATCGCGGCCGAAGTGCGCAGCCGGATGATCGCGGCGGCCGGCACGGCGATCATCGTCGCCGACCATTCGAAATTCGGCCGCGTGACGCCGGTACGGATCAACGGCGCGGCGGCCGCGCGCTATCTCGTGACCGAACGCGCACCCGACAAGGCCGTGCGCCGCGCGCTGACCGCGCGCGGGATCGAGCTGCTTGTGTGCGACTGACGCGCGTCCGACATACAAGGTTCATCGAACCGTCATTCCGAGGGAAGAACCTCTGCCGACACTGACCCATTCATTTCGACCGGCCTCGCGGCCAGGGAGCAACGAATGTCCGTCAGCGTGCGCAGCTATCTTTCCCCCACTCTCGTCCTGCTGGCCTTCGACTGGGCCGATGCGCAGTCGCGCAACGATTTCCTCGGCTTCGCGATCCGGCGCACGCCGGGCTTCTGGTCGGCCGACGGCAAGACGCGCGCGCCGAACAGCTGGCTGCCGAACCGGCTGACGTTCGACGGCCCGGCCGCCGACACGCAGGGCGACGCGCCGACCGACCAGGCGCCGATCCAGAAATTCATGTGGTGGGACGCACGCATCGATCCACAGGATCGCGACGCGTCGTTCCGCTACGACGTCTATCCGGTCGTCGGCACGCCCGACGACCTGCAGGTGCTCGACGCGCAAGCCGGCGTGTGCGACGTCGTGCTGCCCGCGCATATCGAGGACGGCATCGGCACCTGGTTCAACCGCGCGGTGGTGAGCTCGCAGGCGTTCGCGAAGCAGGTCGCGGCGCTGGGCCTCGCGCCGAATGCGGCACCGAGCGACGCGCAGGCGCTGAAGCTGCGCACGTGGCTCGCGAACGACATGGAACAGGTGTTCGCGGAGATGCTCGACCGCGCGTCGCGCGCGGCGTCGGCCGTCTATCACCTGACCGACACGCTGTGGGCGCTGCCCGCGTTCGAAGCGTTCGGGCGCAAGCACGGCGGCGCGTCGCTCGCGATCGTCTACGACGCGCACACGACGGCGCGCAAGGGCAAGCCGCCGCTGCCGTCGCCGAACCAGCCGGCCGTCGACGCGTTGCAGGGGCTCGCCACGCTCGCGCCGCGCGACAAGACGCACATCATGCACGACAAGTTCATCGTGACCGACGCGCCGTCCAACCCGGCGCCCGTGCGGGTGCTGACCGGCTCCGCGAACTTCACGACCGAGGGGCTGACGGAGCAGGCCAACGTGCTGCACACGTTCGATTCGCCTGCGTTGGCCGCGCTGTACAACGATCGCGCGCATGCGCTGGCCGGCAATCCGTCGATCGCGGACACGGCGCGGCTGTCGCCGGGCTGGTCGGCGCCGATGACGATCGGCAGCGCACAGGTGCGGCTGGCGTTCTCGCCCGAACCGTCGGGGCAGCGCACCGAGATCGACACGATCGTCGCCGCGATCGCGGCCGCGAAGCATTCGGTGTCGTTCTGCCTGTTCATGCCGACCGACGCGGCCTTGCGCGACGCGTGCTTCGCGGCCGGCGACCGCGGGCTGATGATGTTCGGGCTGGTGAACAAGATCAACATCGGCAGCGCGACGAAGGCCGATGCCGCGCGGCAGGGCGGCCAGACGCTCGATGCGGCGACGCTCGCGAACCTCGAGCTGTATCACCGCAGCCGCGACAACCACGACGTGATCGACGCCGAGTACTTCTCGTCGGCGACGGTGCCGCAGGGTTTCGAGCCGGAAATACGGCAGTTTCCGGGCGAGCCGGCGCCGGCCTATCCGCCCGTCGTGATCCACCACAAGTTCATCGTGATCGATGCGGAAGGCGCGAATCCGGTCGTCTATACGGGTTCGGCGAACATGAGCCGCAATTCGGAGCAGTACAACGACGAGAATCTGCTCGAGATCCGCGACAAGCGGATCGCGGCGATCTATCTCGCGGAATTCCTGCGGCTCTACGAGCACTATCGTGCGCGGGCGCTGGCGATCAGTGCGAAGCAGCGCGGCACGAGTACCGGCACGGGCACGCATGCGCGGCTCGCGCTCGCGCCCGATTCGAGTTGGGCGAAGAAGTATTACGTGGCGGGAAGCCCGGAAGAGAAGGCGCGGATCGCGCTGGCGTCGACCGCGCCGACGGATTGAAGTGCTGACGCGCGAAGGGCACGGACGTTTCGTGCCCTCGGCTGCTACGGCCGCCGCTTACGCGGCGACGTAGCGCAGCACGGCGTCGGCGATCGTGTCGCGATGCCGCGCGCGCAGGCGCGGCGCCGACGGGTCGCGGCCGAACGCGGCGCCGAACGTGTAGCGGTTCGACACGCGGTGGAAGCAGAACGAACTGATCAGCAGGTGCAGGTCGAACGCGTCGATGTCCTTGCGGAACGCGCCGCTCGCCGCGCCGCGCTCGACCAGTTCCTCGAGCGTCTTGATGATGCTGACGTTGCGGTTCTTGAACGACTTGAGCTGTTCGAGATACTTCGCGCCGTGGATGTTCTCGATCGACACGAGGCGGACGAAGTCGCGATGCTTGTCGTGATAGTCGAACGTGAATTCGACGAGGCGGCGCATGCCTTCGCGCGGCTCCATGTCGCCGACGTGCAGTTCCTGCTCGAGCGCGCGGATGTCGCCGTACACCTTCTCCAGCACGGCCTCGTACAGGCCTTCCTTGCTGTCGAAGTAGTAATAGAGCATCCGTTTCGTCGTGTTCGTGCGCTCGGCGATCGCGTCGACGCGCGCACCGGCGAGGCCCATCGCGGAAAATTCCTGCGTGGCGACATCGAGGATGTTGCGCTTGGTTTGCTCGGGATCGTATTTGCGCCGCGCGTCGGACGCAAGCGCGCGGCTTTCGGACGTGGCGGCTTTGCTTCCTGCTTTCATGTGACTTTGTTGTGGGTTCGCGGCGGCTTGGAAAAGGCATTCTAGCATGTGGGAAATCCCCGCCCGGCCGACCCTCCGCTCTAATCGGCAGGGTCGTTTCGGCCGCCGCGGCCGCTCAGCGGCGGCAGGACGCGAGCGCGTCGCGGGCCTGATATGCCGTGTACGTAAGCTGCGCGGCGGCGAGGCCCGCCAGCCCGAACGTGCGCGTGAGCCCGAATGCGCCGAAGCCGTCCGGCACCGGCCGGCCTTCGGCCAGCGCGGCCGCGAGCGCTTCGCCGGCGACCGTGGTCGGCGCCATCCCGTGGCCGCCGAACGCGATCGCGTGCCACACGCCGTCCGCGTCGCGGCCGATCTGCGGCATCTTGTGCCGCGCGTAGCTCATCAGCCCGCCCCACGCGTAGTCGACCTTCACGTCTTCGAGTTGCGGATACACGCGCAGCAGGTCGCGCCGCAGCAGGCGTGCGATCGCGTCCGGGCCGCGGTCGAGCACCGAGATCCGGCCGCCCCACAGGATGCGCGTGTCCTTCAGCGGGCGGTAATAGTCGAACGCGAAACGCGTGTCGTAGATCGCGTACGGCGCGTCGATCGCGTCCGGCAGCCGCGCGCCGAGCGGTTCGGTCGCGATCACGTAGGTGGCGATCGGCAGCACTGCGCGTTCGATGCGCGGCGACACGCCGCGCGCGTAGCCGCCGCCGGCGAACACGACGTCCTTCGCGCGTACCGCGCCCTGCGCCGTGCGCACGACGTACCCGGCGCCTTCGCGCGCGATGCCGAGCGCGGCCGAGCGCTCGTACACGCGCGCACCGCCGCGCGATGCGGCCGCCGCGACGCCGAGCACGTACTTGAGCGGATGGAAGTGGAATGCGTTCGGCTCGAACAGGCCGCCGTAGTAGCGCTGCGTCTTCAGCCGCGTGCGCAGCGCGTCCGTCGACACGGGTTCCCAGTCGACGCCGAGTTCGCGCTTCATCAGCGTACGCACGCTGTCGAGCCGGGAAGGATCGTCGAACCAGTTCGCGAGCATCACGCCCTCATCGACGATGTCGCAGTCGATCCCGTAGCGCGCGATCCGCGCGCGGATCAGGTCGACCGCATCGACGGTGAGCCGGTACAGCCGGCGCCCTTCGTCGCGGCCGAGCGTGCGCAGCAGGTCGGCGTTGTCGAGGCTGTAGCCGCCGAATACGAAGCCGCCGTTGCGGCCCGATGCGCCGAAGCCGACCCGTTCGCTGTCGAGCACGACGACGTCGCGCACGCCGCGCTCGACGAGGCCGAGCGCCGTGCACAGGCCGGCGAGGCCGCCGCCGACGATGCAGACCTGCGTGTCGGTCGTGCCGGTCAGTTGCGGGTAGGGCTGGCGGGTAACGGTGGCTTCGTAGAAGTTCTGCATGCGATTTCGTTGACTCGTAACGGCGGAAAAACGGACGGCGCGCGTCGATCTTGCCTGAACGCGCGCGCCGCGTCGAATGGGGGCGCGAGGCGCCGGCTGCCGCGGCCGGGCAGGCGGCCGGCACGAGGCGGGCCGTCAGGCGCCCTGCGCCGGGTTGGCCGGGCGGGCGACGTAGCCCGCGTAGCCGGTTTCGGCCTGCGGTGCCGTTTCGGGTATCGCGTTGCGTTCGATCCACGGCGCGATCTCCATGTCCTCGTAGCGCACCAGGCGGCATTTGCGCACGAGCGCGTAGCCGAGCCAGATCGCGAGGAAGAACGGCAGGCCGATATAGGTCGCGGCGATACTCGCCCAGTCGACCTTGTCGGCGAGGAACGCCTGGTAATCCTGGCCGAGCGCGACGACCGCGCACAGCGCGAACGCGAACAGCGGGCCGAACGGGAACCACTTCGACCGGTACGGCAGCTGGTCGAGCCGGTAGCCCTGCTTGAGGAAACCCTTGCGGAACCGGTAGTGGCTGACCGCGATGCCGAGCCACGTGATGAAGCCGGCCATGCCCGACGTGTTCAGCAGCCACAGGTACACCGTCTTGTCGCCATACAGCGACGTGAGGAAACACAGTGCGCCGACGGCGGTCGTCGCATACAGCGCGTTGCGCGGCACGCCGCCCGGCGACAGCTTCGCGAACAGCTTCGGCGCGCGGCCTTCTACCGCGAGGTTGTAGAGCATCCGCGTCGACGCATACATCTACGGCGCCTGGATCAGCCCCATGCCGATCGCCTTGACGACCGCCTGCACCTTGTTGGCCGCGCCGAGCTTGGCGAGGATGTTGTTGATGTGGAACGTGACGGTGCGCTCGGAGATGTTGAGCTGTTCGCCGATCTCGCTGGCGGTGCGGCCTTCGCTGGTCCAGCTCAGCACCTCGCGTTCGCGCTTGGTGAGCGAGATGCTCGCGGCCGGCGACAGCTTCGGCACGAGGAACCGGCCCATCAGCGAATGCGAGAGATTGGCGAGCCAGTTGGCCTGCAGCGTCAGGCTGTTGATCTCGGCCGGCGTGAGGCGGTCCGAGCGCCGCGCGATGGTCAACAGTCCGAACACGCCGCGCGCGGCCCAGCTCGACTGCGCGACGCCGACCGACATGCCGAAGTCGCGCGCGTCGCGCCAGAGCGACGGTTGCTCCGCCGCATCGGCGTCGGGCCAGATGATCATGTTCGGGCTCGCCGCCCCGTCGCGCACGGTCGGATCGATCTCGATGTAGTTGCGCGCCTGATAGTGCGCCATCCAGCCCGGCGGATAGGTGTCGAAGATCTCGACCAAGGGCTGCGATCCCGGCTGCGGCACGCGGATTCCATAGCAGCAGTACTCGAAGCCGAGACGCTTCGAGTATGCGGAAACCTGGTGAAAGAGCTGCTGCTCGTTTTCCGCCGTATTGAACTGGTGGTAGGCATCCTGCCAGCGTAGTTCCATGCCCGAGTTGCCGGCCGACAGCACGGCCGTCAGGATCACCGCGTTCATCACGCCGGCCGCGAATGCGAGGCCCGCGTGGCGGAACACCAGCGTAAACGGGCTCACGCCGATGTCGGTCACGTCGCTCTTCAGCAGGCTCGGGTCGGTATAGGGGATCAGCACGCCGATCACGAAGATCGCGAACACATAGAACAGCAGGATCCGCCAGAAGATCTGCTTCACCGCGCGCGGGATCGTCGTGCGCGGGTTCTCCGATTCGCCGGCCGCGACGCCGATCATTTCGGTGCCCTGGAACGAGAAGCCCGCGATCATCGCGACGCCGAGCATCGTCGCCCAGCCGCCGGCGAACGGCGCGTCGCCGATCGTGAAGTTGCCCCAGCCCGCGCTCGGGCCACCCTGCATGATCCCGAAGATCATCAGCAGGCCGACGCCGACGAACGCGAGCACCGTCAGCACCTTGATCAGCGCGAACCAGTATTCGGCTTCGCCGAATCCGCGAACCGACAGCGCGTTGAGCGCGAAGATCAGCGTGAGGAACAGCGCGCTCCACCAGACGCCCGGCACATGCGGAAACCAGTAGTGCATCACGAGCTGCGCGGCGACGAGTTCCACCGCCAGCGTCACGGCCCAGCTGTACCAGTAGTTCCAGCCGAGCGCGAAGCCGAAGCCTTCGTCGACGAACTTCGCGCCGTAGGTCGCGAACGAACCCGACACGGGCATGAACGCGGCCATTTCGCCGAGGCTCGTCATCAGGAAATAGACCATCAGGCCGATCACCATGTACGCGAGCATCGCGCCGCCGGGGCCGGCCTGCGAGATCGACGCGCCGGACGCGACGAACAGGCCCGTGCCGATCGAGCCGCCGATCGCGATCATCCGCAGATGGCGGGCCTGCAGCGCGCGGTGGAGGGACGGCTTCGCGGGCGGCGAGCCGGATGGACGGGGCGAATCGGGGCGGGCATCTGAATGCATGGCGGGCGCTGGGCGCTGTCTCCGGGATTGTTTTTCGGCGACGAAGCGCGACGCGTTGCCGGCCGGGCAGCGGTGGTGCTTCGCGGGAACGGGCCGGATGAGCCGGGCCGCGATGCGTGTCGCGTTCGTCTGTCGTCCGGCTGCCGTAGTGGCGGCCGGCGGCGCGCCGGGTGCGTTGCACCTCGACGTCGCACCGATTGTGTGTGCCCGATGCACGAGCGGCAAACGATATTTCCGAACAGGGTGATGCGGCTTTGTCATCAACTTGCGTCGCGTCGGGACGCGTCTGGCCGCCCGGCTACGGGCTTTGGAAACGTCCCATATCGGCACAAGAATGCATCGGTCTGGCTCGCTGAGGTGTTGCGTTTTGGGAATGAAGTCGTGAGTTAATATCAATAGCGGCCCGACTTGTGGCCGCCGACAATGTGTTTCATGGATCGTGCCTCGCGACGCGAGGGCGTGCCGTCCGGCCGGGCTTTTCGGCGGCGGCGCAGCGCGATGCGCCGTGCGGCGCACCGGGCCCGCCGAGCTGCGTATCCGCTTGCACAGGGCGCGCGAACGCGCTCCAATCGAATCACGCGGGCGGCGCTGCCGCCGCACCGATCAATCTGTCCCTGAAGAGGAAGTGATGCAATTCAACGACATTCTTGCTGCGCTCGACATCGATCTCGCCCGGTGGAAAGGCACTGCGCTGACCGCGCGTTCGCCGCTCGACGGCGCGACGCTGGCGACGCTGGCGGTCGACTCGCCCGCCGACGCCGAGCGCAAGATCGACGCCGCGCACGACGCATTCCTCAAGTGGCGCACGGTGCCGGCGCCGGTGCGCGGCGAGTTCGTGCGCGTGTTCGGCAACGTGCTGCGCGAGCACAAGGCCGAGCTGGGCCGCCTCGTCACGCTCGAAGCCGGCAAGATCACGTCGGAAGGCCTCGGCGAAGTGCAGGAAATGATCGACATCTGCGATTTCGCGGTCGGCCTGTCGCGCCAGCTCTACGGCCTCACGATCGCGTCGGAGCGCCCGGGCCACCGGATGATGGAAACGTGGCACCCGATCGGCGTATGCGGCGTGATCTCTGCGTTCAACTTCCCGGTCGCGGTGTGGGCGTGGAATGCGGCGCTCGCGTTCGTGTGCGGCGATTCGGTCGTGTGGAAGCCGTCGGAGAAGACGCCGCTCACCGCGATTGCGTGCCACGTGCTGCTCGAGAAGGCGATCCGCGAATTCGAGAAGACCCATCCGGGCGTCGCGCCGCAGGGCCTGAGCCAGCTGGTGCTCGGCATGCGCGATGTGGGCGAGGTGCTGACGGCATCGAAGAAGGTGCCGGTCGTCAGCGCGACGGGCAGCGTGCGGATGGGCCAGGAAGTCGCGAAGGTGCTGAGCCAGCGTCTTGCGCGCGGCATCCTCGAGCTCGGCGGCAACAACGGGATGATCGTCGCGCCGAGCGCCGATCTCGACCTCGTGGTGCGCGCGGTCACGTTCGCGGCGGTCGGCACGGCCGGCCAGCGCTGCACGACGCTGCGCCGCTTGATCGTGCATCGCAGCCTCGTCGAGCAACTGCTGCCGCGCATCGAGAAGGCCTATGCGTCGGTGAAGGTCGGCAACCCGCTCGAGGAAGGCACGCTCGTCGGCCCGCTGGTCGACCGCGCGTCGTTCGACGCGATGCAGAAGGCGCTGGCCGATGCACGCGAGCAAGGCGGCGAAGTGAAGGGCGGCGAGCGCGTCGACGTCGGTCATGCGGATGCGTACTACGTGCGTCCGGCCATCGTGCGGATGCCGAAGCAATCGGCGGTGGTCGAGCGCGAGACGTTCGCGCCGATCCTGTATGTGATGATCTACGACAACTTCGACGATGCGATCGAACTGCACAACGCGGTGCCGCAAGGCCTGTCGTCGGCGATCTTCACGAACGACATGCGCGAGGCCGAGCAGTTCATGTCGGCAGCCGGCAGCGATTGCGGGATCGTCAACGTGAACATCGGCACGAGCGGCGCGGAGATCGGCGGTGCGTTCGGTGGCGAGAAGGAAACGGGCGGCGGGCGCGAGTCGGGTTCGGATGCGTGGAAGGCTTATATGCGTCGCGCGACGAACACGATCAACTACAGCCGCCAACTGCCGTTGGCGCAGGGGGTGAAGTTTGATGTGTGATGTCGTGTGGGATTGGCGTGTTGCTCACGCTGATTTCATCGGGCGACTGATGTAGCGTCGTAATCGTTTGAAACGGGAAAGCCGGCCATGGGCCGGCTTTTTTGTTTTCTGGTGCGGTGATTGATTGGACGGGGTTCGGGGATGTTTTCGCTTGCGTGAATTCGTCGATAGCGTGTCGGAAATAAGTAATCGTACAAGTACGGAATTTTCGAATTACTTTTAACGTTTCGTATGTGTATGAAAATAAGAGGATCTCTTGTTTTCTTTCAATTCTTTCTATATCTTCACGGGGATTGTATATCGCTGGCGGTTGGTGTGAATTGTGGATTTTGTTTGGTAACGTTTGGAAACATTGATTAGGTATCCATATGGTAAGGCGGTGGGGGGTAAGAGAGAGCGCTCGTGCTGACTGGCGAGAAAAGGAGGGAGCACATCGTAGGCCACTATTGACTGCGAAAGGAGACGGCAATGGGCCTCGCAATATCGTTGGATTCTTGATCGAATTCTATCGACGGAGTCCGGCGATTATGGTTTTGCATCTCGCTGGCGCGCTGATTGCATGGTTCGCACCAAATGATGCGCTGACGCGTTGGCCAGTGCTGAAAACAATTGTGACCAGCATCGGGGAGGTATCTCCATTGCTTTTCAAAGCAATCGAGAGATCCCAGTTTCCAGATGTCACCGCGCTCTACTTTTCACTGATGTTGGTCGCGATACCTCTCAGAATCTTTGAAGCTTTTCGCCTTTGCTATGCGGAGAGGGAGGAAATAGTTGCCGGGTACTTCGACTACTCATGGAAAAGAAAGGCTTTTGCATTTCTGATTGCGATCTTGTTTTTTTCTGGGAGTGTGTTTCTTCTGGTTTTTCATGGTCAATATTTTGACTGGAATTTCATGTCTGTTGGAAAGTCGAGATTCTGGCTTGGAATGGTTGGGCCATTGTTTGCTGGTGGATATTTGGTTATTTGCTTTGTTGCAGCGATTGTTGCGATTCTTTCTTTGTTGTGCTGTGTATTTTATGATAATTGGAGATGAAATATGGCTTGGTATGAGCTCGATGAGTGGAGTGCGTTGGGTGCGTCTGGAGAGGGAGTGAGGGTGGCCTTGCAAAATATCGCTACCCAATTAGAGAAAGTCTCAGAAAGTTCCGCAAAGCTATCCACTGATGCCGCTGCGCGCGCGGAATATGCGCGAATGATGTGGAAAAATATCGACGCGCTCAGTGTTGGAGCGATCAAGGCGCTCGATAGCGTAGATCGTAGTCTGCTTGATGCTCAAGCAATTGCGCGAGTTGAAGCTATGCGAGCAGAATTGGGCAAGATGCGCTCATTTGCAGAAATTGCTCAGGAGACGGGCACATATGCGAAACGGATGACTGCTATTGGGGGGCAGTTGGGCGGTATTATTTCTGCTGTTCAATTGCTGTGGGTTATCAAGAACCCAAACGCGTCCTCTTATGAGGTAGTTGACACCGCAGTTGGAATATTGGGCGGCCTTGTTGGTGGCGCCGTGGTCACTGCATTACTACCTGTCTCCATTTCCGGCTTTGCCGTGGGCGTCGCCACTGTAGGCGGCGGTATGTTTTTGGGAGCCTTGGCTAAAGGCGCTTGGGAGGAATATATCGCACCGAACGTCCTTGGCCTGACCGCTGACAACAGCCCGCTTTTCCGCGATGAAGTGTCGCGTACCATCGACCGTGTGATGGGGGGGGCGTCGTCCGGCATTACCGTGGCTAGCACTCGCACCGACGGAGACTGGAAGATCACGACGTACAGCAACGATGTCGAGATAAAAATGTTCATGCTGCCGCTCGAAGATTATCGCCCGGGGTTCGAGCCAGGATACATTGCAATCGGGAACCAGTGGGAAGGATATTCGATCCAGATAACCACGCCGAACGGAAAGGGCGGTCATACCGTCCAGTACATCGGGCAATCCGGTACTGTCACGAAAACCGACACGAACGGCGACGGCGTATTCACCTATGTCAAGAAAGAAACCCGCCTCGGCGAAGGCGCCAGCGTAGTCCGCGAAGACACCAACGGCGACGGTGTCGTCGACCGCAACTTCGTCGTGAATGGCGGCCAGCGCTACGATCTGTCCAACGTCCGCGACGCCGCCTTCGCAGACAGCCTGCTGTCACGATATCGCGCCACCGGACTACTGAGCGGCACGAGCTATCTGGATCTGAGCCAGATCATTTCCCGGACGCTGACCTACGGCGGGAAGAACGATTACGGCTTCACGATGCCATCCGGCTGGTACAACCCGATCGGCGCGTTCTACGAAGCGAAAAGCCTCGAACTCGACACCGCGGCGTCGATCGCGAACAAGACTCCGGTGTTGCTCAATGCACAGCGACAAGGTTTGAGTGCTGAAACACTGCGCTCGCTCGATACCAACCGCGACGGCAAATTGTCCGGTGCGGAACTCAATGGCCTGCAGGTCTGGGTCGATATGAACGAGGACGGCATCGCGGATGCCGGCGAATTCCGCGCGCTCCATCACGTAGGTATTTCCGAAATTCGTGCCGTCGATTTCGACATCGTGACTCGTGGCAACAGCCGATATGCGAACGGCCCAGCCACCGCGCCGCTCAAGGGCAGCGAGGTCGCGGGCCAGCCAGGGCGAATCTATCTCGCCCCGGCTGTTCCCTTCTCCAATTACCGCGCGCTGCGCGACACCGACAACACGTACTGGATCAATTCCAGTCAGTTTATCCACTTCGGTGCGCGTCAGATCAAGATCAACAACGGCAATCGAACCTATCTCATCGGAACCGACGGAAACGACGTATTCGACGCGAACTACTACGCCGCGTACGGCCACTGGATCAACAGCGGTTTGCTCGTGAACTTCCTCGCCGGCGGCGGCGACGATGTAATGGGCGGCAGCTGGCGCAACGACAATCTGTGGGGCGGCACCGGCAACGACACGCTATTCGGCTACGACGGCGACGATCGGTTGTACGGCGAAGAAGGCGACGACGAGTTGCAGGGTGGTGCAGGCAACGACGTGCTCGATGGGGGCTCCGGAAACGATTCGCTGTTTGGCCAGGCCGGCAACGACATCATGAACGGCGGCGATGGCGACGACATCATGATGGGCTTCACCGCGTCCAACGAAGCGAAGCAGGCACTCGCACCGGGAGAAACGGACGACGACGTCATGTACGGTGGTGCGGGCAACGACCGGATGTGGGGCGGCCTCGGCAACGACTACATGGACGGTGGCGACGGTGCAGATCTCGTCAGAGGCGGTCACGGAAACGACACGATATTCGGTGGTACCGGCAACGACGAATTGCACGGCGACGAAGGCAACGACCGACTTCTCGGCGAAGCCGGTCACGACCGGATATTCGGTGAAGCGGGCGACGACGTGATCTGGGGCGGCGATGGTGACGACGTACTGGTCGGCTTTACCGCCGGCAACGATGCGAAGCAAACGTTGTCGTGGGGCGAAACCGACAACGACGCGCTATACGGCGGCAACGGAAACGATGCGTTGTATGGCGGTCTTGGCAACGACTACCTCGATGGCGGCAACGACGACGACTTCCTCGACGGCGGAGAGGGCGACGACACGCTCTTTGGCGGCGCCGGCAGCGACGAGTTGAATGGCGGTAACGGCAACGACGTCCTGTCGGGGGAAACCGGCAACGACAAGATTTTCGGCGGCGCGGGCAACGACACGATCTGGGGCGGTGATGGTGACGACATTCTCGTCGGCTTCACCGCCACCAATGATGCGAAGCAGGCTCTCGCCGCGTGGGAAACCGACGACGACACGATCTACGGTGGCGCCGGCAACGACCTGATTCTCGGCGGCCTCGGCAACGATCTGCTCTATGGCGAGGCAGGCAACGACGAAATTCAAGGCGGAGCCGGCCACGACCGGCTGTACGGCGGAGACGGCAACGATCGCCTGTTCGGTCAAGTCGGCAACGACATCCTGTATGGCGGCGCGGGCGACGATCTGCTGGTCGGCTTCACCGGCGACAACGAGGAGAAGAGGACGCTGGCTCCGGGCGAGACGGACGACGACTATCTCTACGGCGGGGACGGCAGGGATACGCTGCTCGGCGGTCTCGGGAACGACTATCTCGATGGCGGCGCCGGTGCGGATCACATGGAAGGCGGGCAGGGTAACGACACCTATATCGTCAACAGCGTCAACGACGTGATTCTCGAGTACGTGAATGAAGGTTACGACACGGTGATCAGCAGCGCGAACTACATCCTCAATGCCAACATCGAGGAATTGCGCCTCGTCGAAGGATTCGACATCAACGGCACGGGCAATGCGCTCGATAACGTGATCGTAGGCAACAGCGCGAACAACATCCTGGACGGTGTGACAGGCGCCGACACGATGATCGGCGGCAAGGGCAATGACACCTACTACGTCGATAACGTTGGCGATCGTGTGGTGGAACGGGCGGGCGAAGGGATCGATACGGTTCAGAGCAAAATCAGCTACGCACTGGGCGACCATGTCGAGAACCTGAATCTGCTCGATTTCGGCAAACCGGAAAAGGGTCTCGTCGATGGCGCGTCCGTACTCGTATACGGTTACCCGAAGGCGAACGAACTGGATTACATGCAGGGCGACGCGGTTCCGACGTTCCAGGGAACGTGCGCGCTGACGTCGATCGCCAATCTGCTTACACAGATCGGGACGCCGACCACGGAGGGAGAGGTGGTCAGGCGCGCGATCGACAACCAATGGGCGATCACCAGCCCGGCCGCGACCGACTATCAGCGAGGCGGATCGAACTACGTCCAACAACAGGCGCTCCTGAAAAGCTACGGCATTACGAACAATCTGCTCGCGGGATACGACGAGCGTGCGGTCGCGAATCTGGTTCGAAGCGGTCGGGGTGTGATTCTCGCGCTGAACGCCGGTCGGCTCTGGGGAGATGGTGCGTATCTCGACAGCGGCGGCGTCAATCACGTCGTTACGGTGACCGGCGCGGTATATGGTGAGGCAGACGGTGCGCTCAAAGGCTTCTACATTGCCGATTCGGGGCGTCAACGCGTCAGCGACATGACCCGTTACGTGAGCCTTCAGGAGTTCAGGTCGGCGGCTAACGTACCGAACTCGTATGCGATTTACACGGCCGAAGCGCTGAAACTGTGGAACGAGGACATCGACGGCACGGGTAACGCACTCGACAACACGATCATCGGCAACCGAGGCAACAACGTGCTGGATGGCGGTGCCGGCAATGACATTCTGGTCGGTGGCCTGGG
The DNA here is from genome assembly GCF_047978125.1 of Burkholderia sp. LFS061. Taxonomy (NCBI): domain Bacteria; kingdom Pseudomonadati; phylum Pseudomonadota; class Betaproteobacteria; order Burkholderiales; family Burkholderiaceae; genus Burkholderia; species Burkholderia sp. LFS061. The sequence goes on along the minus strand of NZ_JBFPFS010000001.1, from coordinate 320,348 downwards.
CAACGATACCTATCGATTCGGTCGCGGGTCCGGCCGCGACACGATCCGGGACGACGACGAAACGCTTGGCAACAGCGATGTGATCAGCATCGGTGCCGGCGTATCCGCGGATCAATTGTGGTTCCGTCACGTCGGCAACGATCTGGAGATCAGTATCCTCGGCACCGGCGATACCGCGACGGTTCGGGACTGGTACCAGGGTTCACGGTATCAGATCGAGCAGATTCGTACAGACGACGGCCGAACGCTCGTCAATGCCGATGTCGAGAAACTGGTACAGGCCATGGCGGTATGGTCGCCGCCGGCTGCGGGATCAGTAACGCTGTCTCCTGAGCATCAGGCCGCGCTTGCGCCGACGCTGGCGACGAGCTGGCGTTAATTTCGGTTCCCGAAGGTCGATCCGTCCGGTTGCACATTACGTGCGACCGGACGGCCTGCTGCCGGCCGTATCGCATTTCCTTTCTCGCCTCGTTTCCCTTCATGGACAGTTCCATTCTCCGGCATCCAGCGTCGTCTCCGACGCAGGATGTCGACTCCGGTCTCGCCGTCGTTCTGACGATGGCCAGCCTGCACGGCATCGCAGCCGACGAAGCCGCGTTGCGACATGAATTCGGCTTCGGCCGTTTCGATACTCAAACAATCCTGCGAGCCGCGCGTTCCCTCGGCATGACGGCCCGGGCCGTTCAACAGAACCTCGAACGACTGGATCGGGCGCCTTTGCCCGCGGTCGCACGGGCGAAAGGCGAAGGTGGCTATTTCGTGGTCGCGCAGTACCAGGCCACAGATGGAACACGCGCGCCTCGAATGCTTGTCCAGTTTCCGGGTGAGGCACCTACCGTCCTGACCCGCGAGCGTCTTCTGGAGATCTGGACCGGCGAGCTCATCTATTTCACGAGCAAGAGCAGCATTGCGGGTACCCTGGCGCGCTTCGATTTCAGCTGGTTCATTCCGGCAATCGTTACGTACCGGAAGCTGCTGGGCGAAGTTCTTGCGATCTCTCTGGTGTTGCAGTTGATTGCGCTCGCCACGCCGCTCTTCTTCCAGGTGGTGATGGACAAGGTGCTCGTCAATCACGCGATGAAGACGTTGAACGTGATCGCCGTGGGGCTGATTTGCGCGACGCTGTTCGAAGCGGCGCTTTCGGGAATACGAACCTGGGTCTTCGCGCATACGAGCAGCAAGATCGACGTCGAACTCGGCGCTCGGCTCTTCCGTCATCTGTTGGCATTGCCGCTGGCGTGGTTTCAGGCGCGCCGTGTGGGCGATTCTGTCGCCCGTATTCGCGAGCTGGAGAACATTCGCGCGTTCCTCACCGGCAATGCCGTGACGCTGGTGATGGATCTCGCATTTTCGTTCGTTTTCCTCGGGGTGATGCTCTGGTACAGCGCGTGGCTTACGCTTATCGTCGTTGTTTCGATTCCGCTCTACGTGTTGTTGTCGGTCGTGTTTACGCCGATCATTCGGCGGCGTCTGAACGAGAAATTCAATAAGGGCGCCGAGAATCAGTCTTTCCTCGTCGAAACCATCAGCGGGATCGATACGGTCAAGGCGATGGCGCTCGAACCGCGCTGGACAGATCGATGGGACCGTCAACTGGCCGCTTATGTGAGTTCGGGCCTGTCGGCGACCAACGTTGCCACGATTGCAAGCGGCGGCGTGACGTTGATCAGCAAGCTGGTGACCGCGGCGATCATGTGGCTGGGCGCCACGCTGGTGATCGACGGCAAGTTGACCGTCGGCGAGCTCGTCGCGTTCAACATGCTGGCCGGGCAGGTGTCCAGCCCGATACTGCGTCTCGCTCAGCTGTGGAACGACTTTCAACAGGTAGGGATTTCGATGGGGCGCCTCGGGGATATCCTCAACACGGCGCCCGAAACCGCAGCCAAAAAGACGCGAGTACCCCGCCTCGAGGGCGCGATCGAATTCGACCAGGTATCGTTTCGCTACCGGCCGGATGCGAGCGATGTCATCCGGCAGATCTCCGTCAGGATCGCGGCGGGCGAGGTCATCGGAATCGTGGGCCGCTCCGGGTCGGGCAAAAGCACGCTGACCAAGCTCGCGCAGCGGCTCTACGTGCCGGATCGCGGGCGAGTGCTGGTCGACGGGCACGATATTGCAGTGATCGATACGGCGAGTCTGCGCCAGCAAATTGGCGTTGTTCTGCAGGAAAACACGCTGTTCAATCGTTCTGTGCGGGACAACATCGCGCTGGCTCGACCCACTGCGTCGATCGACGCGGTGATCGATGCAGCGAGGCTGGCCGGCGCACACGAGTTCATCTGCGAGCTTCCGGAGGGTTACGACACGCTTGTCGGCGAGCATGGCACGGGGCTCTCGGGCGGCCAGCGGCAGCGCATCGCCATTGCTCGCGCATTGATGACCGATCCACGCATCCTGATATTCGACGAGGCGACCAGCGCGCTCGACTACGAATCAGAAGCCGTCATACAGGCCAACATGCGGGACATCTGCGCGCGGCGTACGGTGCTGATCATTGCGCATCGGCTCTCGGCGGTGCGCGACGCCGACCGGATTCTCGTGATGGATCGCGGGCAAATCGTGGAAAGCGGCACGCACGACACACTGCTGCGCACGCGGAATGGAATCTACGCACACCTGTATTCGCTGCAACAGGGCGGGCGCGACGTAGCAAAGGCACGGATATGAGCATGCGACAGCAGGCAGGGGCCTGGCGTGAACTGGTCGGGCGTTACCGCGATGTCTGGCGTCACTGCTGGAAGCAGCGCCATCGGATGACGCTGCCGACATTCAATGCGAACGAGGCCGAGTTTCTGCCGGCGGCGCTGTCTGTCCAGGCGATACCTGTCTCGCCGGCAGGCCGGTGGGTCGCGCGCATTCTCATCCTGCTCGTAATGACGGCGATCGTCTGGTCGTATTTCGGGAAAATCGACATTGTTGTCGACGGCGGCGGCAAGATCATTCCATCCTCCCGGACCAAGACGCTGGCGGCGGTCGAGGTTGCCAGCGTGCGAGCGCTGCACGTGCGCGACGGACAGGTCGTGAAGGCTGGCGACGCACTGATCGATCTCGATACGCGCGTAATCGACGCCGAACGTCAACGGGCGGACGGCGACCGGCTGAATGCGGTACTGCAAGCCGAGCGTGCCCGGGCGTTGATCGACGCGATCGACACGGGGCGACAGCCTCGACTGGCGGGTGTGGAGGGCGTGTCGCCCGAGCGCCGGCGCGAGGTCGAGCGGCACCTGCTGGATCAATGGCGCGATTTCGTCGCGCGACGGGACCGTCTCGACAGCGAAATACACCGGTACGGTCAGGCCGCTCCGCTTGCGGCGCGTCGTGCGGACGATTACGCCAAGTTGATGGAGACCCGTGACGTTGCGGAGCACGCGTGGATCGAGGCCGAGCAGCAGCGCATCGATACGGCGGGACAGCTTGCGGATGCTCGTCACCAGCGCGCGGCTCTCGTGGCAGAGACGCGAAGGAATACCCAGGATGCGTTGAACGATGCGCAGCGTATCGTGGACGCGTCGTCGGGCGACATGCGGCGTGCGGAGGCACACGGGGAGCTGCTGCGCCTGACCGCCCCGATCGACGGAACCGTCCAGCAGCTTGCCGTCCATACCATTGGGACAGCGGTGCCGGCCGCACAGCCGCTGATGCAGATCGTGCCGCGAGAGGGGGCGGTAGAAATGGAAGCATTCGTCGACAACCGGGATATCGGCTTCGTCGAGGAAGGGCAGGCCGCCAGCGTGAAGATCGACGCATTCGAGTACACGAAATACGGCACGTTGTCGGCGAAAGTGAGTCATGTCTCGCGCGATGCGATAGACGACGACAAGAAGGGACTCGTCTACTCGGTCAGGATCCTGCTTGATCGTTCGGCGCTGGTGGTAGACGGTCGCGAGATCGCACTGTCGCCGGGTATGTCGGGTAGTGCCGAGATCAGGACCGGTACACGGCGGGTGATCGAGTATGTGCTGTCGCCGTTGCTGCAGCATGCGCGGGAGAGTTTGCGTGAGCGCTAGGAGCTTGAAAGGTGGCGTGTGTCCGTGGATCTTCGGCCTGATGTTGGTTTCAATTGCATGCAATGCCGAAACACGCGGGATTCCGGATGGCCTGGCCGATCCGCTGCTGACCCGTCCACCGGTGCTGGATGCGGGGCAGCGATTACCGGGCGATGACATGCCAGTTGTATGCGCTTCGTCGACTGGCCCGGCGAAGCTGCTGACGCTTGGCGATGCGGTTGATCTTGCGCTATGCCACAACCCCCGTATTCGAGCGGCGTGGGCATCGATCAAGATCCAGGCCGCTGCGGTGGGTGAAGCCAGATCGGCATGGCTCCCCACCGTCAACGGGTCGATCAGCCAATTGACGACTTATAACCGGTATTCCGATGCACCATCAATGAATACGCGCGGCGTCGGTCGAACGTCGAACGCGACGTTGAACTGGCGGCTACTCGACTTTGGTGGGCGAGCTGCAAACCGCGCGGCGGCACAGCAACTGCTGACGGCAGCGCTGGCGGGCCACGACGCAGCGATGCAGAAGGCGGTCGTGGATGTCATCGGTAGCTATTTCGATGTTCAGAATGCTCAAGCGGCGTTTGCAGCGCGTACCGAGTCCGCGACTTTGGCGGAATCGACGCTGCGTGCGTCGCGTAAGCGGCTGGAGATGGGCGTTGCATCCCGAGCAGACGTATTGCAGGCGGAAACAGCGCTGGCCAAGGCATTGCTCGCTGCACGGCGAGCGGGCGGGGAGGTGGCTCGGGCCCGCGCCGAACTGGTCTTTGCGACCGGTCTGCCCGCCGGCACGCGGCTCGAGGTCGAGGAGGCAGTCGTACCGGTTGCGCTAGACGCGGAGCGCCAGCTAAGCGACTGGCTTCGCGCGGCCGAAGGTTCTCACCCCGAGATCCGGGCGGCGCGGGCCAAATGGAAGGCTGCGCAAGCGAAGGTCACGACCGTGCGGTCCGACGGAATGCCGACCCTGGATCTAAGCGGCACGCTGTCGCGGAACGGATATCCGAATCAGGGATTGCAGTCAGTGCGGGCGACGCAAACCAGCATCGGCCTGACTTTGACGATTCCGTTCTTTGACGGCTTTTCTCGCACGTATCGGATTCGCGGCGCGCAGGCTCAGGCCGAACTGGCACAGGCACAGCTTCTCGATACGCAGCAGCAGATTCTGCGTGACGTGCTGAAGGCCCATGCCGACGCGGAGACGACAGCGGACAACCTGGATGCGTCTGCACGCTTGCTGGCTGCCGCGGAAGCGGCGCTGACATCGGCGCGCAATCGTTACGCGTTCGGCGCAGGAGATATTCTGGAACTGCTGTCGGCACAAGCGGCGCTTGCCGATGCCCGCCAGGAACGGGTGCGAACGCTGGCCGAGTGGGAGGCGGCACGGCTGCGGCTGTTTGCCAGCGCTGGCGTCATCGGACGATGGGCATTTCGGTAGTACTGGAGACGGTCGTCGCGATAGCCGCAGTACGCGACCGGCCGTCTTTGTTCACTTCTCCGCCGCCGGCATGTTCTGCACCACCAGCATCTGCGGGCTCGACAGCGTGATCCCTGCCGCACGCAACTGCTTCAGGATCTCGAACAGCAGATCGCTCTTCGTCGAACTCGCGATCCGCGGGCTCGACACGTAGCCCGTGACGCTCAGCGTGATCCCGTCGGGCGTGAGCTGGCTGAACGTCACCGACGGCGCCGGTTTCTCGAGAATCGCCTCATGCGAGCGGTACGCGTCCAGCAGCAGGTCGCGCACCTGCTCGGGATCGGTGTTCAGCGGGAACGTCAGCACCAGCGTCGCGACGCCCTGCGTGCTGTTGCCCATCGTCACGTTGCGCAGGTTCTGCGAGATCAGTTGGGAATTCGGCACGATCACCGTCGAGCGGTCGCTGAGCTGGATCTCGGTCGCGCGCACGTTGATGCGGCGGATGTCGCCTTCGACGCCCGCGATGCTGATCATGTCGCCCACTTTCACCGGCCGCTCGGTCAGCAGGATCAGCCCCGACACGAAATTCTTCACGATCTCCTGCAGGCCGAAGCCGATACCCACCGACAGCGCACTGACGATCCACGCGAGGTTGTTCCATCTGACGCCGAGCAGCCCGAGCGTCATCAGCACGAGCAGCACGTAGCCGACGTTGGTGAACAGCGTGATCAGCGAGACGCGCATCCCCGTATCCATGCCGAGCGCGGGCATGAACTCGCCGTCGAGCCAGCGGCGCAGCGAACGCAGCAGGTAGAAGCCGATCGCGAAGCCGATTACGGCATTCAGGATCCGGTCGGGCATGATGTTCAGGCTCTGCAGCCGCTGGCTGCCGATCATCGCGACCGCGCTGTCGAGCAGGTCGCCCGGCGTCGTGCCGAAGCCGCCCGTCAGCAGCGCGATGGCCGCGATCAGCATCAGCAGGCTCGTGCCGAAACCGGACAGGACCGTGCGGGCCTGGTCGAGGTGCCGGTCTTCGAGCGCGAACAGGTTCTTGATCTGCTGGCCCGTCGACAGGCTCGCGGAGAACAGGCTTTCGCTCGCATCGCGCGTCAACTGGATCAGGATATAGGTGGCGCACAGCACGATCTCGAACCATACGAGCTCGTAGGTGATGAAGCGCGCGACCGTGACGTAGCCGATCAGGAGTGCGATCAGCGACACGACGATCGCCAGCGTGACGCCGGCGTGGATCAGCCCGGCGAGCGTCGAGCGCTGCTCGGGCGCAGCAGCGACGCGCCGACCGTCAGCGCGACGACGAGCGATACGATGCCGCGGCCGAACAGCGTGACGGACAGGCTGGTGTCGACGATCCGGTTGATCGATTCGAGCGTGCCGGACATCAGCAGCAGCGCGGCCAGGATGCCGGGGAACGGCTTCATCGCGAGCGCGACGGAATCGGCGAGCGCCGGCAGGCGCCACGACGGATGCTTCGTGCAGAGCAGCGCGCGGCCGAGCCCGGCGATCAGTGCGCAGGTCGCCGCGAGCTTCGCGAACTGGTCCCACAGATCGGTCAGCGACGGCGTGAGTTCATAGTGGCGCGCGACGGCGAGGTAGAGGATCTGAACGGCGAAGGCGGTTGCCAGGAATGTCGACAGCGCGGTCGACAGCGCCAGCGCGCTGCGGCGCAAGCGGGTGGGCGGCAGGCGGTTCAGGCAGATCCACGCGAGCCCGCGCTCGATGAGCCGGCGGCCGCCGAGCCACATCGCGAACGAGGCGAGCAGCAGCAGCGCGGTGATCGCCCGTTGTCCGGGTACCCACGACGAGCGCAGCATGTCGCGCAGTTCGTCGTTGAAATCCTCGAGCCGCTGGACGTCGTCCGGCGAACGCTGGAACAGCGGCAGCCAGAATTGCGCGCTGAAGATGCCGCCCGAACGGAACGCGAGCTGGTTCTTCAGCAGGCCGCGATGCAGCTTCGCGAACTGTTCGGTCAGGTTCGCGAGGTTGGTCTTCTGATCGGCGGCCTGTTTCAGCGCCGCATCGAGCTGCGTCTTGCGCGCGTCCAGCGTCGCGCGCTGCTTCACGACAGCCGGCGTTTCCGGCGCGGCGCCTTCGGCCGGCGCCGGGCCGAGCACGTCGAGTTGCGCCTGGACCTGCGCGCGCTGCGGAACGAGCTCGCTCTGCAGCTTCGCGACATCGGTGCTCAGCTCCTGCGTCGCATCGCCGAGCGCGTCCAGCTCCTTGCTGTTGGACGCGGTCGAGGTCTGCTGCTTGATGCGATCCTGTTCGGCCTGCATCTGCTTGAGCTGCGCGACGGCGTCGTTCAGCGAGATGGTCGGCACGAACGCGTCGGTGCCGCTCGCGCCCGGGGCGGAAGCAGCCGCCGGAAACGCCGATGCGGTCGCGATCGCCGCGAACTGCAGCAACGCAATCAGTGCGATCCGGCGGGCGTACGTGGATAGTCGTTGTATGAACATGGAATGCTTACGATTTGCCGACAATGCCGGTCGCCGAAAGGCGCCCGGAAGCCGGTAGTTGGCCCGGTAGCATGTTACCGGGGCGCGGAACGCGTGGTTGTCCCGATTGCGTACCCCGTTTTCGGCGATCCCGGCGGTGCGCGCCCGCGCGAAAGGGTGCGGCAGGCCCGTACCGTCGGGCCGGCACCGCCGAGGCTCGGCACGGGCGGCGCCGGATCGTCGTTCCAACGCTTTTTCCATACCCGACAGACGGTTACGCAATTTACACATTGTCCGGCGCGAAATCGGGGCGTCCGAATCGGCTCGGTGCACGCAGCGCGGCCGGACCGCAGGCGGGCGTGCCGGTACAATGCAGCGATTCGCCCGACGGCGGCTCGACGGTCGCCGGACAACAACACACAACACGACACGATCAGGAGACGCGCCCAAGATGGCCTCAACGGACAGCCTTTCGCAGGCATCTTCCCATTCCCCATCCATCGACCCCGGCTCCATCTCGGCCCGCCTGGACCGCCTGCCGCCGACCCGCAGCGTCTGGAAACTCGTCGTACTGCTGAGCCTCGGCTTCTTCTTCGAACTCTACGATCTGCTGTACAGCGGCTACGTCGCGCCCGGCCTCGTGAAAAGCGGCATCCTTTCCGCGACGACACACGGCCTGTTCGGCACCACCGGCGTCGCGAGCTTTATCGCCGCACTGTTCTCCGGGCTGTTCATCGGCACGATCGCGTGCGGCTTTCTCGCCGACCGCTTCGGCCGCCGCGCGATCTTCACGTGGTCGCTGCTGTGGTACACGGCCGCCAACGTCGTGATGGCGTTCCAGGACACCGCGGCCGGGCTGAACTTCTGGCGCTTCGTCGTCGGTCTCGGGCTCGGCGTCGAGATGGTGACGATCGGCACGTACATCTCCGAACTCGTGCCGAAGCAGATCCGCGGCCGCGCATTCGCGTGCGAGCAGGCGGTCGGGTTCGTTGCGGTGCCGGTGGTCGCGTTCCTCGCGTACCTGTTCGTGCCGCATGCGCCGTTCGGCCTCGACGGCTGGCGCTGGGTCGTGCTGATCGGCGCGCACGGCGCGCTGTTCGTGTGGTGGATTCGCCGCGAACTGCCGGAAAGCCCGCGCTGGCTCGCGCAGCAGGGCCGGGTCGACGAAGCCGACCGCATCATGCGCGCGCTCGAGGCGAAGGTCGAAGCCGAATACGGGCGGCCGCTGCCGCCGCCCGCGCCGGCCGAGCCGGTGCCGCCGCGCGGCAGTTTCCGCGACATGTGGGTGCCGCCGTATCGCAGCCGCACGATCATGATGACGATCTTCAACGTGTTCCAGACGGTCGGCTTCTACGGCTTCGCGAACTGGGTGCCGACGCTGCTGATCAAGCAGGGCATCACGATCACGTCGAGCCTGATGTATTCGAGCGTGATCGCGCTCGCGGCGCCGATCGGCCCGCTGATCGGGCTCGTGATCGCCGACCGCTTCGAGCGCAAGTCGGTGATCGTCGCGATGGCGGCGGCGATCGTCGTCTGCGGGCTGCTGTTCAGCCAGACGACGGTAGGTGCGTTCCTGATCGTGCTCGGCATCGGCCTCACGCTCGCGAGCAACATCATGTCGTACAGCTTCCACGCGTATCAGGCCGAACTGTTCCCGACGTCGATCCGCGCACGGGCCGTCGGTTTCGTCTATTCGTGGAGCCGCTTCTCTGCGATCTTCTCGTCGTTCGTGATCGCGGCCGTGCTGAAGGGCTTCGGCACCTTCGGCGTGTTCGCGTTCATTGCGGGCGCGATGGCGATCGTGATGGCCGCGATCGGACTCATGGGGCCGCGCACGAAGGGCATCGCGCTCGAAACCATTTCGAAGTAGTCGGTGGTGGCGCACGCGTGTCGCATGGTTCGTGCGGCATGCGTGCGATGCGGTTTTCCCGGAGGAAAACGGCGTCGCCGAAATGATTTGGCATGCGAATTTGTTTGGTGGAAAACATCGTTGCGGGCGGAGCGCAAAAACCCGCCGGGCGCATGCTTTGAAACGTCCAACTTACAAGGTTGCCACGCGACGACGCCGCAAGCGGCAACGAGTTGAAACAAAGCGTGACGAAGCGCAAATCCGCCGAGAAACCGCGACTTTGGCCGCTGCCGATTCCTGCGCTGGCGCGTAGAATGAAGGGCCTGACGACTCATTAGCCGCCATCGGACCGCACGCGTTGCATCAGCGAAAGGCTCCACCGCGAAGAGGCGTCGGCGCCGGACGCACACGATGCGCCGGACGTGTCGATGGCTCGCGCGGACGATGCGCCGCTCGCAACAGCAACATGCGGCGGCCGGACCGGCCGATGGCTTCGAACATATGATGCTTTCCATCCTGACGCGGCGATTTGCGAAGCCACGTTGCCGTACCTGCACAGTCGCCGCGTATGCGTGGCTCGCTGCCATGCTACCGATTGCCGTTCTTGCCTGGCGGCCTGCCTTTGCGGCATCCAGTGCCCCGTCGTCCGCTGTTATGTCATCCTCATCGGTTGCGTCGCCGGCGTCGGCGGCTTCCCATGCGCATCCGGCTTCGTCCGCGCATGCGTCGTCGAGTGCGTCGGCCGCGCAGCCCGCGATTGCGGCATCGCATGTGCATCATGTGGAGCCTGCCGGCGCGGCATCGGGCGCATCGGCGGCTTCCGCGGCGTCCACTGCCGAACCTGCGTCGGACGCGTCCGCCGTACCGGCCAGCGAGGCCGAGCCGCCCGTGCCGACCCCGCCGCGCCGGCATCCGCCGCTGTCGGCCGACGAGGCGAAAAACGCGACGGCACGCGCGATCGACATGCGCAAGCGCTTCACGCAGGAGGTCACGCGGCGCCTGAACGTACCCGTAAGCGAGCAGCGCGCATACGGCGAGCGGCTCCAGAAGGCGCTCGCCGATGCGGACCTCGGCGACCTGGCTGGCGAATACGTCGCGATGGTCGACCGCGCGCCGAACGTGCAGGCGCTTTTCATTTACTTCCGCGCGACGCCGGCCAATGCGTGGCTGATGATCGGCGCATCGCCGGTCGGCACCGGGCTGCCGGGCAAGTACGATCATTTCGTGACGCCGCTCGGCGTGTTCCATCATTCACCCGACAACATGGATTTCCGTGCGGAAGGCACGACGAACGACAACGGCATTCGCGGCTACGGCCGCCGCGACTTGCGCATCTACGACTTCGGATGGGAGGACGGCGAGCGCGGCTGGGGCAAGGGCGGCGTGTCGCCGATGCGCTTCCAGATGCATGCGACCGACCCCGACCGCCTCGAACCGCTGCTCGGCATCCGGCACTCGAAGGGATGCGTGCGGATTCCCGCGTCGCTGAACCTGTTCTTCGACCGGCACGGCTTGCTCGACGACGACTACCAGGCGCGCGTCGAGGCCGGCAAGTCGCTGTGGGTGCTGCGTCGCGACCGCGACATCACGCCGATCGCGGGCCGCTACCTGGTCGTGATCGACAGCGCACGCAAGACGCGCCCGGCGTGGTCGCCGCTGCCGGGGCGCAACGCGTGGTCGAAGCTGCCGAAGGGCGGCGATACCGCCGATTGACAACCGCTCCGGCGGGCGCGGGAGGTGCGACGATGAGAATAAATCCGTTTTATTGATACATAAGAAAAGCAAACTTTTATTATCCGATCCGGGTTCGTATAGTCGAGGCCAGTTTCGCGGAACCCTGCCGCGCCTGGACCACCACCGATCACACGACCCGCATGAAAACTCTCTACAAGCTCGCTCCGCTCGCGATGCTCGGCGCCTTCGCGACCCATGCCGGTGCGCAAAGCAGCATCACGCTGTACGGTCTGATCTCGGCCGGCGTCGGGTTCGCGACGAACCAGGGCGGCAAGAACGCCTGGCAGGCGCTGTCCGGCACGAACCAGAACCCGCGTTGGGGGCTGAAGGGCAAGGAGGATCTCGGGCAGGGGCTGTCGGCGATCTTCCAGCTCGAGAACGGCTTCAACGTGATGACGGGCACGGCCGCGCAAAACGGCCGCGAGTTCGGGCGCATGGCCTACGTCGGCCTTGCCGACCGCACGTACGGCTCGCTGACGTTCGGCCGCCAGTACGACGCGATCCACGACTACATCGGGCCCGTGATCATCGCGAGCAACGGCGTGAACATCGGCGACAACGACAACGGCTACAACGACATTCGCGTGCAGAACTCGGTGAAGTACGTGAGCCCCGTCTACTACGGCCTGAAATTCACCGCGCTGTACGGCTTCAGCAACGCGACGGGCTTCGCGAACAACAGCGCATACAGCTTCGGGCTCGGCTACGAGCGCGGCCCGCTGCGCTGGAGCGCGGTCTACGCGCAGTACAACCATCCGTACAGCGGCACGAACCAGGACGGCGCGATCGCGAACGACTATGCGTCGCCGTTGCTGATCTTCAGCAAAAGCGCGATGACGCCGGCGGCGTACGCGAGCCGGCAGCGGATCGCGGGCACGGGCGGCTTCTACACGATCGGCCGCGCGCAGTTCGCGGCGATGTTTACCGACGTGCGCTACGATTACCTCGACAATTCGCACCTGCACCTGCAGAACCTCGGCGTGAACATCGTCTACACGATGACGCCGCAGCTTTTTCTCGGCGCCGCGTATGCGTTCACGAACGGCAAGTACGACGTGATCGACAAGCGTCCGAAATGGCACCAGGTGAACCTGCAGGCCGACTACTTCCTGTCGAAACGCACCGACGTCGCGCTGACGGTGATCGCGCAGCAGGCGGCCGGCGACGCGGACCATGCGCAGATCTTCGCGTACGCGCGCTCGACCGGCACGCGCCAGATGATGGCGACGCTCGGCGTCCGGCACGTTTTCTGAATCCGACCATGACCCATCCGATCGCATCGCGCCGCACCTTCCTGAAACTGTCCGCCGCGCTGGCCGGCACCGCGCTGCTGCCCGAAACGGGGGCGTTCGCCGCCGGCGGCGACGCCGCGCGCCGCACGGTGATCATCGATACCGACCCGGGGCAGGACGACGCCATCGCGATCCTGTTCGCGCTCGGCGCGCAGGATCGGCTCGACGTGCGCGCGCTGACCGCCGTCGCGGGCAACGTGCCGCTCGACCTGACCGAACGCAATGCGCGGATCATCCGCGACTGGGCCGGACGCACGAAGACGCTGCCCGTCTATGCGGGCTGCCCGCGCCCGCTCGTGCGCGAGCTCGTGACGGCCGCGAACGTGCACGGCAAGACGGGGCTCGAAGGCATCGAACTGCAAGAGCCGCGCGAGCCGCTCGCGACCGGCCACGCGGTGTCGTACCTCGTCGATACGCTGAGCCGCGCGGCGCCCAACAGCGTGACGCTGTGCGCGCTCGGCCCGCTGACGAACATCGCGACCGCGCTGGTCGAAGCGCCGCAGATTCGCGGCGCACTGCGCGAAATCGTGCTGATGGGCGGCGCGTTCTTCGAGCGCGGCAACATCACGCCGGCCGCCGAGTTCAATATCTACGTCGATCCGCAGGCGGCGGAAGTGGTGTTCGGCAGCGGCGTGCCGATCGTCGTGCTGCCGCGCGACGTCGCGGTGAAGGCGCCGATCACGCCGGCGCGCGTCGCGCCGTTCCGCGCGCTCGGCAACCGCTGCGGCGCGATCGTCGCGGACATCATGACGGCCGAGCTCGCGTACAACAAGAAACGGCGCGGTGTCGACGACGGACCGATGTACGACCCGACCGCGGTCGGCTATCTCGTCGATCCGACGATGTTCAACGGACGCAAGGTGAATGTCGTCGTCGAGACGACCGGGCAGTGGACGCTCGGCGAGACGATCGTCGACTGGAACGGGCGCAGCGGCCGTGCGGCGAACGCGACGTGGATCAACGAGGTCGACGCGGACCGCTTCTACGCGGCGCTCGTCGAGCGCATCGCGAAGCTGCCCTGAGCGCGTGACGTCGCGCGGCGAACGGAATCAGATGTGCTTCGCAATCCACTCGCGGCACGCGCGCACGTGCGGGCCGCGATCGTCGGCGGCGAGCGAGATCAGCGAGATCGCGCGCGTGACGCGCGGTTTGTCGACGCGCAGCGCGACGAGATCGGGATCGTGCAGATGCATCGTGTAGAGGCTCGGCAGCACGGCGGTCGCGAGGCCGTTGCGCGCGAGCGCGTAGAGCGGCTCGGTGTATTCCATCCGGTACGTGACGTTCAGGCGCAGCTTCTCGGCGCCGCCGGTGCGGTGCAGCGATTCGCTGACGCTGCCGCGTACGAACACGGCCAGCTCGCGATCGACGAGCTTCGCCCACGTGACGCCTTTCGCGCGGGCAAGCGGATCGTCGTGCCGCACGACGATCACGATCTCGTCCTCGAACAGTTGCCGGTAGCGCAGCGTGCCGTCGTCGCTGTCCGGTTCGCGCACGCCGATGCCGAGATCGGCGACGCCGTCGCGCACGGCTTCGACGAGTGCGCTGTTCGGCAGGTCGGTCAGCGTGAAGCGCAGCGTCGGATGCGTGCCGCGCAATGCGTTGAGCGCGGGCAGCAGGCGACCCGCGACCGACGGGATGAACGCGATCCGCACGGTCTGGATGCGTTCGCCGATGAGCCGCGTCATGTCGTCGAAGGTGCCGCGCGCCTGATTGAGCAGGCGTTCGGCGAGCGGCAGCACGGCAACGCCGGCAGACGTCAGCGTGAGCCGGTGCGCGGAACGCGCGAACAGGCGTCCGCCGAGCAGGAACTCGATCTGGCGGATCGACGCGGTGAGCGCGGGCTGTGTGAGCGACAGCGCCTGCGCGGCCTGCGTGAAGCTGCGTGCATGGGCGAGCACGACGAAGTGCTGGACCTGCCGCAGCGTGAGCGCGGGCAGCAGCGACGAGCGGTCGGACGACATCGGCAATAACGGTCGGGATGCGGTACGCGGCAGTATAAGACCGCGCTGCATGAATGGGCACAGGACAATATTCGGAATCACAGGAGAACCACCATGTCAGCGACTGACACGATGCCGGCGCGAGCGCCGGCCAACTGGCTCGAACGCCGCTTCGCGCTCGCCGCGCGCGGCACGAGCGTGCGCACCGAGACGATCGCGGGCGTTACGTCGTTTCTCGCGGCCGCGTATCTGCTCGTCGTGATCCCGTCGCTGCTCGCCACGGGCGGCATGGAGCGCGGCGCGGCGACGAGCGCGACGATCGTCGTGTTCGTGCTGTTCACGACGCTGATGGGGCTCTACGCGAACCTGCCGTTCCTCGTCGGCCCCGGCATCGGCGGCTCGGTGATCGTCGGCGTGACGCTCGCGACGACGGAACACGTCGGCTGGCAGACGGGCCTCGGCATCGCGTGCGTGTCGGGCGTGCTGTTCTTCCTGCTGACGATCCTTGGTGCGCGCGGCGTCGTGGTGCGGCTGATTCCCGTGCAGATCAAGCTCGGGCTCGGCGCGTCGATCGGGCTGTTCGTGACGATGCTCGGGCTGCGCAACGCGGGAATGGTCGTCGCGAATGCGAAGACCAATGCGTTTGCGCTCGGCGACTTCTCGCGGCCGGGCGCGCTCGTCGCGCTGATCGGCCTGGCGGTTGCGGTCGTGCTGCAGGCGCGCAAGGTACCCGGCGCGATCCTGATCGCGATCCTCGCCGCGGCTGCGGCCGGCGTGCCGCTCGGCGTCACGCACTTGCCCGCGTCGTTCGTGTCGCTGCCGCACAGCATCGCGCCGATCGCGTTCAAGCTCGATATCGGCAGCGCGTTGAGCCTCGCGGCCGCGCCGTATCTGTTCGCGTTCTTCGCGGCGGAATTCTTCTCGACGCTCGGCACCGCGCTCGCGGTCGGCGCGAAGGCGAACCTGCTCGACGAACACGGCAACCTGCCGGACATCAACCGGCCGTTCCTCGTCGATTCGCTCGCCGCGACGATCGGGCCCGTGTTCGGCATCCCCGCGCTGACCGCGCTGATCGAATCGGCGGCGGGCGTCGAGGCCGGCGGCCGCAGCGGGCTGTCGTCGCTGGCCGCGGCCGTGCTGTTCGCCGCGATGCTGCTGTTCGTGCCGGTGGCGCTCGCGATCCCGAAAGAGGCGACCGCACCGGCGCTGATCCTGATCGGACTGTCGATGTTCGCGACGATCCGCCATACGCATTTCGACGACTTCACCGACGCGCTGCCCGTGATGTCGATGGTGCTGCTCACGCTGATGTCGAACAGCTTCGGCACCGGCATCGCGGGCGGGCTGCTGTGCTACGTGCTCGTCAAGCTGCTGGCCGGCCGCTGGCGCGACGTGTCGTTGGGGCTCGTCGTGCTCGCGATTCCGCTCGGTTATTACTTCTGGACCGTCGTGAAGCCGCACTGAGAGACGGCTTTCGCGACGCAATTGCAATACCCAAAGAGAAAGACATGAAGGGAACACCAGGCAACGTCCCGGCCGCGCGCACGGGCATCGAGATCACGCCGGCCCATCGGGCCTTCTTCCACGCGCTGCCGAAGGTCGAGCTGCATTGTCACCTGCTCGGCGCGGTGCGGCACGGCACGTTCGTCGCGCTCGCGGAACGCAGCGGCGCGCCGATCGAGCGCGCGGAGATCGACGCGTTCTATGCGCGCGGCGACAAGCCGGTCGGCGTGCTGCACGTGCTGCGCGCGCTCGACAAGTATCTGCTCACGCAGCCTGACGATCTGCGAAGGATTGCATACGAGTATCTGGAGGATGCGGCCGCACACAACGTGCGGCATGCGGAATTCTTCTGGAATCCGACCGGAACGGTGCGCGTATCGGGCATCGCGTATGCGGACGCGCAGGCCGCGATCGTGACGGCGATCCGCGATGCCGCGCGTGATTTCGGGATCGGCGCACGCCTGATCCCGAGCATCGACCGCGAGCAGGATCCCGACGAGGCAGTGGCGATCGTCGAATGGATGAAGGCGAATCGCGCGGACGAAGTGGCGGGGCTCGGGATCGACTATCGCGAGAACGACCGGCCGCCGGAACTGTTCTGGAAGGCGTACCGCAACGCGCGCGCGGCCGGTTTCCGCACGACCGCGCATGCGGGCGAGTTCGGGATGCCGTGGCGCAACGTCGAGACGGCCGTCGACCTGCTGCAGGTCGACCGCGTCGATCACGGCTATACGATCGTCGACAACCCCGAGCTGTGCGCGCGCTATGCGGAGCGCGGGATCGTCTTCACCGTCGTGCCGACGAATTCGTACTATCTGCGCACGCTGCCGCCGGAGCAATGGGCGGAACGGCATCCGATGCGCAAGATGCCGGGCCTCGGGTTGAAGATCCATCCGAACACCGACGATCCGACGCTGCACAAGGTCGATCCAAGCGAGGCGTGGGAGCTGATGTTCAGCCATTTCGGCTTCACCGTTGCCGAGCTGAAGCAGTTCATGCTGAACGGGATCGACGGCGCGTGGGTGGACGACGCGACGAAGGCCACGTGGCGTGCGGCGTGGGCGCCGGAGTTCGATGCACTGGCGGCCACGCTCGCGGCGGGCTAAGCGCAGTTGTATGTATATGTTCCGCCGACGGCACGCTCAGCGGAACAACTTCAGCCAGTCGAACAGGCCGGGATGCGGGCGCCGCCTCGGCGCCGGCGCGCTGCGCGGCCGGAAGTCGGGCGAGAACTGCGCACGCGGATCGATCGCACGCGCGCGCAGTGCCGCATCGTAGAAACTGCCGACGATCGGCAGCGCGCTGTGCGCGCCCGCGCCCCAGTAGTCGCTGCGAAGCGTCACGCTGCCGTCGTCGAAGCCGACCCATGCGCCGGCCACCAGTTGCGGATGCATCAGGATGAACCAGCCGTCCGTGTTGTCCTGCGTCGTGCCCGTTTTGCCGGCGACATCCACGCGAATCCCGTAGCGCGAGCGGATGTCGGCGCCGGTGCCGCGGTCGACGACATCGCGCATCACGTCGACGAGCGTCTGTGCGGCAGGCGCCGGCAACGCGCGTTCGGGCGGTGCGCTGCCGAATGCGGCGAGCACCTTGCCGTCGCGATCCTCGATGCGCGTGATCGTCTGCGGCGCGACGTACACGCCGCGGTTCGCGATCGTGCCGTATGCGGACACCATCTCCTTCAGCGTGACGGGGCTCGTGCCGAGCGCGAGCGACGGCACCGCGTCGAGCGGACTGTCGCGCACGCCCATCGCGCGCGCGAGCTGCGCGACCTTCGCGGCGCCTTCCTGCTGCATCACCTGCGCGGTAATGCGATTGCGCGACAGCGCGAGCGCGTCGCGCAGCGTCATCGGCTCGCCCGTCGGCGGCTCCTCGTCGGTCGGGCGCCACACCGCGCGGCCGTCCACGGGAATCGCGACCGGGCGGTCGATGAACGTATCGCCCGGCCGCATGCCGTCCGCGAACGCGGCGCCATAGACGAACGGCTTGAACGTCGAGCCCGGCTGGCGCCGCGCCTGCGCGACGTGATCGAACGGCTCGCTGCCGAAATCGGGGCTGCCGACCCATGCCCTGATCGCACCGTTGCGCGGATCGATCGCGACGAAGCCGGCCTGCACCTGCGTCTTGCGTTCGCACAGCGCATGCATGAACGCGCGATTCGCGCCGAGTTGCTTCAGCGCCGCTGCATCCGCGAGCCCCGCGTCGCGGGCACTGCGATAGTCGGAGGTCTGGCGGATGAAGCCGCGGAACAGGTCGTTGCGCAGCCCGCAGCCGGACGGGCCGCGCCATGCGCTGTCGGCGATCGCCTGTAGCTGCTCGGTCTGCTGCGTCAGCGCCTGCGTCGCCATGTCCTGCAATCGCGAATCGAGCGTCGTGCGCACGACGAGGCCGTCCGAGTAGAGGTCGTAGTTGTTGCGGTCGGCCCACGCGATCAGCCACTTGCGAAGCTGCACCGCGAAGTGCGGCGCGAGGCCGGGCTGCGCCGTCTGCGGCTCGAAGTCGACGCGCAGCGGCTGGCGCTGCAATTTCGCGAGCTGCCGCGGCGACAGCATGCCCATCGTCGCCATCCGGTCGAGCACGATGTTGCGCCGCTGAACCGCGCGTTCCGGATTCAGCACCGGGTTGTAGTAGCTGTTGCCCTTCAGCATCCCGACGAGCGTCGCGCTTTCGGCGATGTCGAGCTGGTTCGCCGATTTGCCGAAGTACGTACGCGCGGCCATTTCGACACCGAACGCGTTGTACAGGAACGGCACGGTATTCAGGTAGGTTTCGAGGATCTCGTCCTTGCTGTACACCGTCTCGATCTTGAACGCGGTGATCAGCTCCTTCACCTTGCGCGTGAGCGTCAGCGAACGGCCGACTTCGTCCGGATACAGGTTGCGCGCGAGCTGTTGGGTGATCGTCGAGCCGCCCTGGCGCGCGCCCGAGAACGTATGCAGCCCGGCCGCGATCGTGCGGCGCCAGTCGATGCCGTGATGCGCGTAGAAGCGGTGATCCTCGGTCGCGATCAGCGCGTCGACCATGTGCGGCGAGATCTGCTTGAGCGGCACCCATTCGCGGTTGACGGGCCGGAACTCGGCGATCAGCTCGCCGTCGGCCGACAGCACGCGCGCGGGGCGGTCGATGCGCGCCTTGCGGATGTCGCCGATGCTCGGCGTGAACGGGACGAATGCAAGCAGGACCAGCAGGCCCAGCACCGGTATCGCGGCGAGCGTCAGCGCCACGCCGCGCCGCGTCGGATGACGCAGGCGATGCAGCGCGCCGGCGCACAACGCGCGGGTGCGCGCAAGGCAGGCGGCGGCGAGCGGCGCGACGCGGGCGCGGCAGCGGAGCCACGCGTTTCGAAGAAACGGCATGAAGCGATTCACGGCGGCAGGGGCGTGGACGGAAGAGGCGCGATCCTAGCAAATGGCGCACGCGTGCCGGCGGCCGAAACGGCCTTTTGCTTGCAGGAGTTACAGACGATTACGTTTGTTGCCCGCGGACAACCTTTTGCGGCGTGCGCGGCCGCGATTCTCCCGACGAAACCACGTCCGCGAGCCGCTGCGCGGCCGCCTCCATCTGCGCGCGGCCGAAGCCGCCGAAGCCGAGCACGAGCCCCGGCCGGGCCGTGCCCGGCGCGAACATCGGCGACACCGCGCGCACCGCGACGCCGGCCTGCGCCGCGCGCGCGACCACGTCGAGATCGTCGATCCCTTCGGCGAGCCACAGCACGACGTGCATCCCCTGGTCGCCCGGCTGCACCCATGCGCGTTCGCGCGGCAGCCGCGCGCCGAGCGTGTCGATCAGCAGCGCGCGCTGTTCCGCGTATACGCCGCGCACGCGGCGGATGTGGCGGTCGAGATGGCCTTCCGCGATGAACGCGGCCAGCACGTGCTGGTCGGCGGTCGGTGCGTGGCGATCCATCAGCACGCGCGCGCCGCAGAACGCGGGCACGAGATCGTCGGGGGCGATCACGTAGCCGAGCCGCAGCGACGGAAACAGGATCTTGCTGAACGTGCCGAGATAGATCACGCGGTCGGGCGCGAGCCCCTGCAGCGACGGGAACGGATAGCCTTCGTAGCGCAGTTCGCTGTCGTAGTCGTCCTCGACCACCCACGCGCGCCGCGCGCGTGCCCATGCAAGCAGCGCGTTGCGCCGCGCCATGCTCAGCGGCATGCCGAGCGGGTACTGGTGCGACGGCGTGACGAATGCGGCACGCGCATGCGGTGCCAGGCGGATGCCCGCGTCGACGTCGATGCCGTCGGCATCGACCGGCACGCGGACCATCGCGTCGCGCCGCCCGGTGCTTTCGAGCAGCGCGGTGATGCCGCGATAGGCCGGATTCTCGACCCACGCCTGATCGTCCGCGCCGAGCAGCACCTGGCTCGCGAGATGCAGACCCTGCTGCGTGCCGCTCGTGATCACGACCTGGTCGGCCGTGCAGCGCACCGAGCGCGACCGGCGCACGTAGTCGGCGATCGCTTCGCGCAGCGGCAGCGCGCCTTGCGGATCGGCATAGCCGGACGGCGCGCCGGCGCCGCGTGCGCGCAGGCGGTTGCCGAGCCGGCGCCAGATGTCGTCGGGCGCGGTGAGGCCGATCGGTACCGAGATCGCGAACGGCAGCGCCGGCAGCGGACGGAATTCACGGGCGATCCGCGCGAAGGTGGCGGCCGGTTCGGGCAGCCCGGTGCGCGCCGGGCATCCGCGTTGGGCTGGCGGTTCGGGTTCGTCGACGGGCGGAGGCCCGGCGAGCGCATGCGCGACGCGCGTGCCCGCGCCGCCGCGCGATTCGAGGAAGCCTTCGGCGACCAGCTGCGCATACGCGTCGACGACGGTGCCGCGCGCGACTTGCAGCGCGGCCGCCAGCAGCCGCGTGGACGGCAGCGTATCGCCCGGACGGACGTCGCCGCGGCGCACGGCGTCGCGCAGCGCCTGCGCGAGCTGGCGGCTCAGGTCGCCGGCCGCGCGATCGAGCGCGCCGAGCGACGGGATTTCGACGTTCCGGGCCGTTCTTGCCATGATTCTGGTCTGCTGAAAATGTTCCAAACCGGCTCTACAGCATAAACCAGTTTGGGGTAACAATCTGCGCATGACGGGCCCGCGCCCGAGCCATTTCAACCGCCGCATGACCGTGGAGCCGACATGTACGTCCCCGCCGATTTCAACGAGCCCAACCCCGATGCGCTGCGCGAGCTGATCGTGCAGCATCCGTTCGGCAGCCTGATCACGCACGGGAAGCACGGGCTCGACGCGAACCACCTCCCGTTCGAGCTGCTGCCCGGCGACGGCGGGCTCGGCGAGCTGCACGCGCACGTCGCGCGCGCGAATCCGGTCTGGCAGGACGTCGCGAACGGCGACGAGGTGCTCGTGATCTTCCGCGCCGGCGACGCGTACATCTCGCCGAACTGGTACCCAAGCAAGCACGTCGCGCACCGGCAGGTGCCGACCTGGAACTACGTGGTCGTGCATGCGCACGGCCGCATCACGGTGCGCGACGACGAGAAGTTCGTGCGCGGCGTGGTCGCGCGGCTGACGCGCACGCACGAAGCGTCGCAGCCGGTGCCGTGGAAGATGGGCGACGCGCCGGCCGATTATCTCGACACGATGCTGCAGGCGATCGTCGGGCTGCAGATCGAGATCACGCGGTTCGTCGGCAAGCGCAAGCTCGGGCAGAACAAGGCCGAAGCCGATATCCGCGGCGCCGGCGACGCGCTGATCGCGGACGGGAAGCTCGCGATCGGGGAAGCGATGCTGGCGGCGGCCGACGCGAAGCGCAAGTGAGCGCATGACGCACGCGCGAGGGCGGGTGCCGTGCCCGTGCGCCGGCCCGATTACTGCGTGCGCGTCGTTCCCGTCATCCCTTCCCCCGCCTGCGCGAGCGCACCGCGAATCGCGGCCTCGGTCTTGTCGTACCCGCCTTCGCCATAGCGCGTATAGACGACCTTCCCGTTCGCATCGATCAGGTACAGCGCGGGCCAGTACTGGTTGCCGTACGCGCGCCACGTGTCGTAGCGGTTGTCCTGCGCGACCGGATACCGGATGCCGAAGCGCTTGATCGCATCGGCGACGTTACCCGCGTCGCGCTCGAACGGATATTCGGGCGTATGCACGCCGACCACCACGAGCCCCTGGTCGCGATACTTCCGGTACCAGTCGTTCACGTACGGAATCGTATGAATGCAGTTGATGCACGAGTACGTCCAGAAATCGACCAGCACGACCTTGCCGCGCAACTGGTCGAGCTTGAGCGGCGCGCTGTTGTGCCAGCGGTCGATGCCGGTGAAATCGGGCGCCGGCGTGCCGGCCAGCGAGGTCGTCATGCCCGCGTCGGCGCGGGTGCCGGCGAAGGCGGCGAGCCCGGCCGTGGCGGCGAGGGCGATGACGAGGGCGGCGGTCTTGAGGCGGGGCAGCATGGCGTTCTCCTGATCGGGAGGCCGCCGCTCGGGCGCGGCGGCCGGACGGGTTTCGACAGGCCCCATTAGGCTGCGCCGACGTATCTGCGATGTGTCCGGCGAGCCGCGCGTGTGCAATGTTGTGTGTCGTCGCGGCCGCGCGATACATTGGGATACAAACGCGTGTCCGCCGTGCGGTATAAATGCGGACATCGCCAGCCCGAACCACCCGACACCGACAGCGACACCGACTCATGGACAAGATCGACCACGTGCTGATCGTCGACGACGATCGCGCGATCCGCGAACTGATCGCGGGCTACCTGGAGAAGAACGGCATGCGCGTGTCGCTGGCCGCGAACGGCCGCGAGATGCGCAACGCGCTGGACGACGGCGCGCCCGACCTGATCGTGCTCGACCTGATGCTGCCGGGCGAGGACGGCCTCACGCTGTGCCGCGACCTGCGCGCCGGCAAGTTTCGCACGGTACCCGTGCTGATGCTGACCGCGCGCGGCGAGGAAACCGACCGCATCATCGGCCTCGAGATGGGCGCCGACGACTACCTGGCCAAGCCGTTCGCGGTGCGCGAGCTGCTCGCGCGGATTCGCTCGGTGCTGCGCCGCGCGCGCATGCTGCCGCCCGGCATGCAGGTGACGGAAACGGCCGAGCTGCTCGCGTTCGGCGAATGGCGGCTCGACACGACGGGGCGCCACCTGCTCGACGCAGAAGGCACGCTGGTCGCGCTGAGCGGCGCCGAATACCGGCTGCTGCGCGTGTTCCTCGACCATCCGCAGCGCGTGCTGACGCGCGACCAGCTGCTCAACCTCACGCAGGGGCGGCAGTCCGACCCGTTCGACCGGTCGATCGACCTGCTCGTGAGCCGGCTGCGCCAGCGGCTGCGCGACGGCGCGCGCGAGCCGCGCTACATCAAGACCCTGCGCAACGAGGGCTATGTGTTCTCGTCGGCCGTAACCGCCGTCGACGGTACATCATGAGCGCGCGCACGCTGTGGCACTGGCCGCGCTCGCTGTTCGCGCGGCTCGCGCTGATCCTGTGCGTGGGCCTCGCGCTCGCGCAGACGCTGTCGTTCTGGCTCACGGTGACCGAGCGCGACCAGGCGACCACCAACCTGATGATGGGCTACATCGAGCGCGAGGTCGCGAGCTCGGTCGCGCTGCTCGACCACCTGCCGCCCGCCGAGCGCACCGCGTGGCTGCCGCGCCTCGCGCGGCGCAGCTATACGTTCATCCTCGGGCCCGGCGAAACGGGCACCCCGCCGGAGGCGCGACTGTCGGCGCGCGTCGAGCGGTCGATTTCCGACGGCATCGGCGGCGACTATCCGCTGACCGCGAACGCGATCCCCGGCGACCGCGAACATCTGCAGGTGCACCTGCGGCTGACCGACGGGTCGCCGCTGACGATCGACATTCATCCGATGTCGACGGTGCCGCTGTCGGGCTGGCTGCCGGTCGTGCTCGTGCTGCAGCTCGCGGTGCTGGCCGCGTGCTGCTGGCTCGCGGTGCGGCTCGCGACGCGTCCGCTCAAGCAGCTCGCGCAGGCCGCCGACGCGCTCGGCCCCGACCTGAAGGGCGAACGCCTGGACGAAGGCGGGCCGTCCGAGGTCGCGCGCGCCGCGCGTGCGTTCAACGCGATGCAGGATCGCATCGCGCAGTACATGGCCGAACGCATGCAGATCCTCGCGTCGATCTCGCACGACTTGCAGACGCCGATCACGCGGATGCGGCTGCGCGTCGACGTGATGGACGACGACGTGCAGGGCACGAAGCTGCGCCAGGACCTGATCGAGATGGAGCATCTGGTGAAGGAGGGCGTCGCGTATGCGCGGACACTGCACGGCACCGAGGAAGCCGCGCGCCGCATCGATCTCGATGCGCTGCTCGACAGCATCGTGTGCGACTACACGGATGCGGGGCAGGACGTCGCGCTGCACAGCCGCGCGCCGCTCGCGCTCGTCACGCGGCCGAAGGCGCTGCGACGTATCGTCGGCAACCTCGTCGACAACGCGCTGAAGTTCGCGGGCGCGGCCGAGATCGACGTGCACGCCGCGCCGGACGGCGGCGCGGTCATCGCCGTGCTCGACCGCGGGCCCGGCATTCCGGACGATCAGCTCGACGCGGTGTTCGAGCCGTTCCGGCGCGTGGAGACGTCACGCAACCGCGAGACGGGCGGCACGGGGCTCGGTCTTGCGATCGCACGGCAACTGGCGCTCGCGATGGGCGGCACGCTCACGCTGAACAACCGGCCGGACGGCGGCGGTCTGGAGGCGAGGCTGACGCTGAGGAATGCGGGGTGATGTGAGACGGCGCGTGAGCGGCGCGTCTTCAGGTTCCGGTTTGGGTTACGGCTGAAGCACGCGACGTCACACGCGCTGCAGATGCGCGTCGACGAGCGGTGCGAGCGCATGCGCATGCACGGCCGCGAGATCGTGCCGGCCGCCCGGCACGACGTGCAACTGCGCATCGGGCAACCGTTCGAGCAGGCGCCGGCCGGCCGCGACGGGGCTGATCGGATCGTCGTCGCCCCACAGCAGCAGCGTCGGCTGTGCGATGCGGCCGATGTGCTGCGACAGGTCGGCGCGCAATGTCATGAACCAGTCGGGCAACCGCGGGTTCGCTTCGGCGAAGCCGGCACGCCAGTCCTGCGCGCCGAGCCCCTGCATGTCGAGGCCGCCGGACGTGACCGTCAGCACCAGGTGCGTGACGAGTTCGGTTTTGTCGAGCGCCGCACGCATCGCGATCACGCCGCCCATCGATTGCGCGATCACGGCGGTCGGCCGGTCGATCGTTTCAAGCACATGACGCACGAGGCTGTCGAAATCGTCGACGGACGGATCGCGCGGCGTATCGCCGAAGCCTGGATAACCGACGATCCGCCGCTCGGCCGGATACGTCAGCAGGCCAGCCAGCGGTTGCCAGAAAGCGGTGCTGCCCGATGCGCCGGGCAGGAAGAGCAGTTGCGATGGAACGGGCATGGCGAGTCGGTTTTCCGATGAACGAAGCGGGGTGGCGGGGAGGCGCGGTCGCGTCAGCACCGGCCGGTGCGCAGCGCGATGGCCCAGTCGTCGCGCCCGCGCGATGCCGCGGTGGCGGCGGCCGTGTGCCAGTCGTATTCGACCGCATGGAATTCGACGCGCCAGCCGGCCGCCGTGCGCGACACCATCGCGTAGCGCGCATGCGGCGAGCCGGTTTCGATCCGGTGCGGATGCGGCAGGTCGTCTGTGTATGCCTGCAGCCCGACGCTGCCCGGGTTGACGATCAGCCGGCCGTCGGCGAGCTTCGCGGTGCGCGGTACATGCGTGTGGCCGCACAGGATCAGCGACGCCGGCGCGTCGCCCGCGCGCTGCGCGATCTCGTCGGGCGTGGCCGCGCGGCAGCCGTCGGGCGTGACCGTTTCGAGGAAATAGACGAGGTCGCTGTCCGGCGTGCCGTGCACCATCAGCACGTCGTCGTCGAGCGTCACGCGTTCGGGCAGCGCGGCGATCCAGTCGAGATGGTCGGCGCGCAGCGTGTCGCGCGCCCAGCGATCCGACAGCCCCATCGACGCGCGATCGCCGACGAGCAGTTGTCGTTCGTGATTGCCCTTGACGGTCGGCAGGTCGAGCGCGATCAGGCGGTCGGCCGTTTCGGCCGGATGGAGCGCGCCCGACACGATGTCGCCGAGATTGACGATCACGTCGGCGCCGCGGCGGCGGACGTCGTCGAGCACAGCGTCGAGCGCGGCGAGATTGCCGTGGATGTCGGAGAGCGCAGCGATTTTCATGGCGGACCGTCGAGGCAGGGAACGGCGATTGTCGCCAATTCGGCGCGGGCCGTCCAATCGCGCCCGCGGTGTAGCCCGGTGCAGCGCGTCAGTCGGTCGCGAGCCGCGCGTACATCGCGAAATTGCCCGGCGTGCCGCGTACCATCCGGTACGCGCGCAGCAGCCCTTCGTAGCGGTAGCCGCACTTCTGCAGCACGCGCGCGGAGCCGGCGTTGCTGGTCAGCACGACGCCCTGGACGCGCATGAAACCGCCGTCGGCGAATGCCCACGCTGTGACGGCTTCACACACTGCACTCGCGATTCCGCGCCCCCAGTGCGCCGGCGCAAGGTCGTACGCGATTTCCGCCGAGCGGTTCGCGGTGGACACCGTATGCAGCCCGATCGTCCCGGCGAGCGCGCCCGATGCGGTGTCGACGATCGCAAGACGCCGGATCGAATCGGGGTCGGCCGATTCGATGTTGTCGAACAGCGGCAGCAGATCGTCGCGCGAGCGCAGGTTCCAGCTCGTGTGGCGGATCACGTCGGGGTTCGACAGGTATGCGTACCACGCGTCGAGATCCGCGCGTTCGAGCTGCCTGAGCGACAGGCCGGGAAAGCCGGAGCGAGGCGGTGCATCGACCCTCATCGGAACCCGCCCCTACGCGGCATGACGCCGGTACAGCGCCAGCGAACCGGCAAGCGCGAGCAGCATCGCGCCGCACGTGCGCTCGAGCCACAGCGCGCCCGAGCGCTTCAGCAGCCGCACCGCGCGTGCGCCGAGCAGCGCATAGCCGAACATCACCGCGCCGTCGAGCAGCGCGAACGTGACCGCGAGCGCGACGTATTGCGGCGCGAGCGGCGCGGACGGATCGAGGAACTGCGGCAGGAACGCGGAGAAGAACAGATAGCCCTTCGGGTTCGTCACCGCGGTCAGGAAGCTCTTCGCGAAGATCGACGCGTTGCGCCCGGGCGCCGCGCCGCCATGCGCGGTGGCGACGTCGAGCGAACCTTTCGACGTCAGCAGCCGGATGCCGACATACGCGAGGTACGCGGCGCCGAGCCACTTCACCACCGAGAACCAGAACGCCGACGCCATCAGCAGCGCACCGAGGCCGAGCGCGACCGCGACGATCAGCACGAAGTCGGACAGCATCGCGCCGGCGAAGCCGTAGGCCGAGCGGCGCACGCCGTAGCGCGAGCCGTTGGTCAGCGCGAGCAGCACGGTCGGGCCGGGTGTCACGATGCCGACGAACGCGACGGCGGCGAAGATCAGCAGGGTCGTTTCATTCATGAAGGAACTCCCGATGGGTGGCGCGCGTTCGATTATCGGGGGCGCGCACCCGCGCTGTACAGGCACGGCGGTCGTGCGCGTGGCCGCGCTTTCGACTATCTCGACTTTGGCAAGAAACTGTTTTCATTATTGCGCTTTAGTCTGGGATCGGTTCCATCTACCATGGCGGCCGCAGCGGGCCTGGCCGCCGCGATGCCGCGCGCGGACGCCGCCGGCCTCGCACTGCCGGCGGATCTCGCCGCCCGCGCGCTACTCGCAACATCAAGCCAGAACAACGGGTTCACCGCCCGGAGACACAAAACCATGAACAAGCAACTGATCGCAGCACCGCTGCTGCTCTCGCTCGCGGGCAGCGTTTTCGCACAAAGCTCCGTCACGCTGTACGGCATCGTCGATGCGGGCGTGACCTATCGCAGCAATGAACGGGTCGGCTCGGCGGGCGTATACGCCGGGCATTCGAGCGTCGGTCTCACGACCGGCAACCTGTCCGGCAGCCGCTGGGGCATCAAGGGGTTCGAGGATCTCGGCGGCGGGATGCGCGCGCTGTTCGTCCTCGAGAACGGCTTCGACATCGCCAACGGCACGTCGGGCCAGGGCGGCCGCCAGTTCGGCCGGCAGGCGTTCGTCGGCATCGGCAGCGACCGCTACGGCGCGGTCACGCTCGGCCGCCAATACACGTCGCTCGACGACTTCGTGAGCCCGGTCGGCCCGTCGTCCTTCATCGGCGGGTTCGGCGCGCACCCGGGCGACATCGACGATCTCGACCAGACCGCGCGCGTCGACAGCTCGATCAAGTACACGAGCGCCAACTACGCGGGCTTCACGTTCGGGGCGCTGTACGGCTTCGGCGGCCAGCCGGGCAGCATGAAGCAGCGCAACACGTGGAGCGTCGGCGCGGCATACGCGGCGGGCCCGCTGCGCGTCGGCGTCGGCTACGAGCGCTCGGACAACAGCAAGACGGGCGCGACCGACCCGACGACGGGCAAGTGGCAGAGTACCGACGACGGCCTGTTCAACTCGTCGATCAACGAAGGCTATGCGAGCGCGCAGTCGCAGCAGGTCATCGCGACGGGCGCGACGTATGACTTCGGCCCGGCCGTCGTCGGCGTGAACTACAGCAACGTGCAGTACCGCGGCGGCGACCGTTCGCTGTTCGCCGGCCACGCGACGTTCAACGTCGCGGGCGTGTTCACGCGCTGGAACGTGCGGCCGCAGACGCAACTGTTCGCCGGCTACAGCTACACGCGCGGCAGCGATGTCGATGGTGTCGACGGCCGCGCGCAGTATCACAACGTGACGCTCGGTGCCGTCTACGACCTGTCGAAGCGCACCAGCGTGTACCTGCTCGGCGCGTACCAGCATGCGTCGGGCATGACGCTCGACGCGCTCGGCCGGCCGGTGGCCGCGACCGCGTCGGTGTCCGACAAGGCGAACGGCCATTCGTCGGACTCGCGGTCGCAGGCGATCGTCAGCCTCGGGTTGCGCCAGAAGTTCTGACGCGCAGCAGTCGTTGCGGCCGCAACGTCGTTCGCAGCCGGTGCGGTGTCGTCCGTCACGCTGCGTGTCGTGCCGAACCGCCTGACCGCGCGTGCGCGCGGCGGGCAACTGCCGGGCGACCTGCAGCCGACGATGCATCCGTTCTACCGGCAGCGCGTGATCGACGTCGTCGATGCGCTGCCGAAATACCTCGACGGATGGGACGGCCCGACGCTCGACAACGCGAACTGAACGATCGCGGCCGCGTGCCGGCACGGTCGGCGCGCGGCTTGTTCCGCCGCATCCTTCTTCAGCGTTCCTTCCTTTCTTCCGCCCGCCGCGTTCGCGGCACGCCCGATGCGCCAGTTTGCGAAACGCCGATTGCGCCGGATAATATTTTTTCTCTTTCATTTTAATTTCGATTTGTAATCATCGAGCCTCTTTCCGGCGGAATGAAAAGGCAATGCGGGCATGTCAGAAAAAATGACGCATCCGCATTGAGCGACCCGGAAGAAAATGCCGGGGAAAAGCGCCGAAATCGCGCTGCCGGCGGGCCGTTGCGGTGTGGCGAGCGGGTTTGACCATCATTGACGAAAAAGCGCCGGACGGCATAAAGCACGCGGTGAATAATTCGGGATGACGGCGAATGCGCTTTTGCCCGAATCACCAAGATTTCATGCGTCGCGATTTACAGTGTCGACACACGATCGTCCGGGAGCATTATTCATGTCAATGAAACAAATTCGCGCGGCATTGCTGGGAATGTGCATCGCCGTGCTGGCGCCCGCGAGTCACGCGCAGGCGCAATACTCGACGGACTGGCTCGCGAACACGTTCGGTACGCTGGCCGCCCACGTGGGCAACGGCGCGCGCTCGATGTGGGTTGCGCCCGAGGGCGTGATCTACACGGCGTCGCGCTGGGACGAGAACGCGGGCGGCGTCGCGATTTACCAGAACGGCCAGCCGCTCGGCACGATCGGCATCCACGACGAATTCCAGGGCGGCGCGATCACCGGCAATGCGTCGTCGCTGTTCGTCGCGCTCGGCTACAACCGCACGTTCGGCAGCGGCTCGGTGGGCCGCTACAACCGCGGCACGAACCAGCGCGACCTGCGCATCCCGGTCAGTGTGTGGACGGGCGTCCAGTACGCGGACGTGATCACGGGCCTCGCGACGGCCGGCAACCTGCTGTACGTGAGCGACTTCTACGGCAACCGCGTGCGCGTCTATACGACGGACGGCGTCTGGCAGCGCGACATCGGCGTATCGGGGCCGGGCGCGCTGGCGCTCGACGCCGCCGGCAACCTGTGGGTCGCGCGCAAGAGCGCGGGCGTCGTCGCGCAGTTCAGCGCGACCGGCACGGCGATGAACACGATCCAGATGGCGGCTGGCGCGCGGCCGGCGTCGCTGTACTTCGATGCGTCGATGGGCCAGCTGATGGTGGGCGACGAAGGGCCCGACATGAACATCAAGGTCTACAGCGGGCTCCTCGGCCTGCCGGTCCAGGTCGGCACGTTCGGCGTGCAGGGCGGTTATCTCGACACGACGACGGGCATAAAGGGGCAGGTCGGCGACAAGCGCTTCACGCGCGTCGCCGCGCTCGGCAAGGATTCGGCCGGCAACCTGTACGTGCTGAACAACGCATGGGGCGGCGGCTGGGATCTCGGCCGCAACGGCAGCACCGACCTGCATTCGTACAGCCCGACGGGCGCGCTGCAATGGAAGCTGCAGGCGCTGAACTTCGAGGGGATCGCCGCGCCCGATCCGGTGACGGACGGTGCGTTCTTCTACAGCGGCAACAACGTGTACACGGGTTCGGCGGGCGGCACGTTCGTCGCGAACACGGTCGACCCGTTCACCTATCCGAAGGACCCGCGCCTCGACATGAAAGACTATCAGCGCGGCCAGCACTTCGGCCAGCTCGTGATGGTCGGCGGCAAACGGATTCTCGTCGCGTCGGGCCAGAACCCGGGCAACTTCAACTTCTATTACTTCAACACGGCGAGCGGCTATATCGCGATTCCGGCCGGCTCGCTGCCCGGCAAGCCGTTCAACACGACGCTGCAGGTGACGGCCGGTTTCGCGATCGACGACAACGGCGACGTGTGGGCAGGGCTGGACGGATCCAACGCGATTTCCCGCTACCCGATGACGGGTTTCGACGCGACCGGCAAGCCATCCTGGGGCAAGCCGACGACGACGCCCGTGCCGAGCACCGTGTCGCCTGTCACGCGAATCATCTACCAGGCGGACAGCGACACGATGATCCTCGCGCAGGGCCTCGCGGGCAACTGGGACTGGACCGCGATGAACGGGCACATCGAGGTCTATCACGGCTGGAAGAACGGCAACACGAGCGCGCCGAATCCGGTAATCAACCTGACGAGCGCGAATCCGAAATCGATCGCGGCCGCCGGCCACTACCTGTTCGTCGGCTACGTGCACACGGTGCCGAACATCGACGTGTTCGACCTGAACACCGGTGCGCTCGTCACCACGCTGACGAATTCGAACACGTCGGCGATGGACGTCGGCAACGACGTCGACTCGATGTACGGCGTGCGTGCATACCTGCGCTCGACCGGCGAGTACGTGATTACCAAGGACAACTACAACGGGTCGAGCATCGTCGTGTATCGCTGGCGTCCGTGACCGCGCCGGCCGGTGCGGCGCGGCGTCATGGCGCGCCGAGCACGCGGCCGTTCACGCCGAGCCCGTACATCGAGTCGGGCGAATCGTGGAACTTCGCGCGCGTGTCCTGCACGGAGCCGGTGAAGCGCGGGTCCTGCGGACGTTCGTGGCTGTCCATGAAGGTTGCGACATCCCACGCTTCCTGATCGGTCAGCGTGCCGCCGAGCCCGAGCGGCATGTTGGCCTTGATGAACCCGGCCGCATTGCGGATGTCGCCCATCCCCGCTCCCCAGTTGAACGAGCGCGCGCCCCACAGCGCCGGGAAGGCCGGCTTGCCGCCGCTCGACTGCCCCTGGCCGTCCGCGCCGTGGCACAGCGCGCAGTGCTGCGTGTAGACGGCGGCGCCGCGCGCGTAGTCGGCTTTTTGCGCGGGCGGCGGCAGTTTCAGGAAGCCTTGCCCCGGCAGCTTCGTGCCGACCGGCGCGCCCTTCGCTAGCCAGTACGAATAGGTTTCGAGCGCGACGAGGATCGGGTCGCCGGCCGGCGGCGCCTTGCCGTTCATGCTGTAACGGAAGCAGCCCTGCAGGCGCTCGACGAACGTGTTCACGTGTCCGTTCTTGCTGCGGTAGGCCGGATACAACAGGTACGCCGCCCACATCGGGCTCGAATCGGGCCGACGGCCCGCGTCGAGGTGGCAACTCGCGCAGGTCAGCTTGTTGCCGACGTACTTGCCCGCGAACTCGGGCGTGTGCAGGAAGATCTGCTCGCCGAGCTTCACGGTCTTGCCGAAGTCGTCGGCGGGCATCGCGGATTCGGCGGGCGGTGTGAACGGCTTGACCGCTGCCGCGGTTGCGGCCGGTGCCGGTGCGGTCACGGGTGCGGAAGCGGCGGCCGGTGCATCCTGCGGCGCCGCCGCGAACGCGAGCGCGGGTATCCAGGCCGCGCCGAGCAGCGTGGCGCGGGCGCGGCGGATCAGCGTCGTGCGGTCGATCATCGCTTGTCTCCTTGAGCGGCGCCGCCGTGCGCATAGTAGGCGGCCACCGCGTCGATGTCGGCATCGGACAGCTTGCCGGCGATCATCGGCATCAGCGCCATCGGCCCGGGCGGGCGCGTGCCATGTTTCCAGCCGTTCAACTGGCCGGCGATATACGCGGCAGGCTGTCCCGCGAGCGGCGGAAACGCGGTGCCGACGCCGAGGCCGCCGGGGCCGTGGCATTGCGCGCACGCGGGCAGGCCCTGCGACCAGCGCCCGCGCGTCGCAAGCCACGCGCCGGTGTTCGCGGGATCGATCGACGCGTCGTCGGCGGTGAAGACACCGGCCGGCGCGGGCAGGCTCGCGAAGTACGCGGATATCGCGTCGCGTTCGTGCGGCGTCAGCAGTTTCGAGAGCGGTTGCATGACCGGGTTCTGGCGGCTGCCGTCCGCGAACGCGGCAAGCTGCGCGGACAGATACGCGGCGTTGGTGCCTGCGAGGCGCGGGAAGCCGGCCGCCGCATTGCCTTCGCCGTGGCTGCCGTGGCAGCCGATGCAAGCGGCGACGCCCGTCGCCGAGCCCTGTGTCGCGAGCGTCTTGCCGAGCGTCGCGTCGTCCGCGTGCGCACGGCCGGCCAGCAGTGCCGCTGCGGCAAGCAGCAGCGGTGTGAGCCGGCGTCGCCGTGTGTCGACCGTATCGTTCACGTGTCCCCTCCTTGTCGTATGTCGCGTGCGCGCCGCCGTATGGCCGGCGCGGGCACGCGGTCAGCCTGCGTCGGGCCGGTCATCCGCCGGCGCGAGGTGCTGCACCGGTGTCGTCGCATCGTAGTGGCCGAAGCCGTAGCGCTGGAAAATCCGGAACGCTTCCGGCGACCGGATGAACGCGAGCCACGCGCGCGCTGCTTCCGGATGCGGCGCGTCCTTCACCATCGCACCCGCATAGATCGCCGTCGTATTCTGCGAGGCCGGAATGTCGATGTGCATCAGCGGATGCCCGACCTGTTCCTGGAATGCCGCTTCGGATTGCCACAGCACGCCGGCGTCCGCGCGCCCCTGCATCAGGAACAGCGCGGTTTCCCGATGGTGGATGTGCGTGAGTTCGGTCGTGCCGGCGCGCACCTTGTCGTCGTAGACGGTGCGCGCAAGCGCGTCGCCGCCGGCCTTCACGAGCGACGCGCGGATCTGCCGCGCGACGCCTTCGAATTCCGGGTTCGGCATCGCGAGCTTCACGTCGGGCCGCGCGAGATCGTTCAGCGACGCGATGCGCTTCGGATTGCCGGCGCGCACCATGATCGTCAACTGGTTCGTCACGTACGGCACCGCGGGGCCCGCGAGCGTGCCGTCCGCGATCAGCCCGTCGATCTTGCCGAGCCCCGCGAAATACGCGTCGGGCTTGACCGTCCACGTCATGTTGCCGACCGTGATCGTGCCGCCCGCGTGGATCTGCTTCACGAGCAGGCCGGGCGGGATCGTTTCCCAGTAGATGCGGCCGCGGTATTCGGGATGATCTTCCTCGAACTTCGCGACGAGCGGCGCCATCGCGAAGAAATAGTTGCCGCCGACGAACAGCACGAGCTTCGGTGCGGCGAGGTCGCCGTGGAAATCGGCGAGCACGTCGACCTGCGGCACCGTGAATTCGAGGCCACGATGGAGCGCGTCGTTGTTGCGGCCGTCCTGCCAGGGCGGAAAGATGGTCGTGGCGGTGTCGGCGAGCGACAGTGCGGACGCGCAGCACAGCCAGGCTGCCAGCGCGGCGCGCAGCGTGCGCCGCCGGGGGCGCGACGGCGATTGCGGGGGGATCGAGGTCATCGAGAGCCTCATTTCGCGTACGTGAAACCGGCCTGCTGCAGCTCGGGCAGCGTGCCGACCGCGCCCGGCGTGACGATCGCCGACGGGATCACGTGGTTGGTCAGGTCGGCCGCGAGTGCGTCGAGCGGCAGCTTGTCGGGATTCGCGTTCGCGCCGTCGAGCCGTTCCGCGAGCTCCCAGATCGCGTTGTGGCACGACAGGAACACGACGCCGCGCTGCCGCAGCGCGGCGATGCTGTTGTCGTGCGACGAGAATGCGCCGTCGGGCAACGCGTGATCCTGCGCGCCCTTCGATTGCGCAGGCTTCGCGTCGAGCAGCGTGTTGGTCGGGAATGCGGCGCCGGCCAGTTTCGCGAGGCCGTATTTGTCCCACGCGATCTGGTCGAACAGCGCGAGATGCGCGCTGCCGTGCGTGGCCGACACGACGAGGAAATCCGGATGACCGTACGACCAGATCTGCGCGTTCAGCGAATTGCGCATCAGGTTCAGCCACGGGCCGCCGAGCTCGGTGTTGTCCCACACCTGCTTCGGGCCGCCGCGATAGCCGATCACTTCGGCGAGCGCCGCGTGATCCCACTGGTCGGGACGTTCGAGGATCATCGGCACCGTCTTGAAGTCGCGCCGCCTCGGCACGGCCGCGAGGCGGTGCGTGAGGTCGGCGAGGCGCGCGGCGCCGCCGGGCAGCAGCGCGCCGGTTTCGGGCGCCGCCGCGTGAGCGCGGCGCGTGGCGGCGAGCAGTGCGGAGCCGGCCGCGAGGCCGAGTGTCTTGAGCGCGCCTCGGCGCGCATGCCCGTCGGACATGGCTTGACTCCCAGGATCGTTTTTGTGGGGGCGTGTCGCGTTGCCGTGAGGCGGCGCGGTGTCGCCATCGCGTAGCCAGTCTAGAGGCGCACGATCGATACCGGAAATCGCGATATCGGATGGGAGATATTCGGGGGGCTGATGATCGGGCGGGAGGCGGGAGGGCGACGCCGCGGTGCGCGGCGTCGCGTTGTGAATCGTCGCGCGGCAGCGTCAGTGCGCCGTGCGTTCGCGCAAGACTGCAGACGGCCGGCCGTTGCGCACGAATACGCCTGCCAGCACGGCGCCCACCAGCGCAATCGCGCCTGCCAGCACGAACGCCGACGCGAACGAACCGCTGCGTTCGACGATGAAGCCGGTCACGGCCGGCCCGATCACGCCCGACAGGCTGCCCATGCAGTGCAGGAAGCCGCTCACGCCGCCGACGCGCGCCGGGTGCACGACATCCTGCACGATCGCCCAGTAGATCGCGCCGGTGACGTACAGGAAGAACAGCGACACGGACATCAGCGCGACCGCGCCTTGCGTCGACTGCACGGTGCCCGCGATCGCCACGCATGCGCCCGCGCCGAGCAGGCAGGTGACGAGCACGATCCGGCGCGACAGCAGCAGGTTGCCGGTGAGCCGGTAGAGCGCGTCCGAGATCGCGCCGCCGCATGCGAGGCCGACCGTGCCGACGAGCCAGGGCACGACGGTGGCGATGCTCATCTCCTTGATGTTCAGATGATGCGCGCGCACGAGATAGCTCGGGAACCAACTCAGGAAGAAGAACAGCACGTAGTTGTAGCTGAAGAACGCGACCGCCGTCGCGAGGATGCGCGGCTGGCGCACATAGTGCGACAGCGTACGCGCGGGTGCCGATGCGTCGTCGTCGCTCGCGCGGGCGGCGGCGGGCACGTTCGGCGCCTCGTTTGCCGGCGTGGCCGGACGGTCCGACGTCGACACCATCCACAGCACGACCCACGCGAGCCCGATCGCGCAGACGATCCAGAATGCCGGCCGCCAGCCGAACTGCGCGGCCAGCAGGCCGACGATCGGCCCGGCGATCGCGCCGCCGAGCGGCGAGCCCGCACTGAGCAGCCCCATCGCGGTCGCGGCGCCGTCGCGCGGCAGCCAGTTGTTGACCATCTTGTTCGCGGCCGAGCACAGCGGGCCTTCGGCCATGCCGAACAGCAGCCGCACGATCAGCAGGCTCACGAAGCCGACGGTCAGCGCGGTCATCCCGCAGAAGATCGACCAGAGGCCGACCGCCAGCACGTACACGAGCTTCGGCCCGAGCCGGTCGGACGCGAGCCCGCCGATGAAATTGAACAGCGCGTAGCCGACGAAGAACGTGCTGAACACGATACCCATCTGCGCGGCGTCGATGCCGAGATCGGTCTGCACGATCGGCGCGACGATCGACAGCGCGACGCGGTCGAGATAGTTGATGCCATACACGATGAACAGCAGGAATACCGTGAACCATGCCTGCGACTTCTGCTTCATGTCTGTCTCCTTCGTGCCGGTGGGCCGGCCGTCATGTCTTTTCCATCGTTCGCCGCGTCGACACGGACATCGACGGGCAGGGGCGTCACGCGGTTCGCGGCGGCGTCCAACCGGCCGTGCGGGCGTTCAGCGCACGTGCAGCGGCGCGAGCAGCGCATCGGTGCCGTGCGCACGCAGCGTCGACAGATGCGCGCCGACGCGCGCGACCAGCGCGTCGGGCCACGCGGCCGGGCCGGCGAGCGCGGCACTGGCGAGCGCCGCGCGCACCGCGCCGTTCGCGTCGTTGGCCGCGCCGAGCGTCTCGGCGAGCGCGGCCGCGCCCGGGTCGCTGATCGTCAGCGGTCGGCCGCAAGCGTCGTGC
Organism: Burkholderia sp. LFS061; assembly: GCF_047978125.1. Lineage (NCBI taxonomy): Bacteria > Pseudomonadati > Pseudomonadota > Betaproteobacteria > Burkholderiales > Burkholderiaceae > Burkholderia > Burkholderia sp. LFS061. The sequence goes on along the minus strand of NZ_JBFPFS010000001.1, from coordinate 283,201 downwards.
GCGGTGGTCAGGTAGTACAGCCATAGCGCAAGCGCACGCTCAAGATACGGGCGCTCGACGCCCGCCGCAGCGCTTTCGGCGAGCGCGGGCAGCCAGCGCAGCGGCACCTTCTGCGTGCCGTCCATCGCGATCTGTTCGGTGCGGTGCGCGAGCGTCGGATTACGGAAGCGCTGCACGAGCGTCGCGCAATAGTCGTGCGCGTCGAAGCCGGACGGCACGTCGACGCTCGCGAGCAGGTCGTGCGTCATCACGCCGTCGACGAATGCCGCGATCGCCGGATCGGCCATTGCGTCCGACACCGTCGCGCGGCCGCGCAACTGCCCTGCATACGCGATCGCCGAATGCGAGCCGTTCAGCAGCCGCAGCTTCATCGTTTCGTATGGCCGCACGTCCGCGACGAGGCGCGCGCCGGCGTCTTCCCAGCGCGGGCGCGGGCCGGCGAAGCGATCCTCGATCACCCATTGCGAGAACGGTTCGCAGACGATCGCGGCCGCGTCGCGCGCGCCGAGATGCGCTTGCGCCCAGTCGAGCGATTCGGGCGTCGCGGCCGGCACGATCCGGTCGACCATGCTGTTCGGGAATGCGACGTCGTCGCGGATGCGCCGCGCGAGCGCGCCGTCGTCGACGCATGCCGCGTAGTCGAGCAGCAGCGCGCGCAGCGTGTCGCCGTTCGACGTCATGTTGTCGCAGCAGACGACGGTGAGCGGCGCGCCGGCCGGCCGCTGCCGGAGGCCGGCGGCGATTACGCCGAGCGCGGTGCGCGGCGTGTCGGGCGCGGCGAGGTCTGCGCGGATCGCGGGATCGTCGTCATCGAGGCCGCCGCCGGGCCGGCGGCAATAGCCCTTCTCGGTCACGGTCAGGCTGACGATCGACACGCGCGGATCGGCGATCAGCGCGAGCAGCGCGGGCAGCGATTCCGGTGCGAACAGCGCGCCGTGCACGGCGCCGACGATCCGGGTGCGCACGCCGCCGCCGCCGCGTTCGGTCACCGTGTACAGGTGGTCCTGCGCGGCGAGCAGGTCGACGGTATGGCGCCGCCGCAACTCGACGCCGACGATCCCCCAGCGGAGATCGCCCTGTTCGAGCACCGTTTCCGTATGGAGCGCCTGATGCGCGCGATGGAACGCGCCGAGGCCGAGGTGGACGATGCCCGTGCGGACCGCGCGCCGGTCATAGCGGGGGCGGCGCGTGCCGGGCGGCGCGGTGCGCAGGAAGTCGGGTGCGGGTGGCATGATGGTCGGCAACATGTTGTACCATGGTAGATATCGAGGTGAGTGAAGGTTATTGCGGGTTTTTACCGGAAGTTATTGGTGTAAACGCCAGTTCGATCAATTTCCTTGTGTTGTGTACCATGGTAGTTATCGAAATCGAGTCAGATGCATCGGCAAACATGAGCGAAACGGCAGCATTTGAGGAAGACGTCGTCGTCACGGCGTTGCAGGGGTTCTCGCTGGACGAGAGCCGGTCTTATACGGGGCAGGTGCACGCGCTGCTGCGCCACGCGATCGTGCGGGGCGCGCTGCCGCCGCACACCGCGCTGTCGGAGGCCGTGATCTCGACGACGATCAAGGTCAGCCGCACGCCCGTGCGCGAAGCGTTCGCGCAACTGGCCGACGAGCGGCTCGTGCAGATCCACCGGAAGGTCGGCACGTTCGTCGCGCCGATTCCGATGTCGATCCTCGAGGAAGGGCGGTTCGCACGCAGCACGCTCGAATGCGCGAACCACGTCGAGCTCGCGCAGAAAATCACGGCGGAACAACTCGCGGAGCTGTCGCGGATCATCGACGCGCAGCGTGCCGCGGTGGCCGCGCACGATGTCGAGGCGTTCTTCGAACTGGATGAAGCGATGCACGGCCGGATGTTCGCGTTCGCGGGCCGGCCGCACGTGTGGGAAATGCTGCAGCCGATGAAGCGCCAGTTCGATCGCGTGCGCTGGCTGCTGCTCGACCGCGTCGAGGATCATGCGCGCCGTGCGCTGCAGGAGCACGAGCAGATCCTCGCGCATATCGCGTCGCGCAACATGGCACTGCTCGGCGCATCGGTCGCGGCACACGTCGACCGGATCGGCTCGCATCTACCGGACGTGCGCAGCCGCGCGCCCCATTACTTTGTCGACTGAATCGCCCGCTGGAGGAGCGCAGTGAAAATCGAACGCTTGCAGACCATCGTCACGTGTCCGGGCCGGAACTTCGTGACGGTGAAGATCGTGACCGACGAAGGCGTCTACGGTCTCGGCGACGCGACGCTCAACGGGCGCGAGCTCGCCGTGAGCGCATACCTGGAAGACCATGTATTTCCCTGCCTCGTCGGCCGCGACCCGCGCAACATAGAGGACGTCTGGCAATACCTGTATCGCGGCGCGTACTGGCGGCGCGGGCCCGTGACGATGACGGCGATTGCCGCGATCGACATGGCGTTGTGGGACATCTTGGGCAAGCTCGCGGGCATGCCGGTTTACCAGCTGCTCGGCGGCAAGAGTCGCGACGGCCTGATGGTGTACGGCCACGCGAACGGGCGCGATCACGAGGAAGCGGTCGATGCGGTGCGCGCGCATATCGAGGCAGGCTTCCGTGCGATCCGCGTGCAGTCGGGCGTGCCGGGGCTCGACAAGGTGTACGGCGTCGGCAAGACTGCGGGTGCGTACGAACCCGCCGAAAAAGGCCTGCCGCCTGAAGAGCCGTGGGATACCGCGCTTTATCTGCGCCATACGCCGGACCTGTTTCGCAAGGTGCGCGACGCGGTCGGCGATGCGCCGCACCTGCTGCACGACGCCCATCACCGGCTTACGCCGATCGAGGCCGCGCGGCTCGGCCGCGATCTCGAGCCGCATCGTCTCTTCTGGCTGGAAGACGCGACGCCCGCCGAGAACCAGGACGCATTCCGCCTGATCCGCCAGCACACGACGACGCCGCTCGCGGTCGGCGAAGTGTTCAACTCGATCTGGGATTGCAAGGACCTGATCCGCGATCAGCTGATCGACTACATCCGCGCGACGATCGTGCATGCGGGCGGGATCACGCACGTGCGCCGGATCGCCGACTACGCGGCGATGTACCAGGTGCGCACGGGCTTTCATGGTGCGACCGACCTGTCGCCGGTCTGCATGGCGGCGGCCGTGAACTTCGGGCTGTGGGCGCCGAACTTCGGCATCCAGGAACTGATGCCGCACAGCCCGCTGACCGATGAAGTGTTTCCGCACAGCTACCGTTTCGAGGACGGTTATCTCGTGATGGACGACGTGCCGGGCCTCGGCGTCGACATCGACGAGACGCTGGCCGCGAAGTACCCGTACGAGCGCGCGTACCTGCCGGTCGCGCGGCTGCGCGATGGGTCGATGTGGAACTGGTGAGCGGCGAAGAACCGAAGGAGAGAACCGAAATGTTGAGCGTCGTTGTCGATCGTCCGAACAGCATGGGTGTGCGCGAGGTGCCGCTGCCCGTGCCCGCCGCCGGCGAAGTGCGCGTGAAGGTCCGCTATGCGGGCATCTGCGGGTCGGACCTGCACATCTTTCACGGCAAGAATCCGTTCGTGTCGTATCCGCGCATCATCGGCCACGAATTCGTCGGGACGATCGAGTCGGTCGGCGAGGGCGTCGACGCAGCGCGGCTCGGCGAGACCGTCGCGGTCGATCCCGTGATCAGTTGCGGGCATTGCCATGCGTGCACGATCGGCCGGCGCAATGTCTGCCGGCACCTGACCGTGCTCGGCGTGCATCGCGACGGCGGCTTCAGCCAATACACCTGCGTGCCGGCCGGCAACGCATACCGGATTCCGGCGGAGATCGCCGACACCTGCGCGGCGATCGTCGAGCCGTTCGCGGTGGCCGCGAACGCGACGTCGCGCACCGGGGTGCTGCCGGGCGATGTCGCGCTGATCTACGGCGCCGGCACCGTCGGGCTGACGATCCTGCAGGTGCTCAAGCGCGTGTACGGCATCCGCGCGTTCATCACCGACCGGCTCGACGCGCGCCTGCAGCTCGCGCGAAAGTGCGGCGCGGCGGAAGACGAGATCATCAACACGAGCGTCGAGTCGTTACCGGACGCGCTGGCGCAGCGCGGCGTCGACGGTGGCCCGACGCTGATCTTCGACGCGGTCTGCCATCCGTCGATTCTCGAGGAGGCGGTGCGGATCGCCGCGCCGGCGGGCCGGATCGGCGTGCTCGGCTTCTCGTCGGAACCGTCGGCGATCGTGCAGGCGGAACTGACGAAGAAGGAACTCACGCTCGCCGCGTCGCGGCTGAATTGCGCAATGTTCCCGCAGGTGATCGACTGGATCGGCCGCGGGCTGATCCAGCCGGAGCATATCGTCACGCACAAGGTGGGTTTCCGCGACGTTGCGCAGGCGTTCGAGATGGCCGAGCAGCGGCCTGCCGAGAGCTGCAAGATCCTGCTCGATTTCGCGGGCGGCTGATACCGGTTCGCGCCGCCGGGCGGCCGGTGCCCGGCGTGCGTGTCGCGCGCGTCGTGTCGTGCGTCAGAACGACACCGTCGTCGTCAGCGTGACGAGCCGCGGCTCGCCGACCGCGATGATCAGGTTGTTGTTGCTCGACGGGTAGTAGGTCTTGTCGAGCAGGTTCTTCACGTTGAGCTGGAAGCGCGTCGGGAACTTGCCGATCGTCGTTTCGTAGGCCGCGAACGCGTCGACGGTCACGTAGCCGGGCAGCGTGAAACTGTTCGCGGTGTCGCCGGAGCGTGCGCCGACAAGGCGCGCGCCGCCGCCGAAGCGCCAGCGGCCGGGCAGGTTCGCGATCGCCGTGTCGTACACCGCGAACAGGCTGCCCGTGTGGCGCGCGACGTTGACGAGCGGCGTATTGCTGTCGCGATCGGTCGCGTTCGTATACGCATAGCTGCCGATCACGCTCAGGTGGCGCGTGATCTGCCCCGCGACGTCGAGTTCGATCCCGCGCGAGCGCGCGGTGCCGATCGTCGACGTGATGTCGCCGTTCGTGACCGCGACGTTGCGCTTGTCGATCTGGTAGACCGCGAGCGTGCCCGTGATCGCGGGCTTCACGCTGAACTTCAGCCCGGCCTCGAGCACGCGGCCGTATTCAGGCGCGAGCGGCGCGGCGACATTCGTTGCGACGTTCGGCTTGAATGAACGGCTCACGTTCGCATACGCGGTCAGCGCAGGCGTGAGCGCATACGCGAGCCCGAACTGCGGCAGCCAGACATTGCCGCGCGAGCGGTCGGCGAACACGAACGGCCGCCCCATCCCCGATTCCTGCTGCCAGTTTTCCCAGCGCAACCCGCCGACCGCGGTGAGACGCTCGGTGAGCTTCACCGAGTCCTGCACGACCATCGAATACGCATGCACCACCGAGCGCGAATCGCTTTGCTTCGGGTTGGGCGTGCCGCCCGGCGCGAGCAGGCCGTACACAGGATCGTAGAGATTGAAGCCCGTCGTTGCCTTGCCGCGGATCGTGTCGCCGCGGAAGCTGCGCTGCCGCTCGTATTCGCCGCCGATGTAGATAGCGTGGTTCATCCCGGCAAGCGTCACGTTGCCGAGCAGGCCGAGCGTCGCGATCTGGTCGGAATCGTTGCGCCCGAGGTTTGCATCGGACGAGCGCGTCATTGCGCCCGTCTTGCTGTTGAACGAGTTGCCGCGGGTAATGTACTGGTCGTAGCGGTCGCGGCCCCAGCCGTAGGTCGCGCGCACGCGCCACGCGTCGGAGAAGCGGTGCTCGATGCGCGCACGCAGCGTTTCCTGGATGCCGCTGCTCTGCGACCACGCTTCCTCGTAGCGGCGATAGCGCAGCGCATCGTCGAGCTGGCCGTTCACGAGCACGGTGCCGCGATCGAACGGCGTCGTGTAGTCGACGTACTGGTAGCTGACGTCGACCGACGTGTTCGCGTCGTGCCACGACAGCGCGGGCGCGATCAGCGCGTCGCGCTGGCGGCCGAAGCTGCGCCAGTAGCGGCTCGTGTCGTATTCGCCGGTCAGCCGGAACGCGAGCGTGCCGCCGGCGACCTGGCCGGGCTTGCCGAGCGGGCCCGTGAGATCGAACAGCGCGCTGCTGCCGCCGTGGCTCGTGCGCGACGCGGAGATCGAGCCGCCGAACGTGTCTTCCGGCTTGCGCGTGACGAGGTTGATCACGCCGCCCGGATCCTGCATCCCGTAGAGCAGCGAAGCAGGGCCCTTCAGCACTTCGACGCGGTCGATCGTCGCGAGATAGCTGTGCAGCACCGGCGTGCGCACGCCGTCGACGAGCACGGAGCCGTCGTTGTTCGATCCGAAGCCGCGCTTGGTGAACGCGTCGCGCGTGCCGCCGAGCGTGTTCGTCTGCGTGACGCCGCTGATGTTGCCGAGCACGTCGTCGAGCGAGCGCGCCTGCTGGTCCTGCATCACGCTGCTGCTGACCACCGCGACCGATTGCGGAATCTCCTTGAGCGGGCGGTCGCTGCCGCCCGCGATGCTGCTGGTGCGCGGCTGATAGCCGATCGTCGGATCGACGGCCGCCGATGCGTTGACGCGGATGGGCGGCAGTTCGTGTTCGGCGGGCGTCGAGGGCGTCGATGCGGGCGTGGAGGCGGATGTTGACGCAACGGATTCGGCGTCGGTGCGTTCGGCGGCCTCGGCATGCGCACCGCTTGCGACGCAAAGAGTGATCAGGGCAGGCAGGCTCGTGCGCCACGGACGAAGGGTCCGGGTGCGGCGGGTTGTTCGGCGGGATGGCATGAATCGATGCAGGACGGAGTGCTAAGGATCGTGTCGCGGGCCACAGCACTGCGCCGCAACCGGGATGCGGATGATATATGTAATGAGAATTATTTGCAATTGTAATGACGCGATCGGCGGCGGGCGGGCCTTGGTTGCCGGGCCGTCGGCCGTCTGCTACCGTAGCGGCCAAAATCAAACGCAGTGAAATTCAATGAGAGCCGGGGGCCGCACCATGTCATCTTCCTGTCACGTCGCGTTCGGCGCGACGCAACGTACCGCACTCGACCTTGCGGGTGGTGAAGTGATCGCAGCCGTGTTCCGCCATTCGAACGATTAAAACGGAAGCGAATTCATCTGGCGTTATGCCGGGCAGCCGGCACCGCGCCGCTTTCAATCACTTCAACCGCCAAGCCTGACGGGAGACCACCCAATGAAAAAGATTTCCGCGCCGTTCGCGGCGGCCGCGCTTGCGGCGTGCACGATGCTGGCGGGCGTTCACCAGAACGCCTGCGCCGCACCGGCGGACGAGCCCGCGATCGACGCGCATTACAGTGCCGTGATCGAGGCCTATACGCAGGACATGGCCGCCGCGAAGACGAAATACGACGGCAAGCGCCTCGCGTTCGTCGGCGCCGTGATCCGGATGGGCAGCGATCCGGGCGGCACGTACTTCGGCGCGCTGACGACCGACGGCGGGCAGTTCGACACGCATTTCGATGTGGCCGACCAGGCCGCGCTGAAGCCGAAATTTCCCGGCGGCGAGATCAAGCCGTTCACGGCGTCCGCGAATTTCCGCTTCAGCTGCGTGAACGAAGGCTATATCGACGCGCCGGTGCTGCCGGGGTTGAAGCTCTTGCATTGCCGGCTCGCCGATTGAGGTAGTGCGGGGGCCGGCGTTCAGAACTTCTGCTGGATGCCGGCCATCACGCCGAGCTGATTCATCCCGGTGCCGACCGTCCCGCCGGCGGCGACCGCGTTCGCGGCCAGCGTGCTGTTGAACATTCAGGCCGCTTCGGGTTGCGACGCGCAAAGCGCCGGGTCGAGGTCGAGCGCGGCCAGCGTCTGCGCGTCGATGTCGATCCAGCATGCCACCACCATGCGCCCGTCGATCGACACCGGTGCGCCGGCCCGGTGGGCATGCACGCCGATCCGGCGGAACAGCCGCTCGATGCTGCAGAACGTGACCCCGATCAACTGGCGCGCGCCGCGCCGTGCCGCGCACTCCACGGCGGCGGCGAGCATCGGCCGCACCGACCAGGCCAGGCTGCCGGCATCGGCCCCTTCCTCGGGGGTCGCCGCGAAGCGCGACAGCTCCCAGACGTGGGCGGAGCGCGGCGCCGGATGCTCGTCGGCCAGCAGGTGCGGGAACACTTCCTGCAACAGGTAGGGGCGGGTGGTCGGCAGCAGCCGCGCGCAACCGCATATCTCCCCATTCGCATCGCGTCCCAATACGTAGACGGTATCGTCGCGATCGTACTGATCGCGCTCGAATTTTTCGTCTTCGGACGGCAGCTGCCAGCCGAGCTGCTCGACGAACACGCGATAACGGTACGAACCCAGCTCGGCGGCGATATGGGCGGGAAGGCGGCCTGCCTCGTGAACGAAAGTTTGCATGTAGCCCGCCGACGTATAAACGGTCGTCCGCTTGGACAGGAAATAGTTCGCGCGGCCGACGAGCAGCGTGGCGTTCGTGCCGCCTTCGCTGTTTTCGCGACGCTGCAGGTAGCGTACGCCCTGCAGGTCGAGCGCGAGGTAGGGCGTCGCGTAATACGTGCCGCCGGCGAACACGATGTCGGCCTGCAGGTGTTCGGCCGCCGCGAGGTTGCGGCGGATCCACCCGGCGCCCAGTTTCGCGGGGCCGAACTTCACGTAGCCGGCGACGATGTCGCGCGTGTCGGTGTACGCCGGATTGTTCAGCGGCGCCAGCGCACCGCCGCCGCCGCGCATCACGTCGTGCGATGCGGCCAGCCCGAAATTTCTCGCGTCATAGGCGAGCATCGCCGTGTATTGACGACAGGCGACGATGTCGCCGGGCACCTGTCCGGCGCAGCCCGTCGCCGACGGTCCTGCCGGCCCGGCCGCGTCGCGGCCGAAACTGTAGGTGGCGCCGAGCGTCACGCCGTGGAACGTGCCCTTGTAGCCGATCGCATTGTCGCTGCGCGCGTTCGGCAGATAGGAGTCGAAATCCGCCATCGAATGAATCGACGGACCGATCACGTCGGCATTGGTCAGCACGATCATCGACATGTTCATCTGGCGGCCGAGGGTCAGCGCGCCGAAGGGGCTGTTCACGCCCACGTTCGCCTGCCGCCCGAACAGGCGCCCGCCGTAGTTCAGCGCGCCGGTGCCGGGCTGGAAGCCGTTTTCGAGCACGAAGAAGGCCTGGTAGCCGCCGCCGAGATCCTCCGTGCCTTTCAGGCCCCAGCGTGACGGCACCTCGCCGGTCAGCGTCGGCATCCCGGTGAACGAGCCGCCGTGCGCGGCGTTGTTGTAGTAGGACACGCCGGTATCGATGATCCCGTACAGCGTGACGCTGCTTTGTGCGCAGGCCGGTCCGGCCAGCGCCATCGCCGTCGCGAGTGCGGCGCCCAGTTTCGTTTTCATGACTGTCTCCAAACAGTATGTAGATATGCTTATCGATTTTTTTAGTGCCCAGGACATGTCCGGGATACCGACGGGTATCGGCAGGACTGCGGGCGTCGCGCGTTACGACATCGCCGGATCGCGTTGCCGGTGCGGTGCCGCGGCACGCGCGCCCGCCACGGCGACGGCGATCGCCGCGCCGACCATCGGCACGAGGAACGCGAGATAGAGATGAGGCACGGTCCAGCCGTCGTCCAGCAGCGCACCGACCGTCATCGGCGACAGGATCGCGCCGAGGCGGCCGATGCCGACCGCGAGGCCGATGCCGGTCGTGCGGATTTCGGCGGGATACGGCGTCGGCGACAGCGCATACATGCCGGCCACGCACGCATTGATCACGGCACCGAGGAGCACCGCGACGGTCATCCCGATGCCGAGGGAGCCCGTGTTCGCACCGAACACGACCATCAGTGCGCCGCCCAGCAGCAGCGTCGCGCCCAGCAGGTTGCGCAGGCCGAACCGCGTCGACAGCAGGCTGAAGAGCGAGGCGCCCGCAATGCCGCCGAGATTGAGCAGCACGCCGCCGGTCACGCCCTGCGACGCCGACAGTCCGGCCTGGACCAGCAGCTTCGGCGTCCAGCTCACGACGAAGTAGAAGCTGCCCATCACGAGAAAGAACGCGATCCACAGCGCGATCGTGCGGCGCGTAAGTGGTGCGCGCAGCACGGCCGTCCAGCTTGACGCGGGGTTCGCCGTGTCGATGGACGCAGTCGCAGCCGGCAGCGTGTCGATCGGCGCGTGCTTCATTCTCGCGAGGATGCGGTTGATTTTCTGCAGCGCGTTGTCCGGACGCCTCGCCAGCAGGAAGTCGAGCGATTCCGGCAGCAGCGCGAGCACCATCGGGATCGCCATCAAGGTCAGGATGCCGCCGAACGCGAACACGCTGCGCCATCCCCACACCGACAGCAGATAGCCGGCGATGACGCCGCCGGCGGTGGCGCCGATCGCGTAGCCGGTCGACTGCATGCCGATCGCGGCGCTGCGCCATTTGTTCGATGCATACTCGCCGCTGATGACGGTCAGGCTCGCCAGCATGCCGCCGATGCCGAGCCCCGTATAGGCACGCGCGACCGCGAGTTGCAGCGTGCTGTGCGTGGCCGCGCAGGCGAGCATCCCGGTCGAGATCACGGCGAGGCAGAGCAGGATGATGCGGCGGCGGCCGACCCGGTCGGCCAGCGGCGCGATCAGCACCGAGCCGATGCCCATGCCGGCCAGCCCGGCACTCAGCAGCAGGCCGATTTCCTTGCCGCTCAGTTTCCATTCGGCCGCCAGGTGCGGCGCGGCAAACGCGATGGCCAGCACGTCGAACCCGTCGAGCATGTTCAGCACGACGCAGGCTGCGACAGCCGTCGTCTGGAACGCGCTCATCGGGGATTCGTCGAGCGTATTGCGGATATTTGCGTTCACGTCAAAGATCCTTCATAAAAAATAGTATGACTAATTGAATGGGATGAAATCGAAGCCGGCAGTAGCGAATGGGACGAAAGCGAAGGCGTGGGTTGACGGGCAACCAGGGGACGCCCGCCGCGACCGGCAGGTGCCGTTCGCGCACCGGCGCGATGGTTACGCGGGTTCGGGTTGCAGCAGCAGCCGCTCGATCACGCGCCGTGCGCGATTGGGCCCCGCGTCGACGTGAATGTCGATCTGGTGGCGGCCCGGAAACCGCATCTGATTCCGGTATTGCGCTTCGATCACGGTCTTGTCCTCATCGAACGTCGCCGCGGATTGCTCGATGACCGTTTGCGCGACGCGTTCGACATCGTGTTGCGGATTGGTCGCGACGGTCCAGAAGTAGTGCGTCGTGGTGTCCGTCTCGGGCGTGATGCCATGGAAGCCGCGCATGTGAAAGCCGCCGCGCGCCGGATCGAGCGGGTCGCCGGTGCCGGCGTCCATCGCGCCGGTCCAGATCCGGATGTGTGACACGTGGAATTCGATTTCCTGCCAGCGATCGACGCGGCCCGCGAACGGCCATGCGGCGGTGTAGGTCGGTGGCGGGGCGGAATCCGGCATCCGGCGGATCAGCGTCACCGTGTCGCCGTCGGTGCTGACGCGGGTTTCCGCGCCCATGTGCAGCGGCGCGTTGCCGCCGATCGTTTTCAGATGGACATAGCCGAGGTGGCTCAGGTCCATCAGGTTGTCGTGAATCAGCTGATACGGTGCGTCGTAATGGTAGTTGCCGCCGCCGAACCGGTACTGCGGATCCGTGTGGAACGCGTAGCGCGGCGGCGCGCAGGTCGGCTGGGCGTGCGCGTCGGCACCGATCCAGATCCACACGATGGCGTCCTGTTCCTGCACCGGATACGACGTTACGCACGCCTTCGCCGGAATCCGGTCCTGGCCGGGAATCTCCACGCATGTGCCGCCGCGGTCGAACAGCAGCCCGTGGTAGCCGCAGCGCAGGCCGCGCGCTTCGAGCGAGCCGCACGACAGCGGCAGCGACTTGTGGCAGCAGCGATCCTCCAGCGCGCCGACTTCCCCGGACGGCAACCGGAACAGGACGACCGGGCGGCCGAGCAGGGTGCGGGCGACGGGTTTGTCCGTCAGTTCGGATGACAGCGCGGCAACCCACCATCGGTCGATCGGGAACTTGGCAGTATTGATCGGTGGTCGGGCATCTTGCTCCATTGATCGTCTCCGGTATTGTTGTTGGCCGCCGCGTGTCGGGCGGTCCGTCTACAGATCGAGTACCAGCAGGTCGGTTCGGGATCGCGAACAGCACGGCATGAACTGGTCGCCGGCCGCTTGTTCCGCTTCCGTCAGATACGAATCGCGATGATCGGGCTCGCCTTGCAGCACGCGCGTCACGCAGGTCCCGCATACGCCTTGCTCGCACGACGTCAGCACGTCGACGCCGTTGGCCGCCAGCGCCGCGATGACCGTGCATTCGGCCGGCACGTCGATCACCTTGCCGCTGCTCGCGATCCGGACCTGGAACGCGCGATCCGCGCCGGACGTCGCAACCGTGCCGCCGAAAAACTCGTAGTGCAGCCGCTCGTCGGCCCAGTTGCGCTCGCGCGCTGCGTTCAGCACCGCATCCATGAAGCCGCGCGGGCCGCATACGTACAGGTGCGTGCCGTCAGGCGCCGCGGCGAGCACGGAAGCCAGGTCGAAGCGTTGCGCGGGGTCGCCGTCGTCGACGTGGAAGCGGGCGCGGTCGTTGAACCCGGCTGCGTTGATCCGCTCGACGAAGGCCATGCGATCGGTCGAACGCGCGCAGTAGTGCATGTCGAATGGCATGCCGGACGAAAACAGCCGTTCCGCCATGCAGAGAATCGGCGTGACGCCGATCCCGCCCGCGAGCAACAGGTGGTGCGGTGCGTCGGGGGCGAGCGGGAATTGATTGCGCGGCATGCCGATCCGCACGGTATCGCCTTGACGGACTTCGTCGTGAATGGCGCGCGACCCGCCGCGGCCCTCGGCATCGCGCAGCACGGCGATCTGATAGCGATCGTCATGTTCCGGGTGATTGCACAGCGAGTACTGGCGCACGAGCCCGCCCGGCAAATGCACGTCGATATGGGCGCCGGCGTCGAAGCGCGGCAATGGCGAACCGTCATCGCTGACGAATTCGAAGCCGCAGATGTCGCGCGCTTCCTGCCACTTGCGGGCCACCCGGACCGTCAGCGTCGCGGCGCTCATGACGCCTCCTTGATGTGCGCGAGCGGAATCGCGGGCCGCTGCGGGTTCGATGCGTTTTCATCGGCGAGCAGCCGTTCGATCACCTTGCGCGACAGCACGCCGCCGGCGTCGATGTTGAGCTTGAGCAGCTTGCGGTCCGGCCACTTCTCGAGATTGAGCTGCTGGCGCTCGAGCATCTCGAGATCCTCGGCGAAGATCTTGCCCTGGCCTTCGCGAATCTCGGCGGTCAGCGCGTGATCGTCGGGCCGGAAGTTGCGCGCCATCCCCCAGAAGTACCAGATCGAGGTGTCCGTCTCGGGCGTGATGAAGTCGACCACGATCGACGACGCCTTCAGGTCGGCCGGCGCGTCGTAGCCGCCGTGGCCCGCATGCGCGACGCCCACTTCGATCATCACGTGGCTCGGCGGCGTGAAGCGGCAGATCTGCCAGCGGTCGACCGGCACATCGTCGGCGAGGCCGTTGCCGCGCAGCGCCATCCGCCAGAACGGCGGCGGCATCACGTTCTGCATGAAGCGGCTCGTGACGACTTCGTCGCCATGGCTGGTCGTCTTCGGCGGCGCTTCGTCGATTTCCTTCTGGCCGATGCTCGTCGCATGCACGTAGGTCTCGTGCGTGAGGTCCATCAGGTTGTCGATCATCAGCCGGTAGTCGCAACGGATGTGATACAGGCCGCCGCCGTGCGCCCAGGCCGGATCTTCGGCCCACGACAGCGCGGGCAGCTTGCCGGGATCGGCTTCGGACGCATCGCCCGGCCAGACCCAGACGAATCCGTACCGCTCGACTACCGGGAAGCTGCGGATCGACGGGAATCCGCCGACGCGCTGGCCCGGCATGCCGGTTGCCTTGCCGTTGCAACCCATTTCCAGCCCGTGATAGCCGCACACGAGTACGCCGTCGCGCACGAATCCCAGCGACAGCGGCGCGCCGCGGTGCGGGCAGAAGTCCTCGAGCGCGGCGACCTGGCCGTTCGCCGCGCGGTAAAACACCATCGATTCGCTGCAAATCCTGCGGCCCAGCGGCTTGCCGTCGATTTCATCGGGCGTGCACGCCACATACCAAGCGTTCTTGAGAAACACGTTCATCGTCTCCTTCGGGGCGGTGCCGCTGGTACGCGGCAGTTCTTCATTCAGTGTGCTGAATGAGATTCAGTGTACTCATCGAGATTGGCCGGGGCAAGGCGAGCGGTATACTGGTTTTCCCGGGAAATGGCGCGAGGCAGCGCCATGCCGTGGGCGCACGCAACAGCGTGCGCCGCCTACGTCATCGACTCATTCATGGAAAAAACGAATCCCGCCGGCGCACCGGTTTTCCCGCTCGATCTGTACGACGAACCCGGGCACCTGATCCGGCGCGCCCATCAGATCGCGGTTGCGATGTTCTACGAGAAGCTGGGCCGGGATGTGACGCCGGTGCAGTACGCGGTCCTGCGGATGCTGTACGAGTGTCCGGGGCTCGATCAGGTGACGCTCGCGCAGCGGGTGGCGCTCGACACGTCGACGACCGCGGACCTCGCGGTCCGGCTCGAAGCGAAAGGATTGATCGTCCGCGAAGTGCTGCCGCGGCGTCAGCGGCGCTTACTGCTGACGCCGGCGGGCGTCGAACTGCTCACGCACCTGATTCCGTCGGTGCAGGAGCTGCGTGCCGGCCTGTTCGACGGCATGGGCGAGGACGATTCGCAGGAACTGATGCGCCTGTTGCGCAAGTTCGTCCATTTGAACAATGAGCAGAGCCGCGCGCCGCTGCGGGTCGGCGAGGAGTCGTAGCGGCTGATTTCCGCGCGATGGAAGAGCAGATGCGGCAAGGCGGCAGCAGCTTCGCGCCGCCTGCCTGCATTACGGGCGTGACGCTTCCCCCTCCAGCCGCCGCACCGCTTCCGCGACCTCGTTCCTGAAGCGCACGAGCGCCGCCTGTTCCGGCGCGGGCGGCTGCACGGCGGCCCACAGCATGTCGACCAGTTGCGTGGCCATCGTTTCCGTATCGAGCTTGCGGTGCCCGAGGATCGCATCCCACAGCACGTGCTCGATCGGCCCGAACACCATCGAGCGCAGCAGGCTCAGCGGCAGGTCCGCGCGAACCTGCCCGGCCGCTTGGCCGCGCGCGAGCACGTCCATCAGCGGCGCCGTATAGCGGCGCTGCAGCGCGGTGAGCTCGTCGCTCAGCGCATGCTGCTTCGCGCGGCCTTCCGACAGCACCAGCGCGCACAGCCCCGTGCCGTTCACGAGCATCAGCCGCAGGTGGGTGCGCACGATGAACGCGAACTGCTGCTGCACCGACGCATCCTGCGGCATCCCGTGCTCGAACGCGGCGATGATTTCGTCGTACCAATCGGCGATGACGCGCGCGCACAGTTCACGCTTGCCGCGGAAGTAGCTGAACACCGTCGCCTCGGATACCCCCACGCGCTGCGCGATCTCGGCGGCCGTCGCATGCTCGTAGCCTTTTTCGGCAAACACTTCACGACCGGCGCGCAGGATGTCCTGCACGCGCTGCTGGGATTTGCGCCCGGCGGGCGCGCGCGGCGTGTCGGCGCGGTCGGCTTTGACGGTGGCGGTCATGGTGTCGGCGGTAGCGGCTGTCATGTCGGCATGATATCTGAGTGTCACTCAAAAAACTATTGACGCAGAACCGGGCGAGGCGCGAAACTGTGCAAAATTTCCGCTGTATTTGTCAATGAATCGACGCATTCATTCGATTTGAGCGAAACTCAGAAATCGGTGCGTGCGACACACTTTCTGGAGACGGAGGAGACATGATCAACCTGCCCGGCGTGCAATTCATGCTCGGTGAAGACATCGAGATGCTGCGCGATGCCGTCGCGACGTTCGCGGCGAAGGAAATCACGCCGCGCGCGGCGGAGGTCGACCGCACCGACCAGTTTCCGATGGATCTGTGGAAGAAGTTCGGCGATCTCGGCGTGCTCGGCATGACGGTCGCCGAGGAGTACGGCGGCGCGAACATGGGCTACACCGCGCACATGGTCGCGATGGAAGAGATTTCGCGCGCATCGGCGTCGATCGGCCTGTCGTACGGCGCGCATTCGAACCTGTGCGTGAACCAGATTCACCGCAACGGCACCGAAGCGCAAAAGCAGAAGTACCTGCCGAAGCTCGTGTCGGGCGAACACATCGGCGCGCTCGCGATGAGCGAACCGAATGCCGGCTCCGACGTCGTCAGCATGAAGCTGCGCGCCGACAAGCGCGGCGACCGCTACGTGCTGAACGGCACGAAGATGTGGATCACCAACGGCCCCGATTGCGACACGCTCGTCGTCTACGCGAAGACGGACGTCGAAGCGAATGCGCGCGGCATCACCGCGTTCATCGTCGAGAAGGGGATGAAGGGCTTCTCGGTCGCGCAGAAGCTCGACAAGCTCGGCATGCGCGGCTCGCACACGGGCGAGCTGGTATTCCAGGACGTCGAAGTACCGGAAGAGAACATCCTCGGCCAGCTCAACGGCGGCGTGAAGGTGCTGATGAGCGGCCTCGACTACGAGCGCGCGGTGCTGTCGGGCGGCCCGACGGGCATCATGGCCGCATGCCTCGACGCGGTCGTGCCGTATATCCACGACCGCAAGCAGTTCGGCCAGGCGATCGGCGAATTCCAGCTGATCCAGGGCAAGGTCGCGGACATGTACACCACGTTCCAGGCGTGCCGCGCGTATCTGTACGCGGTCGGCCGCCATCTCGACTCGGCGGGCAGCGACCACATTCGCCAGGTGCGCAAGGACTGCGCGGGCGTGATCCTCTATACGGCCGAGAAGGCGACGTGGATGGCCGGCGAGGCGATCCAGATCCTCGGCGGCAACGGCTACATCAACGAATACCCGGTCGGCCGCCTGTGGCGCGATGCGAAGCTGTATGAAATCGGCGCCGGCACGAGCGAGATCCGCCGGATGCTGATCGGCCGCGAGCTGTTCGCGGAAACGATGTAACGCCCCACGTCACGCGAACGGAGCCCCGTCGATGCCGATCATCGAATCCAGACTGAACCCGCGTTCGGAAGACTTCCGCGCGAACACCGCGGCGCTCGAGGCGGTCGTTGCCGACTTGCGAGCGAAGATCGAACAGCTCGCGCAGGGCGGCGGCCAGGCCGCGCGCGACAAGCACCTGTCGCGCGGCAAGCTGCTGCCGCGCGACCGCATCGCGCAACTGCTCGATCCGGGTGCACCGTTCCTCGAGCTGTCGCAGCTCGCGGCGAACGGCATGTACAACGACGACGCGCCGGGCGCGGGCGTCATCACCGGGATCGGCCGGATCGCGGGCCGCGAGTGCGTGATCGTGTGCAACGACGCGACGGTCAAGGGCGGCACCTACTACCCGATGACCGTGAAGAAGCACGTGCGCGCGCAGGAAATCGCCGCGGAAAACCGGCTGCCGTGCGTGTACCTCGTCGATTCGGGCGGCGCGAACCTGCCGAACCAGGACGACGTGTTTCCCGATCGCGACCACTTCGGCCGCATCTTCTTCAACCAGGCGACGATGTCGGCCGCGGGCATCGCGCAGATCGCCGTCGTGATGGGCTCGTGCACGGCGGGCGGCGCGTATGTACCCGCGATGAGCGACGAGTCGATCATCGTGAAGGACCAAGGCACGATTTTCCTCGGCGGGCCGCCGCTCGTGAAGGCCGCGACCGGCGAGGAAGTGAGTGCCGAGGATCTCGGCGGCGGCGACGTGCACACGCGCCTGTCGGGCGTGGCCGACCACCTCGCGCAGAACGACGCGCATGCGCTGTCGATCGCGCGCAACATCGTCGATCATCTCGCACCGAAGATCGCGCCGCCAGTGGCGCTGCGCGAGCCGAAGCCGCCGCGTTACGACGCGAAGAGCCTGTACGGCGTGATCCCCGTCGATACGCGCAAGCCGTTCGACGTGCGCGAGGTGATCGCGCGCATCGTCGACGATTCCGAGTTCGACGAATTCAAGGCGCGCTTCGGCACGACGCTCGTCACGGGCTTCGCGCACATCTGGGGCCATCCGGTCGGGATCGTCGCGAACAACGGCATCCTGTTTTCCGAATCGGCAGTGAAGGGCGCGCATTTCATCGAGCTGTGCTGCCAGCGCAAGATCCCGCTCGTGTTCCTGCAGAACATCACGGGCTTCATGGTCGGGCGCAAGTACGAGAACGAAGGTATCGCGCGGCATGGCGCGAAGATGGTCACGGCCGTGTCGAACGCGAAGGTACCGAAGTTCACGGTGATCATCGGCGGCTCGTTCGGTGCCGGCAATTACGGGATGTGCGGCCGCGCATTCGGGCCGCGTTTCCTGTGGATGTGGCCGAACGCGCGCATCTCGGTGATGGGTGGCGAGCAGGCCGCGTCGGTGCTCGCGACCGTTCGCCGCGACGGCATCGAGGCGAAGGGCGGCGAGTGGTCGACCGACGAAGAGGAAGCGTTCAAGCAGCCGATCCGCGACCAGTACGAGCGCCAGGGCCATCCGTACTACGCGAGCGCGCGGCTGTGGGACGACGGCGTGATCGATCCCGCGCAGACGCGCGACGTGCTCGGGCTCGGTCTTGCCGCATCGATGAACGCGCCGATCGACGATACGCGCTTCGGCGTGTTCCGGATGTAACGAGGAGAGCGGACGATGCGATACGAAACCATCAAGGTTAACGAAGCAAACCGCGTCGCGACCGTCACGCTCGCGCGTCCCGACGTGCGCAACGCGTTCAACGAGACAACGATCGCCGAGCTGACCACCGCGTTCGAATGGCTCGACGCGCACGAAGGCGTGCGCGCGATCGTGCTCGCGGCGGAAGGCACCGCGTTCTGCGCGGGCGCGGACCTGAACTGGATGAAGAAGATGGCCGGGTACTCGGACGACGAGAACCGTGCCGATGCGCGCAAGCTCGCGCGGATGCTCGAGGCGATCCATCGCTGCGGCAAGCCGGTGATCGCGCGCGTGCATGGCGACGCGTATGCGGGCGGCGTGGGCCTCGTCGCGGCGGCCGATATCGCGATCGCCGCCGACGGCGTGAAGTTCTGCCTGTCGGAAGCGCGGCTCGGACTGATTCCCGCGACGATCGCACCGTACGTCGTGCGCGCGATGGGCGAGCGTGCGGCGCGCCGCTACTTCACGACGGCCGAGGTATTCGACAGCGCGCGCGCCGCATCGCTCGGCTTCATTCACGACGCGGTGCCGGCCGACGCGCTCGACGAAACGGTCGCGAAGCTGGCCGCGACGCTCGTCGCGAACGGCCCCGACGCGGTGCGCGCGTGCAAGCGGCTCGTCGCCGATGTGGCCGGCCGCGCACTCGACGCGACGCTGATCGAGCAGACCGCCGACTGGATCGCGCGGACCCGCGCGGGTGCGGAAGCGCGCGAAGGGATCGCGGCCTTCCTCGAGAAACGCACGCCGTCGTGGCGTGAATGACGTCGTCGTGATCCACCCTTTCCGGACGAAACCGAAGCCATGTTCGACAAGATTCTGATCGCCAACCGCGGCGAAATCGCGTGCCGCGTCGCCGCGACGTGCAAACGTCTCGGGATCGCGAGCGTCGCCGTCTATTCCGACGCCGATGCGAACGCGAAGCACGTGGCCGCATGCGACGAAGCCGTGCATATCGGCGGCTCCGCGGCCGCGGACAGCTATCTGCGCATCGAGCGCATCATCGAAGCCGCGCGCGCGACCGGCGCGCAGGCGATCCACCCCGGCTACGGCTTCCTGTCGGAGAACGAAGATTTCGCGCATGCGTGCGAAGCAGCCGGCATCGCGTTCATCGGGCCGCCGGTCGACGCGATCGCGGCGATGGGGTCGAAGGCCGCCGCGAAGGCGCTGATGCACGCGGCCGCCGTGCCGCTCGTGCCCGGCTATCACGGCGACGACCAGGACGCGGGCAACCTGCATCGCGAAGCCGATGCGATCGGCTATCCGGTGCTGCTGAAGGCCAGCGCGGGCGGCGGCGGCAAGGGGATGCGCGTGGTCGAGCGCTCCGACGATTTCCCGGCGGCGCTAGCGTCGTGCCAGCGCGAGGCCGCGAGCAGCTTCGGCAACGACCGCGTGCTGATCGAGAAATACCTGACGCGCCCGCGCCACGTCGAGGTGCAGGTGTTCGGCGACACGCACGGCAATACCGTCTACCTGTTCGACCGCGACTGCTCGGTGCAGCGCCGTCATCAGAAGGTGCTCGAGGAAGCGCCGGCGCCGGGCCTGCACGACGACGTGCGCCGCGCGATGGGCGAGGCGGCCGTCGCGGCCGCGCGCGCGGTCGGTTATGTCGGCGCGGGCACCGTCGAATTCATCATGACGGGCGACGCGTTCTACTTCATGGAAATGAACACGCGCCTGCAGGTCGAGCATCCGGTCACCGAGATGGTCACCGGGCTCGATCTCGTCGAATGGCAACTGCGCGTCGCGTCCGGCGAGCCGCTGCCGTTGATGCAGGATGAACTGCGCGTGCAGGGTCACGCACTCGAGGCGCGCCTTTACGCGGAGAACCCTGCACGCGGCTTCCTGCCGTCCACGGGTACGCTGAAGCACCTGCGGCTGCCGGAGGGCGTCGAGTTCGACATCGGCGCAGCGGTGCGTATCGACAGCGGCGTGCGCGAAGGCGATGCGATCACGCCGTTCTACGATCCGATGATCGCGAAGCTGATCGTCCATGGCGCGGACCGCACGGCAGCGCTGGGCCTGATGCTGCGCGCGCTGCGCGCGTGCGAGGTGGTCGGCCTGCACACGAACGCCGTGTTCCTGCAGCGGATCGTCGCGTGCGAGCCGTTCGCGACGGCCGATCTCGATACGGGCCTGATCGAGCGCAACCACGACGCGCTGTTCGCACCGCAACAGCCGCCGCGCGCGACGCTCGCGCTCGCTTGCGCGGCGCTGCTCGCGCGCGAACGCGGCGCGGCCGCACCAGGTGCATCGCCATGGGGCGCGCTGCCGGACTGGCGACTGAACGGCGGTTATCGTCGCACGCTCGAATGGCATGCGGTCGATCGCGACGCGGACGTGACCGTCGCGTACGAAGACGATGGCGCCGTTGCGCGCATCGCGGCCGGCGACGCGGCCCCACAGCCGTTCGCGTGGACGCGCGGCGCAACGCCGCTCGATTTCGATGTGACGCTCGGCGGCGTGCGCGGCAGCGGCCGCGTGTATGCGGACGGCGACACGTTCCATGTGTTCACGCAGGGCGCGGCCGAGACGTTCGAATGGCGCAACCTGCTCGCGCATGCGGGCGACACCGAACAGGGCGGCGGGCGTTTGACCGCGCCGATGCCCGGCAAGGTGATCGCGGTGCTGGTCGAACCGGGCCAGAAGGTCGAAGCCGGCACGCCGCTGATCGTGATGGAAGCGATGAAGATGGAGCACACGATCGGCGCGCCGGGTGCGGGCATTGTCGCGGAAGTGCTGTACGGCGTCGGCGACCAGGTCGCGGATGGCGCGCAGTTGCTGATGATGGCGGAAGGCTGATCGACGCTTTCGCCGTGCGCGGGCCGGCGGCTGCCGGCCCGTGGAAACCGCTTCGCGAATCACCGCACGCAGGTGGTTGCGACAGGTACTGTTTCGATTGCGTCGACACGCCGGCGCCGCACGAATCTTTCGATCGAATTACGTTTTGCCGGCGAAATCCATACTTCCGTCGAACGCGTGGCCCGTTGCGCCACACCCTCCCGCCGCACGTCCATCTCCACTCGACACCGTCGTGTAACAAGTCGAACATAGCATCTCGCCGTCGATATGACCGGCGCGGGCTCGCGTCCGTGTCACTTCATCACGTCCACGGAGATACGTTATGCGAACGTCGGCCCTACGGCCTTTCGCGGTCGCCGGCCTGGTCGCGCTGATAGCACTCCTCAGCGCCTGCGGCGACGACCTGAATGCAGACCCTGCGCCCGTCGCACAGCAGAAGGCCGCCTGCGGCGGCGCAGCCGTCGCCACCGCGCAGATGCGCTGCCCGCCGGGTTTCACCGCGCCCGCATCGTCGCCCGCTTCCTGATACCGGTCGTTCCAACCAGAAATCCAATCGAGAGCAACCAGCATGGCCACCCATTCGCGACGCGATTTTCTGAAGTTCTCCGCCGGGCTCGCCGGCGCGACCGCCGCCACCGCACTGCTTCCCGAATCGATCCGCAAGGCGCTCGCGATCGAGCCGAATACCGTGACGGGCACGATCCAGGATGTCCAGCACATCGTCGTGTTCATGCAGGAAAACCGCTCGTTCGACCACTACCTCGGGCACCTGAGCGGCGTGCGCGGCTACAACGACCGCTTCCCGGTCACGCTGCCGAACGGCAAGCCGGTGTGGTTCCAGCCGCGGCAGGAGGACAATACGAGCGTGATCGCGCCGTTCCGCTACGACACGACCAACCCGGGCGTGAACGCGCAGTGCATCGGCGGCCTGCCGCATACGTGGGCGACGACGCACGGCGCGATCGACAACGGCCGCGCGGACCAATGGGCGGTGCAGAAGTCCAACATGACGATGGGTTACCACGTCCGCGACGACATCCCGTTCCACTACGCGCTCGCGGATGCGTTCACGGTGTGCGACAACTACTTCTGCTCGATCCCGGGCAACACGCACCCGAACCGCATGTACCTGATGACGGGCATGGTCGATCCGCTCGGCACGGGCGGTGGCCCGCTGCTCGACAACACCGACTACATCGACAACCAGTTCGACAAGATCAAGTTGCCGCCCTTCAGCTGGACGACCTACCCGGAGCGGCTCGAACAGGCCGGCATCTCGTGGCAGGTCTACCAGCAGGGCACCGGGTTCGACAACTTCACCGGCAACTACGGCACGAACATGCTGGCGTGCTTCGACAACTTCGTGAATGCGCCGGCCGGTTCGTCGCTGCAGACGCGCGGGATGAGCACACGCCCGATCACGCAACTGAAAGCCGACGTGCAGGCGAACGCGCTGCCGCAGGTATCGTGGCTGCTGCCGCCCGCCGCGTATTCGGAACACCCGAAGTTCACGCCGCTGTACGGCGCCTACTACCTGTCGACGATCCTCGATGCGCTGACGTCCAATCCCGACGTGTGGAGCAAGACCGTCCTGCTCGTCATGTACGACGAGAACGACGGCTTCTTCGACCATGTCGTGCCGCCGCAGGCGCCGACGCTGCCGGGATCCGGCATGAGCACCGTGGACGTGTCGCTCGAGCGGCACAACGTCGTGACCTCGACGCAGACCGGCACGTATACCGCCGACAACCTGCCGTACGGCCTCGGCCCGCGCGTGCCGATGTTCGTCGTGTCGCCGTGGTCGAAGGGCGGCTTCGTCTGCTCGCAGGTCTTCGATCACACGTCGGTGCTGCAATTCATCGAGAAGCGCTTCGGCGTGATGGAAACGAACATCTCGCCGTGGCGCCGCGCGATCTGCGGCGACCTGACGTCGGCGCTCGATTTCTCGAAACCGGATGCGACGCTGCCGACCTTGCCGAGCACGCAGGCGTATGTCGCGCAGGCGGACCTGCAGTGTTCGCGCGCGTCGTCGCAGACCGCGCCGGCCAGCACCGCGCAGCAGGTCGTGACCGCGCAGGAGCCCGGCACGCGGCCGGCGCGCGCGCTGCCGTACGAACTGCACGTCACCGGCCAGCTCGGCGCGCAAGGCTACGCGCTGACGTTCGCGAATACCGGCACGCAAGGCGCGCACTTCTGGGTCTATACGGGCGACGCCACCGCGATGCCGCGCCGCTACACGGTCGAAGCGGGCAAGCAGTTGACCGATACGTGGGCGCTCGACGCGAACGGCAGCTACCTGGTGAGCGTCTGGGGGCCGAACGGCTATTTCCGGCGCTTTGCGGGGTCCGCAGCCGCGGACGCCGCCGCGAAGCCTGAAATCACCGCGTGCTACGACGCCGCGAACGGCGACGTTTACGTGACGTTCGCGAATGCGGGCAGCAGCGCGCTGACGGTCACGGCGACCGATGTCGCGTACGGCGGGGCGGCGCGCACGCTGACGATTCCAGCGGGGCAGCGCGTCGAGGCGCACTGGGATCTGTCGTGCAGCAGCCACTGGTACGACCTGCAGTTCGCGGTTGCCGGGAATGCGGGCTGGATGCGCCGCATCGCGGGGCACGTCGAGACCGGCAAGGCCAGCATCACCGATCCGGCCGCCGTGGCGCCGACGATTTCGGCGATCTGACGGCAAGCGGCGCGCGCCGCCGGCTGGTTGGAGCCGGCCGGCGCATGCGCATGCGATGTCGAGGTTGCGGTGGCGGCGTCAGGGCAGCAGCCCGTCGTCGTGCGCCATCATCAGCGCGCGCATCGCGGACCACATCCCGTAGTAATGCACGATATAGCTGTCCGCGCGGCGAAACAGCCAGGGCGTGTTGAAGCTGACGAGATCGGCCACGCCTTCGCCGTGCAACTGCCCGTCACGCTCCATCGCGCGAATGAAAGGCAGCTGGTTGCCGGAGGACCGCATAACCGGTTCGCGGATTTGCGTGCGCCAGCCGGGCGCTAACCATCCATGACAGTGCGCCCGCCGGTGATTCGCTAGAATGCCCGATTGCCGCCGCAGCTTGACGCGGGCGGCGCTTCGCGCGCTACACTGCGTTCATTCCATTCCCATCCAACCTCCCATCCAACCTCCCATCCAACCTCCCATCCCGCCGACGATGACGTCTCCTGTCCTGAACGGCCTGCGCATCGGTATCACGATCGGATTGCGTGCCCCTGACGAAAGCCTGTGGATCAACGGCATCAAGCAGAACGCGCTGTTTCTCGCGAAGCTGCTGATGGCGTCGCCGCACGGCTACCGCGTGACGCTGGTCAACACGACCGACGTGCCGCTTACCGACGCGCTGCCGTGGGATCGCGCCGTGTACGACACCCGCGCGTTCGCCGACATGAAGGATTCGCTCGACGTGGTGATCGAGCTCGGCGGGCAGATCGACGGCGAGCAGACGGCCTACCTGAAAGCGCGCGGTGCGAAACTCGTCAGCTATTGCTGCGGCGTCGAGTACATCAATGCAATGGAGTCGATGCTGTTCGGCCGGCGGCTGTGGGATTCGCTCTTCATCAACCGCGGCTACGACGAGGTGTGGGCGATTCCGCAGATCGCGCCGTCGTCGCTGCCGTTCCTGCAGTCGCTGCGCCGCTGCCCGGGGCGCGTCGTGCCGTTCGTGTGGGATCCGATGTTCCTGAGCGCACGCGCGCAATCGCTGCCGGAGCACGGCGAATACCGGCCGCGCAGCGAGCCAGGCAAGCGACTGACGGTAATGGAGCCGAACCACAACGTCGTGAAGTTCTGCGTGTATCCGATGCTGATCATCGACGAGGCGTATCGCCGCGACCCCGATGCGATCTGCTTCACGCACGTGACGAACGCCGATCGCCTCGCGCACGACAGCCCCGAGTTCGTGATGCTGATGAATTACCTGGACATCGTGCGTGCGGGCAAGGCAAGCTTCGTCGGGCGCTTCGATACGCCGCTGTTCCTGGCCGACCTGACCGATATCGTCGTGTCGCATCAATGGTCGAACCCGCTCAACTATTTCTATTTCGACGTGTGCTGGCAGGGCTATCCGCTCGTGCACAACGCGAGCCTCGCGCCCGATCTCGGCTACTACTATCCGGACAACGACGTGCAGCAGGGCGCCGATGCGCTGCTGCGCGCGCTCCATACGCATGACGACGACTGGGAAGCGTACACGCGGCGCCAGCGCGACATCCTCAGCCGCTACACGTCGGCGAATCCCGCGCTCGTCGCCGAATACGACGTGCTGCTCGCGAACCTGATCGGTGCGACGGCCGCATAACGCCCGTTTTTTCGAGGCGCTTGCCCGCTGCGCCGCGGGCCGCCATCGGGGTTGTCCCGCCCTAATGTCTGATGAATTAATGCCGTTAAAAAAGAAACCGTCGAACCCGTTCGGGTCGACGGTTTTTGAAGGCACGAATTTGACGGCTCCGAGGGAAGTTCGTCGAAAACAAGTTTATAGGTTAACAAGTCGGAAAGATTGTTAAATTAGGTTCGATCGATAATCATCATATAATTTAAATTGATATTATTGATTCGAGGTGGTTTGATTCTGTTTTGAAGTTAAATAATTTCGTTTGAAAACGGAAAATTGCATGCTGCGGCGATCGAATGATCGCGCGGCGGCAGGTTTTCTGCGGATAATGGCCCCGGGCAACCGGCCACGGCGGTGGGCTTGGCATCGAGTGCGGGCGGCGCTTCATGCACCAGCATTTATCTGATCAATTGAGAAATTCCCGATTTTGGATGCTGGCATATCGCGGAAAACCGATTCGGATGAAGTTGTTTAGACGAAAAAGACAAACGGTTTCCGGATTGGGTTTCCGTAATTCGCGTTGTGTAACCTGTCGCACTGTCGGTGTCGTGCGTGCATGGTGTATTCCCAGTAGTTGAATACCGTTGAAAATATCGAATTTGACGGCGCGCCGAAGCGATAAGTACGCTCCCGGAAAAGATCGACATAACAGGATGGGCCGGGTAGGCGGCGGAGCGCGTCATGGTCGGTTCGCTCCGCATGTTTGTTGAGGTCGAGCCGTCTTCGGCGGCTCGCCATTTGCCGGAGCGCCGGATGAATGCGGTCGAAGCTCGCCTGGAGGCGAATCGGGAAGCGAATCGTGACGAAATCGATCTCGTGTTCGGCGCCCCCGACGATCATCCCGACCTCGCGTCGGTACGCAGTTTCGTGGAAAGCCGGCTCGGGTTCGCGCACGAGCCGGTGTGCCGATCCGACCTGTCGGGCGGCGTGCTGTACCAGGAATGCCTGGCGCGGTTGCGCTGGGGCGAGCGCGACGTGCTGCCGCCGGTCGCGTTCCTGCCGCGCCTCGAGGCGCTCGGGCTGATGCGCTGGTTCGACCGGCTCGTGGTGAGCCGGACGATCGACGGGCTGCGCGCCGATCCGGGCGCCGTCTACGGGTGCAACGTCGCGGCGGCGAGTGCGGTCGTCGACGATGCGTGGCTCGCGATTTTCAGGCGGCTCGAGCGCGAACCGTCGGTCGCGGCGCGTCTGGTGGTCGAGATCACGGAGACGGGGCCGCTGAATCCCGTCGCGGGCCGGTCGTTCGTGAACCGCTTCCGGCAGGCCGGGTGCCGGATCGCGATCGACGATTTCGGCGTCGGCTTCAGCGCCTTGAACAATCTGGTGGTCGGCAATCCCGACATTCACACCGCCATCGACAGCGGTACACCCTGCAGCCATTCCGGGTGGTAGCGCAACAGCATCTCCAGGCCGCGCTCCTGGTAGGCCGGGAAGCTGATCGCGACCAGCGTCTCGCCCTTGACCTTCTGCGGCGGGCCGAGGCGCTGGAGGATCACGCCGTTGCGAACGAAATAGCGCTCCATGGCCGTGGTGGTCACCGCCACCACCGAACTGGCCCCCAGGTACCAGCCGCATTGCAGGCTGGACCAGAATATCTTCATCGCCAGCTGCGGATCGTCCGCCGCGCTGGCGGCGTAGCGCGAAAGCTCCCAGACCGACGGATCGCTCGGCGGGGTTTCGCTGCACAGGTAGGCGAAGACGTCCTTGAGCAGGTAGGCGTCGGTCGTCGGCAGCAGGCGGGCGCAACCGCAGATGCCCTGGCGGCCCATGGCGACGATGTAGCGGGTTTGCGGATGGTCGAACTGGTCGAATTCCTGGTCGCGGACCCTGGAGGTGGAGACCACGTCCCAGCCCAGCTTCTCGATGAAGACTTGATGCCGGTAGCGTCCCAGCTCGGCGATCATGGCGGCGGAAAGCCCTTCCAGCGATTCAGAGAGCAATTCGATCATCGTGAAGCTCGACCGGTCGATCCTGTCGATGATCAAGCGCAACGCGATCGGGCGATACCAGTTCCGCAGGCTGATCGCGTTCGCGCATGAAGGCGCGCGGCACGTCGTCGTCGAAGGCGTCGAGAACGAGATCGACCGGCAGATCATCGTGGATGCCGGCGTCGCATGGGCGCAGGGCATCCGTTTTACATGGCGGCCGCCGGCCGCCGCGTGACGGCGCGGGAACAGGCGGGCGGCATGCGTGATGCGCGCCGGAGTCGGTTGGGGCCGGCACGTGGCCGGGATGATTCGCAAAAGGGGCGTGAGCATGGCGGGGACGAAGACCGGAGGCGGAACGGGCACGCAGGCGACCGATGCGTGCGACCTGGTCGCGCTCGCCGAGCTGGCCGACATGCTGTGGCAACTGGGTGCCGAATCGACCGATGTGCCGATCGACGTCGCGCCGTATCTCGACGGCCTGAAGGCGGTCGCGCGCCGTATTCAGCGGATGACACTGCTCGACGCCAACGGCCGCGAGCTGGCGGCGCGGCACTATTACGCGGGCGTTATCGCGGGCGCGTGCGGCGACGATTCGGCGATCGCGCGCGGCGTGTCCGACAGCCTCGTGAAGCAATCCGGCGGCGCAAGCCGGCCGGCGGCTCGTTGCTTCGCCATGCTCGCTCGCACGGGGCGACGGCATGGCCGCGCATTCGCCGCGCAAAGCGGCGACCGGGTGCTGGTGTAGCGCATCCGGAGTGCGTACGGGCCGGCATGCGGCCGGCTTCGACATCGTCCGGGCGCGATCAGCCTGCCGTCCGGACGCTCAACAAATCGATCGATCCATTCCGACGCCGCCGAGCACGAGCGCCATCGCGCGGTCGATCGCGTCGTATGGGCAGGGGCGTGTGCGAATGCGGTCAGCCGAGCGCGCGGCCGGCGAACAGCTGCTGGATCTGCGCGGAATACGCGCGGACGTTGTGTTCGGCGAGCGTGTCGACCTGGTGCAGGCAGCGGCGAGCGGCCGCCGCATAGTCGTCGAGCCGCGCGTCGTGCGTTTGCGCGGCGGTCGCGATCGCGCGCGCCGCGTCGAAGATCTCGAAGTCCGGATAGTAGTAGCCGACGTCGCGCAGGAACGGCGAGTTGTGCACGAGCGGGTAGTTGCCGTACAGCGCGTCGTACAGCAGGTAGTTGAGGCCGTTTTCCCAGTGATGCGACACGACGATGTCGGTGTGATGCGCGGCCCACGCGACGAACGGCGCGCGCACGTCGGCCGTCGCCTTGCCGTCGCGCACCATCTCGAGCCCGAGCGCGAGATGCTTGAAGGCGACGTTCTCCTTCTTGTCGAACGTATTGGTCATGTACACGTGCTCGACGAACTCCGGATGCTCGACGTAGCACGCGTTCGCGGCGAGCATCGGCACGATCGAACTCTTCACGACGTTCAGGTTCGGTTCGAAGAACGCGATGCGCTTTGCCGGGCCGTGATTCCGGTAGCCGAAGCGGGCCTTCAGTTCGGGGTCGGCGTCGAGGCTGCGCTCGATGAAATACGGCGACCAGATATGCGGCAGTTCGATCACCGGCGCGCGATACACGGCCTGGAAATAGGCCGCGCAAGTATGCATTCACACCGCCATCGACAGCGGTACACCCTGCAGCCATTCCGGGTGGTAGCGCAACAGCATCTCCAGGCCGCGCTCCTGGTAGGCCGGGAAGCTGATCGCGACCAGCGTCTCGCCCTTGACCTTCTGCGGCGGGCCGAGGCGCTGGAGGATCACGCCGTTGCGAACGAAATAGCGCTCCATGGCCGTGGTGGTCACCGCCACCACCGAACTGGCCCCCAGGTACCAGCCGCATTGCAGGCTGGACCAGAATATCTTCATCGCCAGCTGCGGATCGTCCGCCGCGCTGGCGGCGTAGCGCGAAAGCTCCCAGACCGACGGATCGCTCGGCGGGGTTTCGCTGCACAGGTAGGCGAAGACGTCCTTGAGCAGGTAGGCGTCGGTCGTCGGCAGCAGGCGGGCGCAACCGCAGATGCCCTGGCGGCCCATGGCGACGATGTAGCGGGTTTGCGGATGGTCGAACTGGTCGAATTCCTGGTCGCGGACCCTGGAGGTGGAGACCACGTCCCAGCCCAGCTTCTCGATGAAGACTTGATGCCGGTAGCGTCCCAGCTCGGCGATCATGGCGGCGGAAAGCCCTTCCAGCGATTCAGAGAGCAATTCGATCATGTGCTGCGGGTTGGTCCAGATCTCGTCGAACTGCACGCGGTGCGGGTTCGGCCGCCAGTCGTTCTTCTCGAAGTTGATCGTCTCGACCGCGATCACGTAGTCGTTGCCGAAGCGGTACGACACGCACTTGCCGCCGCGACGGCGCACGACGTCCGTGTGCGACGGGTCGACGAACGCGTTCATCTCGATCAACAGGTCGGTCTGGTGGACGACCGACGACAGCGGCCGCAGCGCGTCGCCGAACGCATCCATCATCAGCGCCTGCGGATAGTCGGTGACGCCGTCGTCGTGCGCGAGCCACACCTCGCCGATCAGTGGCGACTGCTTCAGCAGCATGTACAGGTACACGCAATGCTGGTTCGCGCCGTTGTACCAGATCGACTGCGTCGCGTCGCGCTGCACGTTCATCGTTATCGCGACATTGAGTTTCATGGCGGCTCCGTGAGGCGGGCGGTGCGCGGCTTACTGCACGGCGCCTTGCGACTGGCGCGGCACGTAGCCCGTCAGGTGCCAGCGGCCGTCGTCGTCGAGGCGAAAGCTCAGCTTCTCGTACACGGTCGCGCCGTTCGTCAGCGTGGTTGCATAGTCGACGTTCGCGTAGAGCCCGTCGGGCATCGCCGATGCGTTCGTGTAGCGGATGCGCGTGATCTGCGCCCAGCCGCGATGGCTGACCGTACCGACGGACTGGCGCGCATGCTGCATGTCGGCCGCGAACTGGTCCTGCTTGATGCGCGCCTTCACGAACGCGGCGGCGCCGCTCCACACAGCGTCGTACTGGCCGGCATCGAGCTGCTTGAACACCGCGTTCGAGTCGCGGAGCAGCGAGTCGGCCGATTCGCCGGCGGATTGCGCGTGCGCGCCGATCGCGATCGAAGCGACGGCGCAGCCGATCATCCATTTGGCCCGGGTGAGGGGCGTGCGTACGTTCATGTCGGGGTCCGGAAAGGGCGGCGCGTCACGCGTCGCGATAGAGGGTGGCGATCGCGTCCGTATAGGCGGCGACGTTCCCGGGGTTGTAGATGCTGACCGAGCTGAGCACGTGCTTCGACTGCTCGCGGTACGCTTCCAGGTTCGCGTCGTGTTCGGCGAACGCCTGCAGCAGCGCGCGACCGCCGGCCTGGCAGTCGAAGTCCGGATAGAAATACCCAGCCTTGCCGAGGAACGGCGAGTTGTGGATTAGCGGATAGTCGCCGTACAGCAGCTCGTAATACAGGTAGTTCTGCGCGTTTTCCCACGTGTGCGACACTACCGCATCGCCGTACGCGGCCATGAACTCGTACACCGCATAGCGGCTTTCGAACGTCGTGATGCCATGATTCACGATGTCGAGGCTCTTCGCGAAGTGGACGAAGGTTGCGTGCTCCTTGATGTGGATCGTGTTGCACACGCGCACGAATTCAAGGAATTTCGGATCGGCGCGGTATGCCTCTTCCGTGACCAGCATCGGGATGATGCTCGTCTTCACCATGCAGATGTTCGGCTCGAACATCGTCACGCGCCAGCGCGGCTTGCCAGGCCGATAGCCGTACGACAAACCGGCGCCGAGCGTCGCGCGCGCCTTGTCGAACAGCATCGGGTGCCAGATGTGCGGGACGATCGTGACCGGCGCACGCAGCCCCGTCTGGTAATAGTGCAGGCACGAGCGCTCGAATTCGGGAATCGTCCACACCGCGTCGTACGGCGCGCCCGAGAACAGGAAGCCCGACGGCTTGTTGAACATCGCGCGCTCGATGTCGATCACGTAGTCGTTGCCGACCCGCATCGTGACGACCTTGCCGCCGCGCTCGCGGAACGCGCGCAGGTAGTCCGCGCCGAACTGCGCGCTCATTTCGATCAGCACGTCGCAGCGTTGCAGCGCTTCGTCCATCGACAGCAGCGGCACGTCCCATTCGCCGAGCATCATCTGCGGATCGGCGACCTGTTCGCCGCCGTTCACCATCACGGCTTCCGCGACGAGCGGCGACTGGCGCAGCAGCAGGATCAGCAGCAGGCAGTTCTGGAAGATGCCGTTTTCCCACAGCGACTGGCCGGCGCCGCGGACGAACAGCGACACGCCGACGACGAGACGCTTGCCCTCGCCGGGCGCTTGACGGGCATTGGAGTCCGACATGCGTATGCTCCGGTTCAGGCGACCAGACGCGAGACGAACGCGTCGAGGTTCGCGGGGTTGTCGATCGAGACCGACTGCAGCAGCCGGTCGGCCTTCGCACGGTAGTCGTCGAGGCGTTCGTCGTGATGCAGCCACGCTTCGAGCAGCGCGCGGCCGCCCGCGGCCGAGTCGAAGTCCGGGTAGTAATAGCCGGCGTCGCCGAGCAGCGTCGAGTTGTGGATCAGCGGATAACCGCCGTGCAGCACGTCGTAGTACAGGTAGTTCTGCCCGTTTTCCCAGTGGTGCGACACGACCGCATCCGCATGGCGCGCCATGAAGCCCGGCAGGTCGATGCGCGGTTCGAAGGTCGCCTTGTGCTGGCGCACGAGATCGAGGCTGTTCGCGAAGTGCACGAAGGTCGGATGCTCCTTCATGTGCATCGCGTTGACGACGAACATGTGTAGCACCGCGTCCGGCCGCGCGCGATAGAACTCGTCGCACGCGAGCATCGGGTAGTGGCAGGACTTGACGACCGAGATGTTCGGCTCGAGCATCGCCAGGCGCCACGGGCGGCGGCCGGGCCGATAGCCGAACGTCGCGCCTTCGCTCGCCAGCGCGGCGATGCGGCGATCGAGGAAGTACGGCGACCAGATGTGCGGCATCAGGTGCACCGGCGCGCGCAGGATGGTCTGCAGCATCGGCGCCGCGGTCTTGTCGTATTGCGGCAGCAGCCACACTTCGTCGAACGGCGCGCCGTTGAAGATATGCCCCGACGGTTTTTCGAAGATCGGGGTTTCGCACAGGCCGGCATACACGTGCCCGCAGAAGAACGCGGCGATTTTCTTGCCGAGCGCCTTCATGTGCCTGAGCCATTCGACCGGCAACTGCGCGCCCATTTCGATCACGACGTCGAGTTCGTGCGTGACGTCGGCGGGATTCACGAGCGGGATGTCGAGGCCGTCGAGTTCGAGGCCGGCCGGCAGTGCGTTGGCGTCGCCGCCGTTCAGGAAATAGACGGGGCCGACGCGATCCGAGCGCTTGAGCATCATCGCGAGGAACGCGATGTTCTGGTGAATGCCGTTTTCCCAGATCGCCTGGCCGTCCCGCGCAAACAGCGAGATGCCGACCGCCGGCCGTTGCTTGCGGGTGCCGCCCGAGGCGGCTTCATTGATGTCCGTCACCGGTTGGTTTCCTCTGCGGCGTCGTGCGTCCGGGCATGGCGTCGAGCGTCTGGCCCGGAAGCGGCGCGCCGTGGATTGTCATGGTTGCATTCGCGCCGGTGCGCCGCGGCACGCGAATCGGGCGACGTGGTTCGCGAGGGCGGCAGCCGGATTCCGGCGTGTCGTCGGGCACGCCTGGCACGGCGTGCGATTCGGGCGGGCTGCCCCGGCGACTGTCTGCGGCGATTGTGGCACGGAAATCGCCGGTTTGTGGAGGGGCGTGACGAACTTTGACATAGCCGACGGCCAGCGGGAACGGGGCGCCGGCGCAGCGGCGCCCGCGTCGATCGGCGGATGTCCGGCGCGGCGCTGGCGGCCTGCCGGATCGGCCGCCGCGCGCGGCGGTCGCCCGCTCAGTGCTGCAGCGTGATTTCGACGCGGCGGTTGCTGGCACGGCCTTCGGGCGTCGCGTTGGACGCAACCGGATCGGCCTTGCCGCGGCCCGTGACCGTCAGCGTGTCGGCCTTCAGCCCGTGCGCCTTCAGATAGGCGGCGACGGATTCGGCACGGCGCTTCGACAGCGCAAGGTTGTAGTCGTCGCTGCCCACCGTATCCGTAAAGCCGGTGATCGTCACCTGCGAGTACGTGCGGTCCGCGCGCTCGCTCAGCAGCCGGTCGAGCGATTCGCGTGCGGTCGGTGCGAGCGTCGCGTGGTCGGTCGCGAACAGCGCGTCGCCCGACAGGTTCACGTGTTCGACGGTGGCAGGCGCCGGTTCGGCGGCCGTGGCCGCAGCCGCTTCGGCCGGCGCGGCGCCGCACTGGAAGACGAGCGTCGCAGGATCGGATTTGTCGCGCAGCGCGCGGGCCGAGTCGACGGCACGCACCGGCTGGTCGCCGCAGATCTTGCGGGCGGCCTTCATGCAGGTCTGCGGGCCGGACAGCAGGCCGTGGCAGTCCACCTGGAATGTGCGCATGCCGTCGCGCGGTTGCAGTTCGGAGGCGCTGAAGGTCGGGCCGGATGCGGTCGAGCACGCGGCGAGGGCCATTGCGGAAAGCGCGAGCGCAAAAGCGAGTTTGTTCACGGTTACGTCCTCAAAGCTTGGGTTGACAGAAGCCGGCCGCGGGCTGCGCGGCCGGCTCGTCCTGCCGTCGGGGCCGCCGCGGGCCGGCCGGCTGGCGAGCCGGGCGACCTGGCGGCGCGACGCGTTACTTCCACTGGTACAGCATGCCGGCGCCGATCACCTTCTGACCGCCGCTGAAGCCGCCGTTGATCGACGCCTTCAGGTTCTCCGTGATGCGAGCCTGCATGTTGACCGCCATCGCCTTCTGGCCGAGGAAGGTCGACGTGCCGACACCCATGCCGAAGTTGGCGTCGCGATCGAGCTGCGGGATCGACGCCATCGCGCCGACGGCCGCGATACCCTGCTTCGCCATCTGGTCGGTCTGCTGCAGTTGCGAACCCAGCGAGTTGATCTGCGCCTGCTGGCCCGACAGTGCCGTCGACAGCGTCGTCTGCACCTGCGTCAGCTGGTTCACGTTCACTGCGTCGGTGCCTTGCGTACCCGGCGCGACGTTCACGATCTGGCGCTGCTGCGTGTCGCTGCCGACCGAGACGACGTTCTGGCGGCCGCCATCCGTCGAATTCGCGCCGATCGCCACCGAGTTCGAGCCGGCGGTGACGGTCGGGTGATCGCTGCCGGTACCGTTCATGTCGGCGGCGACGCCGTTGGTATTGATCGCGCGCGTCGTGTTGTTGTTGAGCGTCGTCGACAACTGGTTCAGCGTGTTGTTGATGTTCGTCACGCCGGTCGACAGCGAGGCGACCGTGCTGTTCGTCGAGCTCAGTCCGGTGGACAGCGAACCGATGCCGGTCGACGTCGACGTGGACAGCGACGACACGTTGCTGTTCGTCGCGCTGAGGCCCGTCGACAGCGAGCTGATCGCGGTCGAGGTCGACGTGGACAGCGACGTGAGGTTGCTGTTCGTCGAGCTGAGACCCGTGGACAGCGAGTTGATGCCGGTCGACAGCGACGCGACGTTCGACGCGGTGGACGTCGACAGCGCGGTGACCGCGTTGTTCGTCGCGTTGAGCTGGCTGCCGTTGATCGCGTCCGTGCTGCTGGCCGAGATCCGGCCGGCGGCGACGTTCGTGATCTGGCGTTCCTGGCCCGGCGCGCCGACGCTCACCACGCCTGCCGGCGAGCTGCCCGCGAAGAGGTACGTGACACCGCCGATCGTGGCGCTCGACGTCGGGTTCGCGGCACTCGTGACCGAGTTCGCACCGAGCGCGATCGAGTTGGCGACGTTGGCTTGCGCGTTCGTACCGAAAGCGAGCGCGTCGGCGGCCGTGGCTTTGGCAGCCGAGCCGTAGGCTTGTGCGCCGGTGGCGCTGGCCGTGGACTGGCTGCCCAGCGCGATCGTGTTGTCCGCGGTGGCCTGGTTCGAGCTGCCGAGGGCGAGCGCGCTGGCGCCGTTTGCCGTGTTTGCGTTGCCGAGCGCCACTGCGCCGTTGCCGGTCGCCGTGTCGTTCGCGCCCATCGCTACCGCGCCGGTACCCGTCGCGACGCTCGGATCGCCGATCGCTACCGCGCCGTCGCCGCTCGCGGTGTTGCCGGAGCCGATCGACACGGCCTTGCCGCCCGTTGCCGATGCGTTCTGGCCGATCGCGACCGCGCCTGCCGACTGCGCGTTCGAACCGTCGCCGACCGCGACGCTGCTTGCGCCTGCCGCACTTGCGTTGACGCCTGCCGCGAGGGCGTTGGCGCCCGTTGCGCCGTCGTTGGCGTAGTTGCTTTGCTGCGTGCCGTTGTCGTTGACGCTGTAGTAGTGCGTCTTCGCGGCGTTGATCGCGGTCGAGGTGGAAGTCGACAGCGACGACACCGAGCTGTTCGTCGAGCTCAGGCCGGTGGACAGCGAGCCGATGCCGGTCGAGGTCGAGGTCGACAGCGACAGGATCGTGCTGTCGGTCGAGCTCAGGCCGGTGGACAGCGAGTTGATGCCGGTCGAGGTCGAAGTCGACAGCGAAGTGATGGAGCTGTTAGCCGACGACAGACCGGTCGAGGTCGAGGTCGACAGCGAGGTGATCGAGCTGTTGGCCGAGGACAGGCCGGTCGACGTGGAGGTCGACAGCGAAGTCACCGAGCTGTTGGTCGAGCTCAGGCCGGTGGACAACGAATTGATGCCGGTCGAGGTCGAGGTGGACAGCGAGGTGATCGAGCTGTTTGCCGAGGACAGGCCCGTCGACGTGGAAGTCGACAACGAAGCCACCGAGCTGTCGGTCGAGCTGAGGCCGGTGGACAACGAATTGATGCCGGTCGAGGTCGAGGTGGACAGCGAGGTGATCGAGCTGTTTGCCGAGGACAGGCCAGTCGAGGTGGAAGTCGACAACGAAGCCACCGAGCTGTCGGTCGAGCTGAGGCCGGTGGAGAGCGAGTTGATGCCGGTCGAAGTCGAGGTGGACAGCGACGTGATCGAGCTGTTCGCCGAGGACAGGCCAGTCGAGGTGGAAGTTGACAGCGACGTCACCGAGCTGTTGGTCGAGCTCAGTCCGGTGGACAGCGAATTGATGCCGGTCGAGGTCGAAGTGGACAGCGACGTGATCGAGCTGTTCGCCGAGGACAGACCCGTCGACGTGGAAGTCGACAACGAAGCCACCGAGCTGTCGGTCGAGCTGAGGCCGGTGGACAGCGAATTGATGCCGGTCGAGGTCGACGTGGACAGGGACGTGATCGAGCTGTTTGCCGAGGACAGGCCCGTCGAGGTGGAAGTCGACAGCGAAGTCACCGAGCTGTTGGTCGAGCTGAGGCCGGTGGACAGCGAGTTGATGCCGGTCGAGGTCGACGTGGACAGCGATGTGATCGAGCTGTTCGCCGAGGACAGGCCAGTCGAAGTCGAGGTGGACAACGAAGTGATCGAGCTGTTGGCCGACGACAGACCCGTCGAAGTCGAGGTGGACAACGACGTGATGGAGCTGTTAGCCGACGAAAGGCCGGTCGACGTGGAAGTCGAAAGCGAAGTCACCGAGCTGTCGGTCGAGCTGAGGCCGGTGGACAGCGAATTGATGCCGGTCGAAGTCGAGGTGGACAGCGAAGTGATCGAGCTGTTGGCCGACGAGAGGCCCGTCGAAGTCGAGGTGGACAACGACGTGATCGAGCTGTTAGCCGAGGACAGACCCGTCGACGTGGAAGTCGACAACGAAGCCACCGAGCTGTCGGTCGAGCTGAGGCCGGTGGACAGCGAATTGATGCCGGTCGAAGTCGAGGTGGACAGCGACGTGATCGAGCTGTTGGCCGACGAGAGACCCGTCGAAGTCGAGGTGGACAACGACGTGATGGAGCTGTTAGCCGACGACAGGCCGGTCGACGTGGAAGTCGAAAGCGAAGTCACCGAGCTGTCGGTCGAGCTGAGGCCGGTGGACAGCGAGTTGATGCCGGTCGAGGTCGAAGTCGACAGCGAAGTGATGGAGCTGTTAGCCGACGACAGACCGGTCGAGGTCGAGGTCGACAGCGAGGTGATCGAGCTGTTGGCTGATGAGAGGCCGGTCGACGTGGAGGTCGAAAGCGAAGTCACCGAGCTGTTGGTCGAGCTGAGGCCGGTGGACAGCGAGTTGATTCCCGTCGAAGTCGAGGTGGACAACGAAGTGATCGAACTGTTAGCTGAGGACAGGCCCGTCGACGTGGAAGTCGACAGCGACGACACCGAACTGTTGGTCGAGCTCAGGCCGGTGGACAGCGAATTGATGCCGGTCGAAGTCGAGGTGGACAGC
This sequence comes from Burkholderia sp. LFS061, assembly GCF_047978125.1. Taxonomy (NCBI): domain Bacteria; kingdom Pseudomonadati; phylum Pseudomonadota; class Betaproteobacteria; order Burkholderiales; family Burkholderiaceae; genus Burkholderia; species Burkholderia sp. LFS061. The sequence continues at coordinate 245,350 of NZ_JBFPFS010000001.1, read as the reverse complement.
GACGTGATCGAGCTGTTAGCCGACGAGAGGCCGGTCGAGGTCGACGTGGACAACGACGAAATGGCACTGGTCGCGGTACCAACCTGTTGGGCAACCGAATAAAGCTGGCTGCCGTTGATCGCGTCGGTACTGGTCTGCGTCACCTGGCCGGCGGCGACGTTGGTGATTTGTCGCTCGTTGCCCGGGCTGCCGACGCTGACGGTGCCGACCGGCGCGGTGCCTGCGAATCCTCCGAACGTGACGCCGTTGACGGTCGCGCTGCTCGTGGGATTGGCTGCGGCGGTCTGCGAGTTGGCGCCGAGCGCGACGGAATTGTTGGTGCCGGCGGTGGCGCCGCTGCCGATGGCGACGGCGTCGGTGCCGGTCGCGACGCTGTCGGCACCGGTCGAGTTCGCGTGGAAGTACTTGATGCCCTGACTGTTGATGTTGTCGATCGCCGAGCCGACGCTGCTGGCGGTCGACGTCGTGCCGTTCGCGTTGTAGGTCGTGTACGCCGGTGCGGAGACCGTCCCGGTCGTCGGGTTGTACGTGGAGCCGCCGCCGAGTGCCGATGCCGTGCTGTTGCCGAGGTTGTCCGTCTTGGTCGTGACCGTGCTCAGGCCGGTGGACAGCGAGCTGATGCCGGTCGAGGTCGAGGTCGAAAGCGACGAGATCGAGCTATTAGCCGACGAGAGACCCGTCGAGGTCGAAGTGGACAGCGACGTCACCGAGCTGTTGGCCGAGCTCAGGCCGGTGGACAGCGAGTTGATGCCGGTCGAGGTCGAGGTCGACAGCGAAGTGATCGAGCTGTTAGCCGACGAGAGGCCGGTCGAGGTCGAGGTGGACAGCGACGTCACCGAGCTGTTGGCCGAGCTGAGGCCGGTGGACAGCGAGTTGATGCCGGTCGAGGTCGACGTGGACAGGGAGGTGATCGAGCTATTAGCCGACGACAGACCCGTCGAGGTCGACGTGGACAGCGACGTGATGGAGCTGTTGGCCGACGAAAGGCCGGTCGACGTGGAAGTCGAAAGCGAAGTGATCGAGCTATTAGCCGACGAGAGCCCCGTCGAGGTCGAGGTGGACAGCGACGTCACCGAGCTGTTGGCCGAGCTCAGGCCAGTGGACAGCGAGTTGATGCCGGTCGAGGTCGACGTGGACAGCGACGTGATGGAGCTGTTGGCCGACGAGAGACCCGTCGAGGTCGAGGTGGACAGCGACGTGATGGAGCTGTTGGCCGACGAGAGACCCGTCGAGGTCGAGGTGGACAGCGACGTGATGGAGCTATTCGCCGACGACAGACCCGTTGACGTGGAGGTCGACAGCGAAGTGATCGAGCTATTAGCCGACGACAGACCCGTCGAGGTCGACGTGGACAGTGACGTGATGGAGCTGTTGGCCGATGAAAGGCCGGTCGAGGTCGAAGTCGACAGCGAAGTGATGGAGCTGTTAGCCGACGACAGACCGGTCGAGGTCGACGTGGACAGCGACGAGATGCCGGTCGAAGTCGAAGTGGACAACGAAGTGATCGAGCTGTTAGCCGACGACAAACCCGTCGACGTTGAGGTCGACAGACTGGTGATATTCGACGTCGTCGTGCTCGCGACTGCGTAGAGCTGGCTACCGTTGATCGCGTCGGTGCTGCTTGCACTGACGAGCCCTGCTGCGACGTTCTGGATACGACGCTCTGCGTTCACAGCACCGACGCTGACCACGCCGCCTGCCGAATTCGCGCCTGCATACGTGCCAAAGGTCTGACTACCGATCGTCGTATTGCTGACCGCGCCCGTGCCGCCGGTCGTGGTGCCTGCGGCGGAGGTCGTGATCGAGTTGCTGCCAAGTGCAACCGAGTTTGCAACAGTCGCGCTCGAATTGACGCCGATTGCGATCCCCGACGTGGCGGCCGACGTAACTGCCGACTGCCCGCCGATCGCGATGCTGTCCGAAGCGGCCGACTGTGCGCCCTTCGTTGCGTTGCTGCCGATTGCGATCGAGCCCGCGCCCGACGCGATGGTCGAATTTGCCTGCGACAGCGGCGTCGTGCCGTTGCCGCCCGCACCGCCGATTGCGACCGAGTTCAACGCGTTTGCCGTCGAGCCGAAGCCGAGCGCGGTGGCGCCTGCGCCGCTCGCGGTGGTTTCGAGGCCGGCCGCGACGCCCCACAGGCCGGCCGACGACTGCATGCCGGTGGCGACGGCGCCGTTACCGGTCGCTTGCGCGAAGGAGCCGTAAACCGTGACGCCGGTCCAGCCGTTGCCGTTGGAGTTACAGCCGGCCACGATCGAATACGTACCGGAGCCGTCGCCAGCCTGGTTTTGCGTGCCACCCGGGTTAACTCGGCCGACTGCGCCGTTGCTTCCCGTAAAGCAGGTCTGCTGTGTGTTGAGCGTATTGGCCTCGGCGAGCCCCGGCAGGCCGATCGCCAGTGCTGCGACTGCGGCGACCACGACGGCCGACTTGTTCGGCTTGCCCCGTGCCGAATCGATTTCCGATGCCGCGACCCAGGCGCCAAGCGCTTCGTTCCAGATCGAGCGGTATGTGCGGTTCATGTCCTGTTACCTCCAAATGTGCACGCCACACACCGGTCTCTTTTGTTAGAGGAATACTCCGTGCGCTCGCGCGAATCTCAAAATTGATGGGCGGAGTTTATTGGAGGTGGATTTTATTGATTGACAAATAGTGATAAATGGAGGGTTGTGAAAGTTAAAAGATGGTTAATACATCGTCTTTTGATGCATTGGAGAAGAATGAATATGAAAGGCGTAAGAATGTTACTTGAAGGTCTTGAGTTTTTCGCGATCTCGCTATGAATTCGTATAAAAATCAACTGGTTGCGCGTGTTTTGTGTGGCGTATTACACATGGGGTGAGTGAATAAGTAAGACAAATGAAATAGCAAACGTTTGCGGGGAAGGTCGTTCTTTCATTTTTGTAATGTCTGGCGATGTGCGGATTGATAATGTATTGAATGTCTTGTTATCTTATTAAGTTGTGATTTTATTGGGGGGTGATTTTTATTTAATTTGATTGTATGTAAATCAAATAAATTTGAGGTGGCGAATATGGGTCTGTGCCGATTTGCGCATCTCGGCCGTCGTGGCTGCCCATACGGCGGGCGTTCCGGGCCGGCGGGCTCGTCGAATTTGTAAAAAGTTGCTACGAAAATTGCTACAAAGCGACAGATAGGATTCTTGGCATTCAACTATCGGATTTGTCCTATTGACCGATATCGGTGATGCCGGTATCCGAGCGAAATCGGGAGGCATGCCGGACAGCCGGGGAGACGGCCCCGCAGCGTGCCCCACGTGGCGTCGCCAGGGGTGTCAAAGACCCCCGCTGGTCAGTGCCCTCACGCCGTGGGCGCGCCGAATCGTCGGAGGCAAAAAGGTGGGAGAAGGTGTATCGGGCGCGCCACATTCGGTCCACGGATGTGAGCCGAAGCGGTCGCTCACCGCATGGAACGAGCTGGTTTCGAGCAGGAGGGGCGCCGATTCGTCCGGCATGCGGTGCGAGCGCTCCGGATCGAATCGTCCGCGGTGGCGACGGTCAACCCGCGCTGCGCGGACGCACCGCCCAGCGCACGGTGGTTTGTAGGCCCGCATGACCTGCAGCCGGGCCCCTCGACCTTACTTCTTGAGAAACCGCAGCGCGAACCGCGCCATCCGCGGCACGAACATCGGGCGCAGCAGGCGCTTGTCGTAACCGGCCATCCGCCGGTCGTTCTCGACCAGACACAGCTCGATCAGCTCGCGCGGGTTCAGCGCATCGCCGATGTCGGCGGTGCCGGTTGCCGGGAAGTTCGCGTCACGCGCGACGCCGTCGGCATCGATGCCGCGCGCGATGCCGATGCGGTCGCGGATCAGGTGCACCCACACGGCCGCGACGCGCGCGAAGAACCACGGCCGGCGCCACCACGGGATCGTGCGCCAGTACCAGGCGTACCAGTTCGCGAAGAACAGGATGTGGCGGCCTTCTTCCTGGATCACCGGCTCGAAGGTGTCGACGAGTTCGGGCGGGAAATAACCGGAGCGCTGCGCGGAGCGGAACAGGCCGAACGCGAAGAAGCTGTCGATGCATTCGCTGAAGCCCGTCATCATCCACGACCACTCGGGGTCCTTCGGCGCCGGGTAGGCCGGCTCGGGCGCGAGCCGGATGCCGTAGGCCGCGACGAGCTTCGACAATACGACCTTGTGGCGCGCTTCCTCGCCGCCGTCCATCTCGAGCGCGCGGCGCAGCAGCGGATCGCCGACCGTCGCTGCGTAGGTCGCCACGCGAATCGACGCGCGGCCTTCGGTTTGCACCGCGATGTCCCAGATCGGCAGCGACGTGAGCCGCCTGAGCTCGTCGGGCTTGAGCGCCGGCCAGTCGATCACGGCCGGCTTGTACGGGTTATGTGTGTCGAGCAGCATGCGACAGAACATCTGCTTGTGCGCATCGGAACCGATCCTGACCGGACCATGACTCTCGAAGGTCCAGTTGCGCATCGCGTGATCTGCGGCTGCGTGCTCTTCCTGCAGCGTGTCAGTCATGGCTGTTGTTATGCGATTACGGGTCGAAAGATTCTTGCATAGCTTCCGTAAACGCGTATTTTCGCGCGGCCATGCGCACGCCGGCCAGGCGTGCGTCACGCGTGCGTGTCGACCCAGAGGCGGCCCCAGCGGGACGCATAGGCGAGCGCGTGTTCTTCTTCGAAGAAGAAATCGATCGCGTCGAACGAAACGGAGCGCGGCGACGGCCCGCCGCCCGCTCGCTCGATCGTCAGGTTGGCGGCGAACAGCCCGTTCGGCAACCGGGCGGCGGCGGGGGCGACTTCATAGCCCTTGTAGCGGATCGTACGGTTCATGGCGTGCGCGGAGAAAGTTCGGACTTTCAGCGTACGAAAACCCGCCGGCCGCGTGAACCAATCTTTCGGCCAATGCAAATCACGCGGCGGGCCGAATCGATATCGAGAGGGCATGCCGGGAAAGGGGATTCGACGCGAAGCGTCGCTGTGGTTCGTGCGTGGCGCGGTGCCGGCGCGCGCAGCACATCGCCGCGCGTCCGAAGACGCGCCGCCCGCGCACGGCGGACCTTGTTGGCCGGGCGCGGGCGGCGGAGTGAAGGGGATTACTGGTTGGCGACCTTCAGCACGGGGGCGAGCGCGTCGACCGATGCCGCGTGTGTGGTCGCGCGATGCGACGCGAATGCGAGCGCGAACTCGGCGGCTTGCGCGCCGACCGTCTCGAGCTGCGCGACGACCTTCGGATCCGAGCAGCTGTCGGCGCTTTCGAAACGCGTTTCGAGCGTGTTCACGGTCGCGCCGAACGGCGTCGGCCAGCCGCGCAGCGCATGGACGATCGAACGCAGCGACGTCAGCACGGTGCCGGCTGCCTGCCAGCCGTACGCGGTGACGATCAGGCCGACCGCGCGGCCGTCGAGATAGGGGCGATCGTCCGCGCGCAGTTCCTCGAGCGTGTCGAGTGCGTTCTTCACGAGGCCGGAGACGCCGCCGTGATAGCCGGGCGTCGCGATGATGATCGCGTCGGCCTGGCGCACGGCGTCGATCAGTTCGCGCTGCGCGTCGGTCAGCGTTTTGTGTTCGGGGGCGTAGTGCGGCAGCGTATGCAGGAACGGGCCGTCGAACAGGCGCGTGCGCGCGCCGGCGGCTTGCGCGCCGCGCAGCGCGAACGACAGCGCGCGTTCGGTCGACGACGCTGCTCGGGTGGTACCACCGATGCCGACGACGAACGGGCGGCGGTGTTGATCGAATGCAGTCAAGGGGCGCTCCTCGGGGATGGCTTGCCCGGCTAAGCACAGGCTTAAAACCAGATGGTAACGACCCCATCGCCACTCTGAAAACGACTTTTCGTTCTATCGATATGCCGCGCGGCGGGGGCAATCGTGTGCGCGGCCGCGCAGATCGATAGCAGAAATGCTTGGTTGGGACGGTGCGCCGCGGTCGATAAGATGGGCCCGTCTCCTCCATGATGTCTCTACTGACATGGGTTGGCCCCGCCGCGCGGATGCAGGCGGGGCTTTTTTTCGTCCCGGTCAGGAAAAGGGGCGCGATGCCTGCGGCCGTTGCCGGTTACTCGAATACCGGCCGGAAGAAGCTGCGTTCGTAGCTGACGATGCAGCGCGTTTCCTCCGCATGGCGGAACGCGGCCTGGCATGCCGGATCGTCCTTCGAACGTTCGCGGTAGCGCTCGTACTCGGCGAGGCTCGGGAACGAGAACATCGCGAGCGCGATGTTGCTCGCACCTTCGGACGGCAGGAAATAGCCGTGATGCGTGCCGCCGAACTTTTCGACGAGCGGAATCCACATCTTGCCGTAGGTTTCGAACTGGTCGAGCTTGTACGGATCGATGACGTAGCGGAGGAAGCAGGTGACCATGAGCGCTCGCGGTGCGGTGACGGAACAGCGAGTCTGGATCGCGTCGCCGCAGGTGTCAACGGAGCGCGTGCGGGGCGTCGACGCCGTCGCGGGATTAGTTGCTTGCACGCACAACGATCGGCGTATTTTCATGCGTTCGCAACGACGCCGGCAGAGCGGTGGCGCGCATCTTCGTCGCCGTTTTTCCTGCAAGTATTTCCCCGAACTTTTACGACATTTTTTCTTGCGAGGGCGGTCGGCGCGCTCATAGACTTCGGGCATCCCAACCACGGAGCACTGCGATGTCGATACCCTGGAACGCGATTGCCGAACGTCTCCCTGCCGCGCCGCCTTCCGTGTGCGCCGACCGGGTGGTCGTACGGCGTTTCGATCCGGCAGTCGACAGCTATGCGCAACTCACGCCGATGCTGCATCGCGCGTTCGCGCGGCTCGGCGCGATGGGGCTCAACTGCACGTGCGTCGATCAGGACGAGGGCGTCACGCGCCGCCGTGCGGAAGCGGGCGAGTGCTACGTCGCCGTATGCGGCGGGCGCGTCATCGGCACGGCCACGCTGTATGGGACCGATCCGTCTTCGGCCTGCTCGCTGTACCGGCAGGAAGGCGTCGCGAGCGTGCGCCAGGTGGCCGTGGATCCCGATTGCCAGAGCCGCGGGATCGGCGCATTGCTGCTGTCGTTCGCCGAGCAGTGGGCCGCGTTGCGCGGCTATACGCTGCTCGCGCTGGATACGCCGCATCCCGCGTCGCATCTGCTGGCGTTCTACGGCGCGCAGGGTTTCGAGGTCGTCGACGTGATGCGCTTCGCCGGCAAGCGCTACGACAGCGCGATCCTCTGCAAACGGCCCGTCGTGCACGTCGTGCGCCGCGTGCCGCCGGCGTCGCGGCTGGCCGCGCGCGTGGCGGCCGTGCGGCGTCTGGCGCATGCGTTGCCGGCGCGCGTTGTGGCAGCGGCACGGCGCGACCTGCGCGCACGCCGTGGCGCGGGATGGGCGGCGCGACGCGCGGCCGGCGCCGCGAGCTGCCGTTCGTCACCTTGGCGGCCGCGCCAGCATGGGCGCTACACGTTCGGCTGAGCGCCGCGCACGGGCTCTTTTCCCCGGTTTTGCCGCGTAAACGTCGCGTGAGCGGAGTGTGGCGCTTCCGCTCTTGTACGGCCCATGAGACCCCCCGCCGCGTCGCGGCGAAACCGATGTTTACGCGCTTTTTATGCTTTGCCGCGATCTTCACGCGAACCTTCATAAGATGGTTCAAGTGGAAACGGATGCTGCGCGATGGTGTCGGCCAGCGAAGAGCGAAGCCGAACGCCGTCACGACGGTTCGTCGCAGTGATGCGTTGCGGCCGTCGAAAGAAACAGGTGTGCCGGATAACCGCTGCATAAAGGCACGCGGCGGGCGTGTGGCGTCACTCGTCGCGGTTGCGCGACTCGCCGCCGCCTTTCGCGAGACGCCAGGCAATCGTGCCGAGCACGCCGACCGCGACGACCAGCGCGCCCCACAGCACGTAGCGGCGCTTCGCGTCCGTATCGGCAGCCGCCGCCGGCGCGACCGCCGATATCGGCAGCGCCGTGCCGACGCGCGCGGGACGGACTTCGGGTGCCATGCCGACCAGCAGCGCATCGCGGCTGACGGCCGACGACACGAGCGCCGCATCGCCGACGCCGAGCGTAAACGGTGGCGTGCCGCGTGCGACGAAGGTCAGCGCGGCCGGATGCCAGCCGATCGCGACGGCCGGCTGGCCGGCGCCGAATCCGCCGTTGCGCATGTCGACGACGATCCGCCACGCGCGATCCGTGTTCGCCGCGAACTCGAGCGGCGGATTGCGCTGCTCGCCGGCCTTGCCCTGCAGCCGGAACAGCACGCCGCCCGCGACGTCGCGCCACGGCGCCTGCGCGTCGGGGCGGCTTTGCAGCGTTGCGCGCGCGACGGTGTTCGGCTGCGGCAGGTCGATGCGCACGCGGTCGACCGGATACGCGCCGTCGGTGTCGAACAGATACTCGCCGGGTGCGCTGCCGGCCCGCACGCGCGCGGCGTCGCGCCATTGGCGCGGCACGGATGCGGTATCCGTCCCGCGCGCGTCGCGCGGATGCGTTTCGACGTCGATCGACGCGATCGCGGGGGCACCGTCGAGCCAGTCCAGCCGCAGGTAGCGCGGCGCCGCACCTTCGAGTGCGATGCGTTCCTGCACCAGCATGTTGTCGCCGCGGCCGACCTTCAGCAACTGCGTGCTGCCGAGCGAGCGCCAGTTGCGCAGATCGTCGCTGGCATCGACGGCCACACGCCCCTGGTAACTGTCGTCGCCCACGTGCACGAGCAGCGCGTCGATGTCGCCGTTCGCACGCGACAGGTCGACGAGATCCGCGCCGCGCTTTGCCGGTGCCGGCGTGGCGACGGCCGCGCGCAGCGAGCCGTCCGGGCCGACCGTCACGCCGAGCGGCGCGTTGCCGTTATCGGCGCGCACCGGCGGCAGCGGGAACCAGTGCACCGGCGTGCGCGACGGCGGCACGGTGGGCGCGGCCGACGCGGGTGCGTCGAGCGAATACGGAACCGGCTCGCCCGCGCCGTTGAAGACGCGCACGTCGCCGAGATCGTCGCGCCGGCTGGCTGCATACACGGGCTGCGGCACGGTGAGCTGGTAATACGCGGCGCTGCCGTCGAGGTTGAGCGAGAAGCGCTGCGCGACGCGGCCACCGCCCGGCGTGCCGTCGGCGGCCGCGATCGACGCGAGCAGGCTCAGTCCGAGCAGGGCTGCGAGTCGTTTCATTGCGGGTCGTCCCGTTGGGCCGCGGCCTTCGGCGGCAGCGGCGAGAAATAGCCGATCAACAGCAGCAGCACGCCGATGCCGATGAACGACACGATGCGCTCGATGCCGGTCACGTGCGACAGGTCGAACAGGAACAGCTTGACGACCGTGAGCGCGAGCAGCGCGGCGCCGACGAACCACAGCGGGCGCAGCCCGCGGCGCGTGGCCCAGATCGTTGTCGCGAGCGCGCAGACCGTCCAGTACACGGACACCGACGCCTGCACGAGTGTCGATTCGGCCATCGCACCGAACTCGTACGGCACGCCGGCCCCGTGATGCAGCGTGCGCAGCATCAGCGCGTTGAACCACAGGAATACGGTTGCGATCGCAACATAGTCGATCGCGCGCGAATGCCACGCGATGCCGAGCGTCTTCAAGCGGCGCAGCCACGCGGCGAACGCGACGAAGACCAGGAACTGCGCGATGTCGAGCGGATTGAGCAGCGGCAGCCAGAAGAGCGGCGATGCGTCGCCGTCGCTTGTCGCGCTGGCAATGCTCCACAGCCACAGCAGCGCGGCGAGCGGCGCCGCGCCCCACACCTGGTAAGCGCGCGGGAACGCGGCGACGGGCCAGTGCAGGCGCGAGCCGGGGCCCGATACGAGCAGGAGCAGCGCACCGAAACCGTAGGCCCACGCGCTCCAGCTCCATGCGCCTTCGGGCACGAATGCGCGCAGGCGCCAGAAGCCTTCGAGCGACAGCAGCCCGCACAGGGTCCAGAACATCAGCGTATGCAGCGGCGCGATCACGCCTGCGACGTTGGCTTGGCCGATGCCGGGTGCCGCACCCTGCGCGGCATCGGCGCTTGCCGGTCCGCGCGACTGGCGCCACAGCAGCGCAAGACCCGCGCCGACGGCGACGGGCCACGCGAAAGCGCCGAGGCCCGACAGCGGCGCTTCGTACGCATCGAACGCACGCAACGCGAGCAGCGCCAGCACCGGCGTCAGCGCGAGCGCGGGCCATTCGGCGAGCGGCCATGCCAGCCGGCGGCGCGCGACGTGCGCGAGCCACGCGGTGCCGGCCGCGAACAGCGCGGTTGCGTCGACGACGAAGCGGTCGGCATGCAGGTCGACGTGACGGCTCGCGTAGACGAGGATCTCGTGCAGCCCGCCGCTCACCCACCACAGCAGCCCCCACGCCGCGGCCGCGGCGCCGATCTCGGGCATCCACGCGTGCCACGCGCGCGCTTCGCCACGCCCGTGCAGCCACCAGCCGGTGAACAGGCCGGCGAGCGCGATCAGCAGCATCGCGATATACGGGCCGTTGAGCACGGGCAGCGCGGTTGCGTCGGCCGGCCCGAGCAGGCTCGTGAAGAACGCGCCGGCCGCGGCGACCTGCATCAGCAGGCCGAAGCCGAACGGCAGCAGGCGCTTCTGGCGCACCGCGAGCCACACGACGGCCGCGCCTTCGATCGCCCAGGCGGCGCTCGTCGTCGGGCCCGAGAACGCGAGCGGCACGACCAGCGTCGCGAAGATCACCGCGAGCGCGAGCATCGCTTCGAACAGCAGCGCGAGGCGGTCGCGGCGCCGCGCGAGCCATGCGGCGACCGCGACGTAGAACGCCGACAGCGCGACCGCGCTCCACGCGAGCCCGAACGGCATGCCCTTTACGAGCGACGCCTGCAGCGCGGTCGCGACGATCGGCGTGCCGAACACGAGCGTGCTGTCCACGTAGTGCCGCAGCGCGAGTTCGCGTTTCACCGCATACAGCAGCGCGATGCCGACATACATCAGGAAGAACAGGATCAGGAACGGCTCGGTGCTCGCGAACAGCGCGGGGCGGCAGGCCGTCACGCCCCACGCCGAACCGATCGTGAACGTGAACACGAAGCCGAGCAGGTTCAGCGGGCGCCATGCCTTGAACCACGCGATCGCGAAGATGCCCGCGTTCAGCAGCGCGTAGTAGCTGAACAGCGCGACATGGTTGCCCTGGCCGGTCGACAGCAGCACCGGTGCGAGAAAGCCGCCCGCGCTGCCCATGAACGCGAGCGGCAGCGCGTTCTGCCTGACCGCGAGGAACGCGCTCAGCGCGCAGACCGCGACCATCAGCGGAAACGCGGCGCCGACGGGCAGCAGCGCATAAAGCTTGGTCGCGGCGAAGATCGTCAGGTACAGGATGCCGATGCCGCCGCCTTGCAGCACGAGGCCGTACGCGGCGCGGCGCCCGCGCACGCGCCAGCCGATCGCGAGCAGCGCGGCCGCGGCGAGCGCGGTGCCCGCGAGGCGGAATTCGATCGGCAGCATGTTGTTGTCGGCCGCGTACTTGAGCAGGAACGCGACGCCGAAGAACAGCACGACGATCCCGACGCGCACGACGGTATTGCCGCCGAGCAGCCAGTCGCGCGCGGCGCTGAATGCACGTTCGGCGATGCCGGGTTCGCGCGGTGCGGGCGGGGTGGGGCGGACGGGTGTTGCGGGTGCGTTCGCCGTTGCGTGGGCGGCGGCGGGAACGGGGGCGGGCGCTGCGGTGGCCGGTGTCGCGGCCGGCGTCGGCACCGATGTCGATGCCGGTGTGCCCGCGCGCGCGGCGGCTGCGATTGCGGGTTGCACAGGCGGTGGCGTTGCCGAAGCAGCGGGTGAGGGCGGAACGGACGAGGCACCGGCCGCGTCGGCCTTCGCGCCGGCGAGCTGGCCGCGCAGCGAATCGAGTTCGCGCGTGAGCGTTTCGACGGTCGCTTCGAGGCGCGCGACACGCTCGACGAGCGGCGCGGGCGTGGGCGGCGGCGTCGCGGGCATCTCGAACGCGTCGGGCGCGGCGCCGTCGTTCCTGGGTTTGTGTTGCCGCAGCGCGTGACCGATGCAGAATCCGACGACGGCGCCGAGCAGCGAGCCGTTCGCGGCCGAGAAATCCCCGATCAATGCGGCGATGCCGCCTATGATGAAGCCGATTACGGCGAATGCCCAGTTCAACGCCTTACTCCCTCTCTCGTATCGTTATCGTCCTTCGCTCGCGGTTCGCACCGGATCGAGGCGGGTTTCAGCACGGCCGGCAGGCGAACCGGCATGCGCGCGCCGTTGGCGGATCGTCGTGCGCAAGGCGCGCGGCAACAGCGCGATCGGCGTGTTTGCCGGCAATGTATCACAGCGGGCATGCGGGATTTTCTGGGTTGCGGAGAGGCCCCGATGCGTGCCTGATCGTCGTTAACGACGATCGCTCGGCACGGTTTTTTCTGTACGGTCATGCTTTTTGCGGGGGGGCCGGCAGGCACGGCGAGACGGCTGCCGGGATGCATTGATCTGACGACAGTCGCGACGCCGGCTGATCGGACGTGAAATTGTCGCAAAACGACGCGCGCCCGATGCGGATTGGCGCGAAAAAACATGCGATTCGCGCCGCGCTGCTGCGCACAAGTCCCGCGTGCGATGCCCGTCGTTGTTGGGTGTGCGCGTATTGCGCTGCCGCAATCGGGGGCCGCCGCGTGCAGCGGCCCGCCTGGCGGGGCTGGAGGCCGTGTCGTATTTGCGCAAGCGTTTGTCGTAATTCGTCGGCAGGCCGGGGTTTTTTCTAGCAACTATGTAGGCACGCTATGACTCGCGTGAGTCCCCGCTACACGAGGAGAAGGTTTCGATGGATGCCCCCAAGGTCGTAGTCGAAGGTCTGTGCAAGGTGTTTGGAAACAACCCGAAGCAGGCGCTCGACATGCTCGCCGCCGGCGCGACGAAGGACGAAGTGCTCAAGCGCACCGGTCAGGTCGTCGGCGTACACAACGTCTCCTTCGATGTGCAGGAAGGCGAAATTTTCGTGCTGATGGGCCTGTCCGGCTCCGGCAAATCCACGCTGATCCGCCTCGTGAACCGGCTGGTCGATCCGAGCGCCGGCAAGGTGCTGATCGACGGGCTCGACGTCGCGTCGGCACGCCGCTCGGCGCTCACCGCGCTGCGCCGCAAGGACATGAGCATGGTGTTCCAGTCGTTCGCGCTGATGCCGCAACGCACCGTGGTGTCGAACGCCGCGTTCGGCCTCGAGGTCGCGGGCGTCGGCAAGAAGGAACGCGAGCGCCGTGCGATGGAAGTGCTCGAGCAGGTCGGCCTCGCGCCGTTCTCGCACAAGCTGCCGTCCGAGCTGTCGGGCGGGATGCAGCAGCGTGTCGGCCTCGCACGCGCGCTGGCCGTGAACCCGTCGCTGATGATCATGGACGAGGCGTTCTCCGCGCTCGATCCGCTCAAGCGCAGGGAAATGCAGGACGTGCTGCTGCAGCTCCAGAAGGAGCAGCGCCGCACGATCATGTTCGTGTCGCACGATCTCGAGGAAGCGCTGCGCATCGGCAGCCGCATCGCGATCATGGAAGGCGGCCGGCTCGTGCAGGTCGGCACGCCGCAGGACATCATCGCGAACCCGGCCGACGACTACGTGCGCGCGTTCTTCGACGGCATCGACACGAGCCGCTACCTGACCGCCGGCGACCTGATGCAGACGGGTGTCGTGCCGACCATGTCGAAGTGCGATGCCGCGAACGTCGCGGCGGCGCTGAACGGCCACGACGAATACGCGTTCGTGCTCGACGCCCAACGCAAGATCCGCGGCTTCGTCACGCGCGACGCGATCGGCGATGCGTCGCCGTCCGTCCGTCCGATCGAAAGCATTCGCCGCGACGCGACGCTCGATCACGTTGTCGCCCGCGTGGTGGCGAGCCCGAACGCACTGCCCGTCGTCGACGACGACGGCTGCTACTGCGGCTCGGTCGACCGCGCACTCATCCTGAAAGCCATCACGCGTTCGCGAGGTTCCCATGTCTGAAATGATTCCGCTCGGTACCTGGGTCGACCAGTCCGTTCACTACCTGCTCGACCATGACGCCAAGACATTCGACGCGATCGGCCAGGCGATCGAGGGCCTCGCGGCGCTCGTCGAACACGGCCTGCAAGCGATCCCGATGTGGCTGATGATGGCGATCTTCATCGGCGTCGGGCTATGGCGGGTGGGCTGGCGCTTCGCGCTGTTCACGACCGCGTCGCTGCTGCTGATCTTCGCGACGGGCTTCTGGGACCAGACGGTCATCACGCTTGGCCTCACGCTGTCGTCGACGATCATCAGCCTCGTGCTCGGCATCCCGCTCGGCATCTGGGCCGCGAAGAGCAAGTGGGTCGCCGCGATCGTGCGTCCGATTCTCGACCTGATGCAGACGATGCCCGCATTCGTCTACCTGATTCCGGCCGCGATGCTGTTCGGTCTCGGCCGCGTGCCGGGGATCCTGTCGACGGTGATCTTCGCGATGCCGCCTGCCGTGCGCCTGACGAGCCTCGGCATCCGCCACGTGAACCGCGAGATTGTCGAAGCCGGCCAGGCATTCGGCTGCACGCCGTGGCAACTGCTGTACAAGGTGCAGTTCCCGAATGCGCTGCCGTCGATCATGCAGGGCGTGAACCAGACGATCATGATGGCGCTGTCGATGGTGATCATCGCGTCGATGGTCGGCGCGGGCGGTCTCGGCAACGACGTGCTCGCGAGTATCCAGCGCCTCGACATCGGCCTCGGTTTCGAAAGCGGTCTGTCGGTCGTGCTGCTCGCGATCATTCTCGACCGCATCACCGAAAGCTTCGGCCGTGCACCCGGCGCCGTGAAATCGCCGCTGTTCTCGGGCCTCAAGCAGCTTTTTCGCGCGAAGGCCACACCCGCGCAAGCCTGACTGACCGGCGGCCGGCCCGTCTTCCGGCCGCCTTCCCTGATTCGATAACCGCTTCCGCGGCGTTTGCCGCGGGGCTGGCCGCTTGTAACCTGTTCGCCAGGAGTCCGATGTGACGTCCGCCGCCGCTGTCGCGCCCGCCGCCTGCGTTTCACCGGTTTCGTCCCTCGCCCATTTCGGCTTCCTGACGCTGCCGAACTTTTCGATGATCGCGTTTTCGAGCGCGGTCGAAGTGCTTCGGATGGCGAACTACGTCGGGCGCGCCGATCATTACAAGTGGTCGATCTACTCGCTCGACGGTTTCCCCGCGCATGCCAGCAACGGCATTGCGGTACGGCCCACGCAGGCGCTCGACTACACGAACCTGCCCGACGTGATGATCGTGTGCGGCGGCATCCGCATTCGCGACGTGGTCGACGAGGGCGCGCGCGATACGCTCGCGGCGCTCGCCGAACGCGGGCTGCCGCTCGGCGGCATCTGCACGGGCGCGTATGCGCTGATGTCGAGCGGGCTGCTCGACGGCTATCGCTGCACCGTGCACTGGGAGAACCTGTCCGCGCTGCATTCCGAGTTTCCGCAGGTCGGCTTCGCCGACGAGCTGTTCGTCGTCGACCGCGACCGGCTGACCTGCACGGGCGGCACCGCGCCGCTCGACCTGATGCTGAACCTCGTCGGCATGCGGTTCGGCCAGCAGCTTGCCGCGCAGGTGTCGGAGCAGTTCATCCTGGAGCGCATCCGCAGCTCGACCGACACGCAGCCGATTCCCGTCGATGCGCGCGTCGGCTTCTCGCGTGCGGAGCTGATCGAGGTCGTGCGGCTGATGGAGGCGAACATCGAGGAGCCGCTGTCGCTCGAGGAGCTCGCGCGCCTCGTGCGATTGTCGCAGCGGCACCTGCAGCGCATGTTCAAGGTGTACCTGAACGTGTCGCCGACCCATTATTACCTGACGCTGCGCCTGAAACGCGCACGCGACCTGCTGCGCACGACCGACGCGTCGATCGCGCGCGTGACGACGGTCTGCGGTTTTCATTCGCCGTGTCATTTCAGCAAGGCGTACCGCGCGCAGTTCGGCCATGCGCCGAGCTACGAGCGCAGGTTGCCGGGGCGCTGACGGTTTGTACGATCCGCGACGCCGCCGGGATCGCGGTGCGCGGCTTCAATAAACGATCCCGCATTCATGCAAACGACATCACTTTGAGGAGAAGAAAGATGAAGCGCCTATTGATCGCAGCGGTGTGCGGGATCGGGATAACCGCGCCGATGTCGGCCGTTTATGCAGCCGATCCGCCCGTGTGCAAGAACGTGCGCTTCGCGGACGTCGGCTGGTCCGACATCGCGGCGACCACGGGCCTCGCATCGACGATGCTGCAAGGGCTCGGCTACAGCCCGACGAAGACGATCGCATCGGTGCCGATCACGTTTGCCGGGATCAAGAGCAAGCAGATCGACGTGTTCCTCGGCTACTGGTCGCCGACGATGGACCCGATCATCCAGCCGTTCACGAAGGCCGGCACGATCAAGGTGCTCTCGACGCCGAACCTGACCGGTGCGAAGTACACGCTCGCGGTGCCCGACTACGTGTATCAGGGCGGCCTGAAGTCGTTCGCGGACATCCAGAAGTACGCGGACAAGCTGAACGGCAAGATCTACGGGATCGAGCCGGGCAATGACGGCAACCTGCTGATCAAGAAGATGATCGACGGCAACCAGTTCGGCCTCGGCAAGTTCAAGATGGTCGAGTCGAGCGAGGCGGGGATGCTGGTCGAGGTCAACCGCGCGATCCGCGACAAGCAGTGGATCGTGTTCCTCGGCTGGGAACCGCATCCGATGAACGTGCAGATGAAGATCGACTACCTGAGCGGCGGCGACGACGTGTTCGGCCCGAACTACGGCGAGGCGAAGGTGCTGACGGCAACGCCGCCCGACTACGCGCAGCGCTGCCCGAACGTCGCGAAGTTCGTGTCGAACCTGCAGTTCACGACGACGATCGAGAACCACGTGATGATGCCGATCATGAACAAGGAAGACCCGAACAAGGCGGCGGCCGCGTGGTTGAAGGCGAACCCGCAGGCGCTCGACAAGTGGCTCGCAGGCGTGACGACGCTCGACGGGAAGCCGGGGCTGCCGGCGGTGAAGGCGTATCTCGGCGTGCATTGAGCGGCGACGTGGCCGGCGCGCCTGCTGAAGGCGGCGCGCCGGCGTGATGAAGCGCGGCCCTCCCGCATCGTGCGGGCGGGCCGCGTTGTTTTTTGGTGTGGCGAAGCAGCGCGCGAGAACGAAGGTCACGCCCTCTTCGTCGCCGCCGGCACGTCGAACACGCGATCGAACGCCCACTGGAACACGAACGCGTAGCAGAAGAAGAACGCGAACAGCCCGATATCGACGACGAACGCGTCGAACCACGAGATGTCGAGCCACCACGACACCACGGGCACGAGCATGAAGATCAGCCCGCCTTCGAATCCCGTGGCGTGCAGGATCCGCCGTCCGAGCGTGCGTGCCGGCTGCCGGCGCGACGCTTCCCAGCGCTCGAACAGCGCGTTGAAGATCATGTTCCACAGCAGCGCGATCGCCGACATCGTCGCCGACAGCGCGCCCGAATAGACGAGATCCTGCTTGAAGATCGCCGCGATCGCGGGCGAGATGCAGGAGATGGCGATCGTTTCGTAGAGCACCGCCTGCGTGATCCTGCGCGGTAGGCCTTGCACGTTGTTTCTCCGGTTCGACGGCAACCGCCGCGGCACCGTGCCGCGACGTCCCGCAAGGCTATTCGCGTTGCGCGCCTGCTTCAATTCACCTAATCTCACCCCGATTGAATCGAATTCAACCCGGCCGCATCCGGCCCGCGAGGCCCCGTGTTCTCGAAAATTCCCCTGACCGCATTGCGTGTATTCGAGTCGTCGGCGCGGCTCGGCACGTTCAAGGCCGCCGCGGACGAATTGTCCGTGACGCCGGCCGCCGTGTCGCACCAGATCAAGTCGCTCGAAAGCCGGCTCGGCGTGCTGCTGTTCGAGCGCGGCGCGAGCGGCGTGCGGCTCACGGCGGAGGGCGAGCGGCTGTTTCGCGCGAGTCACGATGCATTGCTTGCGCTGAGCCGCGGGCTCGATGCGGTACGGCCCGAAGCGGCCGACGAGCGCACGCTCGTGCTGACCACCACGCCCGCATTTGCCGCGATGTGGCTGATTCCGCGCCTCGGCCGGTTCCGTCGCGTCGATCCGCAATTGAACATCAAGGTCGAAACCGGCAACGCGCTCGCCGATCTCGAACGCGAAGCGCGGATCGATCTCGCGATTCGCGCGACGTCGCGCACGTTCCCGGCGCTGCACGAGATCGCGCTGATCGACGAGTATTTCGGCGCGTATGCGGCTGCCGGGTTCGATGCGCATCGTTCGGACGAGCGTCTCGATTTGATCGAGACCGTGTGGGATACGCCGCTGCCGGTGTCGATCGACTGGGTGTCGTGGTGTCGCGCTGCCAATCGCGAGGCGTGGCTCGAACGCGCGGTGTTCCGGCATTATGACGACGAGCAGTACGCGTTGCAGGCCGTGTTGCATGGGCAGGGCGTCGCGTTGTTGAGTTCGGTGCTGGTCGCCGAGCACGTCGAGCGCGGTGCTTTGATGCCGATCGAGCCGTCGGTGCGGATCGACGGTGCACGCTTCGTCGCGCTGTGTCGCCCCGGGCGGGAACGCGAGCCGCAGGTCAGGCGGTTCGACTGGCTCGAAGCGGAAATCGCGCACACGCGTGCGGCGGTGGCGCGGATGGCGCCGGGCGACCGCCGCGCCGATGAGCCTGTCGACGCGCGATCCGGCGAGTGACCGCGAACCCGCGCGTGTCGGGCTCCGGTTGCCCGCCTTACGCCGTCACCCGAACCTGACGCAATACACCGGCGGCAAATGTGCCGACACCATCTGCCAGTTTTCACCGCCGTCGCCGGACGTCCATAACCCGCCGGTCGTCGACGCCATCGCGAGGCGCGTGCCGGAATCGTCCACCGCGAGCCCGTGCCGGTACACGAGGTCGTACGCGGGCGCGGCCGGCAATCCGTTCGACAGACTCTCGAAACTGCGGCCGCCGTCGCGCGTGCGCGTGACGACGAACCGGCCGTCCACCGGAATCCGGCAGGCATCCTTCACGGCCGGCACGAACCACGCCGTGTCCGGTTCGTCCGGATGCACGGCGACCGCGAAGCCGAAGCTCGAAGGCTGCGCCTCGATCCGCCGCCAGTGCTCGCCGCCGTCGGTCGAGCGGAAGATCGCGCAGTGATGCTGCGTCCACAGCACGTCCGGGTTGGCCGCGCACTGCACGACGCGGTGCGGATCCTGCACGTTGGGCTCGCCGCGCCGTTCGGGCGGCATGTAGTCGGCTTCCATGCCGTCGGCGGTCACGCGCCAGGTCGCGCCGCCGTCGGCGGTTTGCCAGACGCCGCCGCACGAGATGCCGACCGTCACGTGCCGGCTGTCGCGCGGATCGACCATCACCGAATGGATGCCCGGCGCGTCGTACCCGCCGCCGCCCCACTCGGCGCGTTCAGGGCGATCCCACAGTGGGCGGTTGAGCACCCACGAGTCGCCGTAATCGTCGGAGCGGAACAGCCCGCCGGGTATCGTGCCGGCCCACAGTACGCCCGGCTCGTCGGCGCCGCCGGCTTCGAGCGACCAGATCTGCTGAAGCGTCCAGGGCGGCTGTGGCGGGCTGGGGGGCTCGTCGTCAGCGTCGCCCGTGCCTGCACGTGCGACGGCGCTGGCGGGCGGTTCGTCGGCAGGCTGCGGCGGATAAACGGGGACTGCGCATTCTTCCCAGTCGGCGGCGCCCGCTCGCCTGCGATGCAGCTTCACGCCGAAATGGCCGAGGTTGAGCGCGGCGTACAGCGTTCCGTCGCGCGGGTCGGCGAGTGCCATGCTGACCGGTTCGCCGACGAAATGCGGTTCGCCGAGCGTCCAGCCGCCGTTCTTGTCGGAATGAAGAACGAACAGGCCCTTGCGGGTGGCGACGAGCAATCGGTCATTCATGTCGAGTGTCTCCTGTCGACCCGTGTCGGCGCTTCAGCGCTTGTCCCGGGTTCCATACATGTTCGCTGGCGGGTACGACCCTCAGCCGCCCGACAACGCCTGCACGACATATACGCGGCTCGCGTTGCCGAGCGCATCCGACAGATGTTCGCGGTCGCGTATCGGCCGGCCGTCGATAAACACGGCGAGATGCTTTCGCAGCGCGCCCTGGTCGTCGACGATGTAGCCGCGCAGTCGCGGCTGCTCGCTGAAGACGGCTTCGAACGCTTCGCCGACCGAACGCGCATCGACGTCGCGCTCGGGCGTTTCGATATGCCGCTGAATCGACGCGGCGAAGAAGAGATGAGCCATGGCGGGTAACCGGAAGCGAGCCGTGCGGGGCGTGGGCGGCATCGTCGGTTCTGTAGTGTAGGCGATCCGTTTCGTGGTTTGCGGCATTGCGGTGCAGCAGACGGCGGTGCGTATCGGTACGTCCGCGCTTACGCGTACTTGTCGCCGACCGTGCTGCGGATCGGATGCGTATCGTAGACGATGATCATGCGCTCGATGCGCGCGTCGTCGTCGAATTCGAACACGTCGACGCACTCGAATTGCACCGTGGAGCCGTCCTTCAGCGCCCAGTCGTAGACGAAATAGCCGGTGGCCCGACGTGCGCCGGTCGCGCTGACGCAGATGTCGATCGGCGTGATGCGGCTCTGTCCGGATGCCGCCGCGACCTTGTCGAAGAAGGGCCGCGGTGCCATCCAGCCGAGAAACGGCGAGAATATCCGCGCATCGGGCGTGAACAGCGCACAGATCGCGGCGACGTCGCCGTGTTCGAGCGTTTTCAGGTAGGTATCGACCTGCCGCGTGTATAGTGCGTCGGACGACGAGACCATGGTATTTCTCCGCTGATTGTCGAGAGCTATCCGCGACCGCGAGTGCGATCGGCTCAACCACGATAGCGATGCAGCGATGACCGAACAAACGAAAAATCCGCAACCCGGGTATGCAGCCCGCGCATATCCGCTGGCGGACCTCACGCGTGCGCTGCCGCCGCTGACCGCGTTCCAGGCCTTTGTCGCCGCCGCCGAACTCGGCAGCTTCAACCGGGCAGCCGAGCATTTGTGCCGGACCCAGGGCGCCGTGAGCCGGCAGGTGCAACAACTGGAAGCGCACTACCGATGTGCGTTGTTCGTGCGCCGTCCGTCGGGGTTGACGCTGACCACCGAGGGCGGCGCGTTGCTCACGGTAGCCGTCGACGTACTCACGCAGCTCGCGCGGCACGCCCACGCGCACGCGCACGGCATGTCGACCCTCACGGTGCGGTTGCCTTCCACGTTCGCGATCCGCTGGCTGTTGCCGCGGCTTTCGGCGCTCAATCATGCGTTGCCGCGGACCGAGCTGCGTATTCACACGTCGGCGGACGACATGCCCGATTTCGCCGACGCCGATTTCGATGCAATCGTCGTGCGCGGCACCGGAAGCTGGGCGGGAATGGCGGCGATTCCGCTGTTCGACGAGTGCCTCACGCCGATGTGCACGCGCGAGACCGGAGCATCGCTGAAGTCGATCGCCGATCTCGCGCACGTGACGCTGCTGCATCCCGCGCGCAATCGCGACGAATGGCGATGCTGGCTGGATGCCGTCGGCGCGACGCGGATCGACCCGGGCACCGGCCTCGTATTCGATACGCTCGAGCTGACATTGACGGCGGCTGCCCAGGGGCACGGCGTCGCGATCGGCGATCCGCGCATGGCGGCCGATCGGCTGGAAGCAGGAACGCTGGCCGCACCGTTTCCCGATGTGGTGCGCAACGGTCTCGGCTATTACCTCGTCTATCCGGTGCAGCGCGCCGCGCAACCCGCGATTCAAGCGCTCGCAGAGGTTCTGACGCGTCTCGCGCGCGAGGGTTGATTGCGATCGAACGGTTCGCTAAACCGGAATCGACCGCCCCCGCACCCGGATTCCGAGCCGTACGACGCCGATCACCGCATTCGACAGCCACGTGAGCAAGCGCGGCATCCCGCGCCGGCGGATATCGAGCAGCAGCACGATCCGCACTTCATCGCTGTCGTTCCACGCCTCGTGCATGAACGTGTCGTCCCACAGCAGGAAGCGGCCTTCGTCGAGCCGGTATTCGCATCCATCCACTTTCAGCACGGCGGCTGGCGTGCCGTCCGCGCGCTTCGGCATCGACAGCACGAGATAGCCGCGCAGGATGCCGCGAAACGGCCCGCGATGCGGCGGGATGTGCTTGCCCGGCGCGAGAAACGACAACGATGCGGACAGTACGTCGGGCGACGCCGCGACGATCGACGCGACAGTCGGGCAGCGCGACAGGTTGCGCGGGAACGGCTGGCCGTACGCCTGCATGATGAACATCCGCCAGTCGCGCGCATCGTTGGCCGAGATGTCGTACTGCTCGCGCATGATTTCGTGGAAGCGCGGGATACGTGGCATGTCGCGGGCCACCGCGAGCGCTTCCGCGCGGATGGCCGGCCACGCACGCATGAAACGCTCGGCGTCCGGGAACGCGGCCGTATCGAGCACCGCGCCGCCGTCGATATGGCGGTCGTACAGCGTGCGGAGCAGGGCGGCTGCATAGTCGTAAGCGACGGACATGGTCGATCGATGGGCGATCCGTATGAGGTGGCGTCAGTCTGCCCGAAGCGCGACGGGCGCTGCGTTACGTCAGGTTACGCCGTCTGACGAAAGAATGACAGTTCGATGACCGGTCGACGCAAGCGGCGCGAGCCACGACGCGCGGGAATAAACGAACCCCCTCCGTCGTCATACGGGTGTAGCACATCGTCTCGTTGACTTCAGAAGGAGCGGAACATGAACAAGCATTGGCTGGTGGCCGCCACGGTGGTGGCGATGTCTGTCGCGGGTATCGCGACGCAAGCGTCGGCACAGGAGCTCACGCGCGCGCAGGTCAGGCAGGAACTGATCGATGCCGAAAACAACGGGCTGCGCTTCGTGACCGATACGTCGTATCCGGACGTGAGCCCGCTCTTCCAGCGGCAGGTCGAACAGATGCCGCAGCGTCAGTCCAGCACGGCGGTCGGCAGCGATCCGGCCGTTTCATCGGAAGCCGGCAAACCGGCGGCGATGTCGCCGCGCCAACGTCCGGCCGCATGCGTCGGCCCCGCGAGCTTCTGCACGATCTACTTCGGAAGCTGACAAACCGGCCTGCATCCGCAGGTTCGGCATTCACAACGGTTGATCGATACGGAACATTGAAGGAGTCGATGATGAAGACATATATCGCAGTACTGATAATAATCGGAATGATCGCCGGTCAGTCGGCATTCGCGCAATCGGCTGCACCGTTGACGCGCGCGCAGGTTCGCGACGAGCTGATGCGTCTGGAGGCGGCCGGGTATGACCCGGCGAAGGGAGACGACGGCGAGTATCCGGCGGACATCCAGGCCGCGGAAGCGAAGCTCGCCGAGCAGGATCGGGCCCGGCAGGCGGCCGCCGCCATGCATGCGCCGGCCCCCGGTATGCCTGCTCAAACCAGCAACTAGGTGTCGATATGTACGTGTGTGGTTTCTGGCCGTCGTGTTCGCGGTACGGCAATCCGCGCGCCCTTCGCGCCGCTCGACGTGGCCGAAGGGCGCCGGCTGCCATGCCGCTCATCGCACGCCGCTTCGCGCGGCGTCGCGATCATCTCGTCAACCGATCCCGATGAGCGGGCAGGTTTATCGGACGATGAACGGGAATGCAGACGATATCGAGAACCGGAACAATCCGGTTCATGCCGGCGATGATGCCCTGAAACAGGGGGGGCTATCACCACGGCATCATGCGCTGCACGACCTGATCGCGCAGCACGAAGCGGTGCGCCAGCGCGGCTGCCACGTGCAGGCAAATGCCGGCAAACAGTACCCATGCGAGGATGCCGTGCACGTCGCCCATCGCGTGACCGAATCCGGAGCCGACCGCCGACAGCGCCGGCAACGGGACGACACCGACCAGCGTCACGGCCCATGCGCGCGACGATGCGTTGATCCAGCCGAGCAGCGGCACCGCGATCAGCAGCGCGTAGATCGCGAAATGCGTCACGCCGGACAGCGCGCGCATCGCGGGCGGCAGGTCGCTTTCCGGCGGGCGATGCGTCGCGCGCCACAGCACGCGGCAAGCCATCGCCGCGAGCAACGCGGTACCCACGATCAGGTGCGCGGCGATCAGGCCGATCGGTTGCGTATCGCGATGCACGTCGGGCATCGTCCAGCCGATCGCGTACTGCGCGACGACCAGCGCCACGATCAGCCAGTGAAGAAAGCGTGCAACTGCGTCATATCGGGCGGGCGTGCGCATGAAAACTCCTGACGAATGGCGGGAATCGAATATATCGGCGGATTCTACGGGCGAATCCTTAACGAAACGTTAAGCACCCGGCATCGCGCGCGATCGGTCGTCGTGTTCGCCGGCCGGCGCACTGCGCGGCAACGATCCGGCCGCGTTCGCCGACGGCAGCGCGACCACGACGCCAAGGCCTTGGCCGCCGATGCCAGGCTCGAACTGGACGGTGCCGCCGAAGTATTGCGCGATGCGCGTGACGATCGACAGCCCGAGCCCGCTGCCGGGCGATTGCGTGCCGCTGCCGCGATAGAAGCGATCGCCGAGCCGTTCGTGCTCGCCGGGAGCGACGCCCGGCCCGTCGTCGCGCACGACGATGCGTTGCAGCGCGCCTTCGTCGTGCACGCCGAGCTCGATGCGGCCACCGCGGCGGCCGTACTTGATCGCGTTGTCGACGAGATTGTCGAGCAGAATGCCGATCAGGATCGGATCGGCATCGATCGCACGTTCGGATACGTCGCTGGTCACGATGTCGATGGCCTTGTCCGACGCCTTCGCGAGATGGCGATCGACGGCGGCGTCGACGAGTTCGCGGACGACGACGGCGCGCGTCGGAATGCGTTCGTATTCGTCGAGCCGCGCGAGCAGCAGCAACTGTTCGGCGAGGCGCGCGCTGCGGTCGACGCCTTGCACGACGCGCTGCATCGCCAGCTGCTTGCGCGCCGGATCGTCGGTCGCGATCGCGACCTGGGCCTGAACCTTGATCGCGGCCAGCGGCGTCTTGAGTTCGTGCGCCGCGTCGGACGTGAACGCGCGCTCGCGCACGATCGATTGCCGCAGCCTCGCCAGCAGGCGGTCGATCGCGTCGACCAGCGTGCGCACTTCCTCCGGCACGGTGGCGATGCCGAGCGGTTCGAGCGATCGCGCATCGCGCGCGCCGATCAGCGTCGACAGCGTCTTCAACGGCGCGAGACTGCGTCCGATCAGGTACCAGAGGAGGAGCGCCAGCACCGGGAGCGCGACGATCAGCGGCAAGACGATGCCGCGTGCGATGCCGGTCGCCAGATCGCTGCGCGTGTTGAGCGTTTCCATCACGCGTATCCATCGCCCCGACGGGTTGTCGCGCAGCGTGTGCGTGCGCCATTGCGTGTCGCCGATGACGATCGTCCGAGGGGCGCCGCGCGGTTCGCGTGCATCGGGCAGGCCGGCGGCGTCGGCCGGCAGGTTCGATGCGACGACGTGGTTCTGCGCGTCGCGCACCTCGAACAGCATGTCGCGCGGCAGGCGATCGCCGTCGTTGTCGGGGCCCGATCTTGATTCGCCGAGCGCCAGTTCGACGCGCGCGTCGGGCGGAAAGCGGGCGAGGCGGGCGAGGTCGGCCGGCGAGAGACCGACGAGCAGCGACGCATACTCGACGAGGCGCGCGTCTTCCCATTCGCCGATCTCGCGCGTGGCGTGCCGGAAGCTGCCGAACACGGCGACGATCCACACGACGATGACGCAGCCGAGCGCCATCGCCGACACGCGGCGTCGTATCGACCGCGAGATCATGGCGCGTCGACGACGTAGCCGATACCGCGGACGGTGCGGATCAATTCCGCACCGAGCTTTTTGCGCAGGTTCGAGATATGGACCTCGATCGCATTGCTTTCGATGCCTTCCTGCCAGCCGTACAGGCCGTCCTCGAGACGCGCGCGCGACTGGGGGCTGCCCGGGTGGCTGACGAGCTGAACCAGGATCGCCCATTCGCGTGCGGTGAGCGCGATGCGCGATGCATCGCGTGTCACCGTGTGAGTGGTCAGGTCGATCGTGATGTCGCGCCATACGATCTCGTCGCCGGCGCGGCCCTGCGAGCGGCGCACGAGCGCGCGACAGCGGGCGAGCACCTCGGACAGCTCGAACGGCTTCGCGAGATAGTCGTCCGCGCCGTCGTCGAGGCCGCGCACGCGGTCGGCGACGGTGCCGCGCGCGGTCAGCACCAGTACCGGCACCGTATCGCCCGCATCGCGCAACGCACGCAGCAGTTCCGTTCCCGATTTGCCGGGCAGGCCGAGATCGAGCACGACGAGCGCGAAGCGCGTCGTCGCGAGCGCCGCGGCGGCCGCGTGGCCGTCGCGCAGCCAGTCGACGTGATAGCCGGCCTGGCTCAGGCTGACCTCGAGGCCGCTGCCGATCAGGTCGTCGTCTTCAACAAGGAGGAGTCGCATGGTCGATTCGCGTGCAGGTGTATGCGATTGTACGAGCCCGACTGTGCGTGCAAGGCAACCGATTGTAATTGAGCGATCTCAAACATCGTCCGATTCTGAAGAACGCTTAAGGTTTGCGGCCGGCATACCCGCTACTATCGGCCTCGACATTTCTCCCCCCCTGACCCCGACCCGGGTTTGCGCTGTTCGGCACGGACCGAACGCAGCGGCCCACGAATCCGCGACCCTTCAGTTTGATTTCAAATCGATCCGGGTCGCCCGCACGGGAGGTTCATTCTTCATGGCACCCTCGATGATCGAGCGATGGCGCGCCCACCTGCTGATCGCCGCGCTGGCCGGCATGTTCGTTCAGTGTTTCGTGCTGGTTTCGCTGCTTGCATTGCGCGTACCCGAAGCGTTTTTCACGACGATGACATTTCGCGTGTGGACCGTCGTCGCGGTTGCGACCGCGATCCTTTCGGCCCGCAAGCTTGCCGATGCGGCGTTCAGGGCCGCAGTCGCGTGCGGATACGTGCGCGTGACCGGAATCGATCGCCGCACGGTAGTTGTGTCATCTGATTGCGCGTACCGTCGGCTGGTCGTCCTTCATATCCGGCTCAACGGGAATCGATACGGCAGCGTGCACGGGTGATCCCGCGTGCGCGGCCGGTTGCGGTCGTACGGGTCACCACTGGGGAGAAGCATGGTTTTGCTGCATGTGCTGCACGCGCTGGCCGGGGCACTGTCGATCGTCTGCGGGCTGGGCGTGTTGCTGGGCATTGCCTATACGGTCACGGCCAGCGTGCTGGTCGGCAGGTTCTTTTCCCGGGCGGCGGCGGTGCCGCGCGATTATCCGGGCGTCACCGTCGCGAAGCCGCTGCACGGCGACGAATGGGATCTCGTACAGCATCTCGAAAGCTACTTCGTGCAGGATTATCCGGGGCCGGTCCAGCACCTGTTCGGCGTGCACGATGCGGGCGACGCGGCGCTCGCGGCCGTCGAGACGCTGCGTGCGCGCTACCCGGACGCGAACATCAAGGTCGTCGCCGACGCGCGGCTGTACGGGCCGAACCGCAAGGTCGCGAATCTCGTCAACATGCTCGAACATGCGGAGCATTCGGTGCTTTGTCTTGCCGACAGCGACGTGCTGGTCGGGAGCGATTATCTGCGTGCGGTCGTCGGCGCGCTACAGCAGCCGGAAGTCGGTATCGTGACGAGCGTGTATCGCGGTGTCGCGTCGCCTGGCTTCTGGCCTGGCGTCGCCGTCGCGATGACGAATTACCATTTCCTGCCCGGCGTGATTACCGGGCTCTTCATCGGGCGTGCACGGCCATGCTTTGGACAGACGATTGCGATCACGCGCGCGACGCTCGAACGCATCGGCGGGCTTGCGCGTTTCGCGCATCACCTGGCCGAGGATCACGCGCTCGGCGAAGCGGTGCGGCAGGTGGGCGCGCAGGTCGTCATCCCGCCGTTCGTCGTCGGGCATGCCTGTGTCGAAGAGACGCTCGCCAAGTTGTATGCGCACGAATTGCGCTGGAGTTGCACGATCCGCGCGGCGGACCGGCTCGGTCATGCCGGGTCGGTGCTGATGCACCCGGTGCCGCTCGCGCTGCTGGCCGTGCTGTTCTCCGGCGGTACGCCGGCCGCCTGCTGGCTGACGGTCGCGGCGCTCGCCGCGCGGGCGCTGCTGATGCTGAAAACGAGCCGTGCGACCGGCGCCGGCCTGCGCGGCGCCCTCTGGCTGCCGTTCGTCGATCTGCTGCAGTTCATGGTCTTCGTGGCGAGCTTCTTCTCGTCGCACGTCGTCTGGCGCGGCACGCGCTTTCGCGTCGACCGGGAAGGCTTGCTGTCGCCGGCGGGTGAATCATGACGACGGACACGAACACCGCCAAAGCCGACGCGGAACGCGTGTCCGCGCGTCACGACGCACGGCTGCGACATGCGGGACGCGCGGCGGCGCTGGCCGGGCTGGCGCTCGCGGTGTGGCTGATCTGGCGCGAGCATCCGCTGGAGATCCTGCACCGGCTGCGGATCGCCGGCGCCGGGCTGCTCGTCGCCGCGCTGGCCCACATCCTGCCGATGCTCGCGAATGCGTGGGACTGGCGGATGCTGATCCGCGGCCCGCGCCGCCCGTCGTTCGCGACGATGCTGAAGCTCGTGTGGATCCGCGAATCGATCAACGGCCTGTTGCCGGTCGCGCGGATCGGTGGCGAGATCGTGTCGTTCGGGCTGCTGCGGCAGGCGGGCGTGCGGCCGGCGACCATCGTGGCCAGCCTCGTCGCCGACATGCAGCTCACGCTGATCAGCCAGCTGGTGTTCGCGCTGATCGCGATCGGCTATGTGCTCGAACACGTGTCGTCCGACGCCGCGCAGGTGGCCGCGCACCTCGCCATCGGCATGGCCGCGCTGGTGCCGGTGCTGCTGCTGTTCGCGCTGGTGCAGCATGCGCGGCCGTTCGAGCGTGCGATGCGCGCGGTCAACCGGATCACGAGCGGCAAGGTGGTCGCGCTGGTCGGCGAATCGGCACGCACCGATCAGTCGATCCGGATGATCTGGAGAAAGACCGGCATCGTCGTGCGCTATCTGGGGATCTGGCAGACGCTGCAGTTTGCGGGTTATGCGCTGGAAATCTGGCTCGCGCTTTATTTCCTCGGCGCCGATCCGACCTTTGCGCAGGCGCTCGCGATCGAGGCATTGATCCAGCTCGTGAGCAGCATCGCGTTCGTGATGCCGGGCGGTTTGGGCGTGCAGGAGGGCGGGTTCGTGCTGATCGGCGGGCTGCTCGGGTTCGACGCGCCGACCTGTCTCGCGCTGGCCGGCGCTCGCCGCGTGCGCGATCTGCTGTTCTATCTGCCGGGCTTGCTGGCGTGGCAGTGGGCGGCCGGTTCGGCGAACCGGCCGGGCGGCACGAAGCGCGCGTCGCCGGGCATCGAGGAATCCGCCAGGCCGCGCTGACGCGGCCCAACGACGATGTGTGCGTGCCCGGGCGAGCACGCATCCGCCCACGCGCCGCGGCGCGTGAATCAGCGCCGTTCGTCGGCGATATGGCTGCGGATCACGTCCGCGAACGACGTGTCGCCCTTCAGCCCGAGCGCTTCCGCGCGCGTCGTGTCCCAGCGGCCCGGCCAGCTGCCGACGATCTTCTCGACCCGCTCGTCGGGCGCATGGCGAATCAGCTTCACGACGTCGTCGCCCGCGACTTCGCGCAGCGCTTCGATCATCTCGTCGACCGACACCGACAGGCCGGGCAGGTTGATCACGCGCTTGTTGCCGAGCTTCGCGCTGTCGATCTCGCAGCCCGCGACGAGCGCGTCGATCGCGCCGCGCGGCGACAGCAGCCACAGCCGCGTCGAACCCGGCACCGGGCACACGCTTTCCTCGCCGTTCAGCGGCTCGCGGATGATGCCGCTCGCGAACGACGACGCGGCCGCGTTCGGGCGGCCGGGCCGCACGCTGATGGTCGGCAGCCGCAGCACGCGGCCGTCGACGAAGCCGCGCCGCGCGTAGTCGCACAGCAGCAGTTCGGCGATCGCCTTCTCGGCGCCGTACGACGATTGCGGGTTCAGCGCGGTGTCGTCCTGCACGACGTCGGGCAGCGCGCCGCCATACACCGCGACGGAGCTCGTGAACACGACGCGCGGCTGGTGGCCGCGTGCGCGGCACACGTCGAGCAGCGTGCGCGATGCGTCGAGGTTGATCCGCATGCCGAGATCGAAATCGGCTTCGGCCTGGCCGCTGACGATCGCCGCGAGGTGGAAGATCGCGCCCGTCTGCGTGTCGATCGCGCTTTCGAGCACCGCACGATCGGCGATGTCGCCGACGATCGACGTCACGCGCGCGTCGCCGAAATCGCTGCCCTTGACGACGTCGAGCAGCACCAGTTCGTCGATCTTGCCGATCCGGCCGTCGGGGCCGGTCAGTTCGCCGCACTCGAGCAGCTTGCGCGCGAGGCGCTGGCCGAGAAAGCCGGCGCCGCCGGTGATCAGTACTTTCATGTTCTTTATCCTCTTCGGAATACGTGAATCACAGGTACGGCTTGATCCAGCCGAGGCCGGCCGACGTGCCGGCCTTCGGGCGGTATTCGCAGCCGATCCAGCCGTCGTAGCCGAGCGCGTCGATCAGCTCGAACAGGTACGGGTAGTTGAGTTCGCCGAGATCCGGCTCGTGGCGCTCGGGCACGCCCGCGATCTGGATGTGGCCGATGCCCGCGAAATCGCGCTTGAGCTTCATCGCGAGATCGCCTTCGACGATCTGGCAGTGGTAGCAGTCGAACTGCACCTTCAGGTTCGGCGCGCCGACTTCCGCGCAGATCGCCTGCGCGTCGTCCTGGCGGCTCAGGAAATAGCCGGGCATGTCGCGCTGGTTGATCGGCTCGATCAGGATCGTGACGCCGCGTGCGTTGGCAGCCTGCGCCGCATGCCGCAGGTTCGACAGGTAGGTGTCGCGATGGCGCGCGCGGTCGGCGCCCGGCGCGACCATGCCGGCCATCACGTGCAGCTTCTTGTTGCCGAGCACGCGCGCATAGTCGAGCGCCTGGTCGATGCCGCGCCGGAATTCGTCCTCGCGGCCCGGCAGCGACGCGATGCCGCGTTCGCCCGCGGCCCAGTCGCCCGGCGGCGCGTTGAACAGCGCCTGTTCGAGGTTGTGCGAGTCGAGGCGCGCGCGGATGTCCTCGGCCGCGAAGTCGTACGGGAACAGGTACTCGACGGCCTTGAAGCCGTCGTAGGCGGCAGCGGCGAAGCGTTCGAGGAACGCGTGCTCGTTGTACATCATCGAGAGGTTGGCGGCGAAGCGTGGCATGGCAGCGGGTCCTGTGAATGAATGGGGCGGGGCGTACCGCGCCCCGCGTCGAATGGTGGCCGCCTCAGCGGTTCACGAGTTTCGCGGGCGTGAGCCACACGGCGATCGCGCCGATCACGAGCATGGCGGCCAGCACGTACATGCCGGACGACGTGCTGTGCGTGACGTCCTTCAGGTAGCCGATCACGTAGGGGCTCGCGAAACCGGCGAGGTTGCCGACCGAGTTGATGATCGCGATCCCGGCAGCGGCCGCGGAGCCCGCGAGGAACGCGGTCGGCAGCGACCAGAACAGCGGTGCGCAGGTCAGCACGCCGCCTGCCGCGAGCGACAGGAACACGATCGACACCGCCGTATTGTGCGAGTACGACGCGGCGACCGCAAACCCGGCCGCGCCCATCAGCGCCGGCACGATCAGGTGCCAGCGGCGTTCGCGGCGCTTGTCCGCGCTGTGGCCGAACAGGTTCATCACGACGATCGCGACGACGAACGGGATCGCGGACAGCAGGCCGATCTGGAGCGTATCGGTGATGCCGGTCGATTTCACGAGCGTCGGCATCCAGAACGTGAGGCCGTACTGGCCCGTGACGAACGCGAAGTAGATCAGCGACATCCACCACATGCGCGGGTCCGAGAACACGGCCTTCAGCGAATGGCCGTGCTGCTGCTGTTCCTGCGGCTGCGCGGCGATTTCGTCTTCGAGCAACTGCTTCTCGCGCTCGTCGAGCCATTTCGCGCCGCGGATGCTGTTGTCGAGATACAGGATCGTCGCGATGCCGACGAGCACGGCCGGCACGGCTTCGATCATGAACATCCATTGCCAGCCGTGGAAGCCCGAGCCGCCGTGGAAGCGCTCCATGATCCAGCCCGACAGCGGGTTGCCGAAGATGCCCGACACGGGGATCGCGGACATGAACACCGCGATGATCTTCGCGCGGCGGTGCGACGGGAACCAGTACGTGAGGTACAGGATCACGCCGGGGTAGAAGCCGGCTTCCGCGAGGCCGAGCAGGAAGCGCAGCACGTAGAACTGCGTCGGCGTCTTCACGAACGCGAACAGCGCGGACAGCAGGCCCCACGTGATCATGATCCGCGCGATCCAGATGCGCGCGCCGAGGCGGTGCATCAGCAGGTTGCTTGGCAGTTCGAACAGAAAGTAGCCGAGGAAGAAAATCCCCGCGCCGAGGCCGAACACGGTTTCGCTGAACGCGAGATCCTGCGACATCTGCAGCTTCGCGAAGCCGACGTTCACGCGGTCGAGATACGCGACCACGTAGCAGAGCATCAGGAACGGCACGATGCGCCAGAACACTTTCTTGTAGGTGCGGTCGAGTTCGGCCGCATGGGCGGGCGCGGCGGGCGAGCGGCCTGCGGCCGCGTCGAGAGCAGTCATCGTCGTGTCTCCAGGGATGTCGTGTGCCGGCGGCGCGTAGGCTGCCGGATCGTATGTGTGTGCTGACGGAAGGGCCCGCGCACACGGCGGGCATGGGAATCGGTACGGGGTGCGCGCCGCGTTACCAGCGCGCGCCGAAGGTCTGGCGCAGTTCGTCGAGCGCCGCGTCGGAAAGCGGCTCGGGCTTCGGGTTCGTCATCAGCCACAGCCGTGCGGTCTCCTCGAGCTCCTCGAGCGCATACGACGCGTGCGACACCGACGGCCCCCACATCACGGGGCCGAGACGGTCGAGCAGCACGCCGCGCACCTGGTCGGCGTGCGCCGCGACTTCGGCCGCGACGGCCGGGTCGCCCGGGCGGCGGTAACGAATCAGCGGAATGTGGCCGACCTTCATCACGTAGTACGGCGTGATCGGCGGCAGCACGTCGGTGTCGTGCCACACGCCCGCGAGCGTCAACGCGACGAGGTGCGTCGAATGCGTGTGGACGACGCCGTTCGCTTCGGCGTTGCGCGCGTAGATGCCTCGATGCAGCGCGAGCGTTTTCGACGGCTTGCCGCCCGATACGGGCTGGCCGTCCAAGCCGACTTTCGCGATGTCGTTCGGGTCGAGCCGGCCGAGGCACGCGTCGGTCGGCGTGATCAGCCAGCCGTCGGGCAGGCGCGCGCTGATGTTGCCGGCGCTGCCGACCGCGTGGCCGCGTGCATACAGGCTCGCGCCGACGACGCAGATCTCTTCGCGCAGTTTCGCTTCGTGGCTCATCATGCGGCTCCGTCCAGCGCGCGCAGCGCCTTGTCGAAAAAGTCCGTTGCGCCGAAGTTGCCGGATTTCAGCGCGAGGCCGAGCGGCTGCGCATCGATGGTGGCCGTGGCCGGCACGCCCGGATCGATCTGCGCGCCGATCTGCAGCGACTTCACGTCGAGCGCCTGCACGACCGCGCCGGACGTCTCGCCGCCGGCGACGACGAACTTGCGCACGCCGAGTTCGCGCAGACCCTTCGCGATCGCCGCGAGCGTGCTTTCGACGAGATGGCCGGCCGCCTCGACGCCGAGCGCCTGCTGCACGGCCTTCACTTCGTCGGGCGTGGCGGTCGCGTAGATCAGCACCGGCTGCGGCAGATGCGAGCGCGCGAAGGCGAGCGCTTCATCGACGACGGGCTCGCCGCGCGACGCCGCGAGCGGATCGATGCGGAAGCTCGGCCGCGTGGCGCGCCATGCGGCGACCTGCGCGTTGGTTGCTTTCGACGCGCTGCCGGCGAGTACGGCCGACAGCCCGTCGATGCGCGGCAGCGATGCCGCGTTGTCGCGCTCGGGCAGTTGCTCCGCGCGGCGGAAATTCGCGGGCAGGCCGAGCGCGATGCCCGAGCCGCCGGTGACGAGCGGCAGGCCCGCACATGCCTCGCCGAGCACGTAGAGGTCGCGGTCGGACAGCGCGTCGGCGATCGCGAAGCGCGCGCCTTCCGCGCGCAGCTGGTCGATCCGCGCGCGCACGGCAGCCGCGCCCAGCGCGATCGTGTCGTAGCGGATCAGGCCGACCGGCGATTTCGTCTGCCGCTGCAGCACGCGCACGAGGTACGCGTCCTTCATCGGCGTGAGCGGATGGTTCTCCATGCCCGATTCGTTCAGCAGCACGTCGCCGACGAACAGGTGGCCGCGATAGATCGTGCGGCCGTTCTCCGGGAACGCCGGGCACGCGATCGTGAAGCCGCCGCCGGCCGCATCGAGCAGCGCGTCGGCGACGGGCCCGATGTTGCCCGCGTCGGTCGAATCGAAGGTCGAGCAGTACTTGAAGAAAAACTGCCGGCAGCCTTGCGCGCGCAGCCATTCGTATGCGGCGAGCGATTGCGCGACGGCATCGGCCGCGGGGATCGTGCGCGACTTCAGCGCGACGACGATCGCGTCGGCGTCGAGCGTTGCATCGCCGGCGGGCACGCCGATCGTCTGCACGGTGCGCATGCCGCTCTTGACGAGCATGTTCGCGAGATCGGTCGCGCCGGTGAAATCGTCGGCGATGCAGCCGAGCAGGGGACGGGAAGCGGATGCGGTCATGGCGGGAACGTCGTTCGAATCAGCGGGCGGGCGGCAGCGTGATGCCGGGGAAAGTCTTGATCACGGCGGAATCGTCTTCGCCGCCGTGGCCGGCGCTCGACGCGCTCATGAACATCTGGTGCGCGGTGGCCGACAGCGGCAGCGGGAACTTGCTGCGGCGCGCGGTATCGAGCACGAGGCCGAGATCCTTCACGAAGATGTCGACGGCCGACAGCGGCGTGTAGTCGCCGTTCAGGATGTGCGGCACGCGGTTCTCGAACATCCACGAATTGCCGGCGCTGTGCGTGATCACGTCGTACAGCGCGTCGGCATCGACGCCTTCGCGCAGGCCCAGCGCCATCGCCTCGGCCGCTGCCGCGATGTGCACGCCGGCCAGCAACTGGTTGATGATCTTCACCTTCGAGCCGATGCCGTGTGCGTCGCCCAGGCGATAGACCTTGCCGGCGATCGCGGCGAGCACGTCCTCGCAGCCCGCGTACGCGGCGGCCGGGCCCGACGCCATCATCGTCATCTCGCCCGATGCCGCGCGCGCGGCGCCGCCCGACACGGGCGCATCGAGCATCTGCAGGCCGGCGGCCTCGATGCGTGCGCCGAGCGCGACCGCGAATTCGGGCGCGACGGTCGCGCTCGCGATCACGACGCCGCCCGGCTTCATCGCCGCGACCGCGCCGTGCTCGCCGAACAGCACCGTTTCCGTCTGCGCGGCATTGACGACGAGCGTGACGACGACGTCGCACTGCGCGCCGAGTTCGGCCGGCGTCGCGCAGGCAATGCCGCCTTCGGCAGCGAACGCCTGCAGCACGGTGTCGCGCACGTCGCACGCGTGCACGCGCAAGCCTGCGCGCAGCAGCGAGCGGGCGACGCCGAGGCCCATCGCGCCGAGGCCGATGACTCCAACATTTCGTGACATGGTCAACCTTGATCGATTCGGAAAAGGTTCGGGACAACGGCGGCGCCCGGCTCGGCAGGCGCCGCCGGCTTCAGCAGATGCCGGCTTCAGCAGATGCCGGCTTCCGCGAGACGGCGGGCGGCGTTGTACATGTGCGTGCGCGCCGCGTTGCGCGCCGCCATCGGGTCGCGCGCGCGGATCGCGTCGGCGATCGCCGCGTGTTCCTCGCGCACCTGGCGCGAGAAATCGTCGCGCGTCGCTTCGTTGCCCCGCGTGACCTTCACGCCGGCTTCGAGGTACTGGTTCAGGAACTGCAGCGTCTTCAGGAAATACGGGTTGCCGGTGACGGCGGCGATCGTGCGGTGGAACGCGACGTCTTCCGCGACGCCGTCGCGCCCTTCCGCGACTGCGGCGTCGATGTTGCGCAGCGCGTCGTCGATGTCGGCCATGTCGTCGGCGGAGTGGTGCAGCGCGGCTTCGGCCGCGACTTCAGCCTCGATCGCGCGGCGCACCGCGAGCAGGTGCGGCAGCGAGCTCGCCTCGACGGCTTCCGCGTAGTCGATCCGCAGCGGCCGGATCGCGCCGTGCTGGTTCACGTACACGCCGCTGCCCTGGCGCGGCTCGACCACGCCCTCGTTCTTCAGCCGCGAGATCGCCTCGCGGATCACGGTGCGGCTCACGCCGAATTCCTGCGCGAGCACGGCTTCGGTCGGCAGCTTGCCGGTGGCCGAGAAACTGCCGACTTCGATCTGCTTGAGCAGTTGCTGCGCGACGTGATCGCTCATCGCGCGGGCGGGAATTTTCTCGAACATGGCGCTCAGGTTTGTAAGGTGATGTGGTCATCATACAAATTTGAGCAAGGTGAAGCATCCGGAATAACCCTCGATCTACGGCGTGCAACGTCGGTCAAATCGACTGAAACCGGTTCCAAAAGAGTCGAAGCCGGTGCGATTACGTGCCGTTCTACGGTCGATCAGGAAGGGGCGGATGCCCATGGCCGTCAGTCGGCGATGTCCTCGACGGGGTCGGCCGCCATTGCCGCGCCGGCTTCCGCCGCTTCGCCGCCGCGCTCGCGGTAGGTGGCCGGCGGCACGCCGAACTGCTTGCGGAATTCGCGCCCGAGGTGCGACGCATCGGCGAACCCGCAGCTCGATGCGATATCGGCGACCGTCCGGTCCGAACTCGTCAGCAGCCACGCGGCGGTGCGCAGCCGCACCTGCTTCGCGAACACCTGCGGGCTCTTGCCCGTCTCGGCCTTGAACAGCCGTTCGAGCTGCCGTGTCGACAGGTCGAGCTTGCACGCCAGTTCATCGAGCGGCAGCGTGCGTCCGACATGCTGTTCCATCAGGAGAATCGCGCGCTTGACCTTCGGATGCGTCGCGGGTTCGAGCCCCGGCGGGTGCGGCTGCGGCGCGTTGCCCTTCTGCATCTCGCCGACGAGCAGGATGCGCAGCGCCTTCTGCACGGTCGCGTGGTCGAAATGGCGCAGCAGGATCGCGGCGGCGACGTCGATCGACGCGCGGCCGCCCGAACAGGTGATCCGGCGCCGGTCGATCACGAACAGCCGGTCGGCGATCAGCAGGTCGGGATCGGCGGACGGGAAGCGTTCGATGAAATCCCAGTAGTGGAACCAGCTCACGCAGGTGCGGTAGCCGTCGAGCACGCCGGCGCGCATCAGCGTGAACACGCCGGTGCAGATCCCGACGACCGTCGCACCGCCGGCCGCCGCGCGGCGGACGAAGTCGAGCGTTTCGGGGCCCGCCTGCGGCCCCGAATGCAGCAGCCCGCCGACCACGACCACATAGTCGAACGGTTCGGACGCGTCGAACGTCTCCCACGGCGTGATCTGGATCCCGCAGCTCGCGCGCACCGGCGCGAGGGTCTCGCCGATCACGCTCCACGCGCAGCGCACGGGCTTGCTGTAGTCGCCGTCGTCGGCCGACAGCCGCAGCATGTCGACGAAGCCCGAGAAGGCCGTCAGCGTGAAGTTCGGCAGCAGCACGATGCCGAAGCGGATGCGCCGCGGTGCGGGTTCTGCAAGGGGGGAAGCGGGTACGTCGGGTGTCATCGCGGCCAATCTCGTCACGCCGGGCAGGCGGTCTCACTCATTTCACTCAGGTTGTGCGGATACGGCTGCCGGGGCGGCGCGGATGTAGCCAGCGTCGCCGATCGGCTTCGGCCGGACTTGTGGTTTTCCGTCGCGAACCATCGCCAAACCGTACTTTTGCACCGGCCGGCGCGGCGCTTGGCGGCGGTATCCCACGCCGATGCCGTTTTTGTTCTATCGGCCAATTTTACGCTTTGATGTACTGGTGCCCAACGTCATTCCACGCATGTCATCCAGAGGAAGCCAGATGAACGTCAGCGCGTTCGACCTGTTCAAGATCGGCATCGGCCCGTCCAGTTCGCATACGGTCGGCCCGATGATCGCCGCGTGCCGCTTCGCGTCGCACGTGGAGGACGCGAACCTGCTCGGCTTCGTGCGCCGCGTGCGGGTCGAGCTGTACGGCTCGCTGGGCGCGACCGGCAAGGGCCACGGCACCGACAAGGCCGTGCTGCTCGGCCTCGAGGGCCACCTGCCCGACACGATCGATCCCGACCTGATCGAGCCGCGGCTCGCCGCGATCCGCGCGGAGAAGTCGCTGTCGCTGCTCGGCAAGCAGACGGTCCGCTTCGAGGAAAAGGAGCACATCGGCTTCTTTCGCAAGCTGATGAGCGGCACGAGCATCGTGCACCCGAACGGGATGCGCTTCCAGGCATTCGACGAACACGGCCAGTTGCTGGTCGAGAAAGAGTATTACTCGGTCGGCGGCGGTTTCGTCGTGAACCGCGACGGCGATCGCGTGAACGGCGTGCGCGCGGCGGTCGAGGTGCCCTATCCGTTCCGCACCGGCGACGACCTGATGCGCCAGTGCCGCGAACACGGGCTGTCGATCGCCGAGCTGATGCTGCGCAACGAAAGCGCGCTGCGCCCCGCCGACGAAGTGCGCGCCGGGCTGCTCGCGATCTGGCGCACGATGGCCGCATGCGTCGAGCGCGGCTGCAAGGTCGAAGGCGAGCTGCCGGGCCCGATGCGCGTGAAGCGCCGCGCGGCCGAGATGAACGGCAACCTGCGCGCGCGTTCGGAAGAGTCGCTGCGCGACCCGCTGTCGATGCTCGACTGGGTCAACCTGTACGCGATGGCCGTCAACGAGGAAAACGCGGCGGGCGGGCGCGTCGTCACCGCGCCGACCAACGGTGCGGCCGGCGTGATTCCCGCGGTGCTGCACTACTACGTGAAGTTCGTGCCGGGGTCGAACGAAGCCGGCATCGTCGAATTCCTGCTGACGGCCGCGGCGATCGGGATCATCTACAAGGAAACCGCGTCGATCTCCGGCGCGGAAGTCGGTTGCCAGGGCGAAGTGGGCGTCGCGTGCTCGATGGCCGCGGCCGCGCTCGCCGCCGTGATGGGCGGCACGCCCGACCAGGTCGAGAACGCCGCCGAGATCGGCATGGAGCACAACCTCGGCATGACCTGCGATCCGGTCGGCGGGCTCGTGCAGATCCCGTGCATCGAGCGCAACGCGATGGGCGCGATCAAGGCGCTGAACGCGTCGCGCATGGCGCTCAAGGGCAACGGCCAGCACTACGTGTCGCTCGACTCCGTGATCAAGACGATGCGCGAGACGGGTGCCGACATGAAGACGAAATACAAGGAAACGTCGCGCGGCGGTCTCGCCGTGAACGTCATCGAATGCTAACGAAGGGTCAATCATCATGAGCCGCTACTCGATATTCAGCCTGTTCCGCAACGGCCTCTCGTATCACGAGAACTGGGAAAAGCAGTGGAAGAGCCCGGAACCGAAGAAGGAATACGACGTCGTGATCGTCGGCGGCGGCGGCCACGGCCTCGCGACCGCGTACTACCTCGCGAAGGAACACGGGATCACGAACGTCGCGATCCTCGAGAAGGGCTGGATCGGCGGCGGCAACACCGCGCGCAACACGACGATCGTGCGCTCGAACTATCTGTGGGACGAATCGGCCGCTCTGTACGAGAAGGCGATGAAGCTGTGGGAGGGGTTGTCGCAGGACCTGAACTACAACGTGATGTTCAGCCAGCGCGGCGTGATGAACCTCGCGCACACGCTGCAGGACGTGCGCGACACCGAGCGCCGCGTCAACGCGAACCGGCTGAACGGCGTCGATGCCGAGTTCCTGACGCCCGCGCAGATCAAGGAAATCGAGCCGACGATCAACCTGAACAGCCGTTACCCGGTGCTCGGCGCATCGATCCAGCGCCGTGCGGGCGTTGCACGCCACGACGCGGTGGCCTGGGGCTTCGCGCGCGGCGCGGACCGCGCCGGCGTCGACATCATCCAGAACTGCCAGGTGACGGGCATTCGCCGCGAAGGCGGCGCGGTGGTCGGCGTCGATACGGTGAAGGGCTTCATCAAGGCGAAGAAGGTTGCGGTGGTGGCAGCCGGCAACACGACGACGCTCGCCGACATGGCCGGCGTGCGCCTGCCGATCGAAAGCCACCCGCTGCAGGCGCTGGTATCCGAGCCGATCAAGCCGGTCGTCAACTCGGTGATCATGTCGAACGCGGTGCACGCGTATATCAGCCAGTCCGACAAGGGCGACCTCGTGATCGGCGCGGGCATCGACCAGTACACGGGCTTCGGCCAGCGCGGCAGCTTCCACATCATCGAAAGCACGCTGCAGGCGATCGTCGAGATGTTCCCGGTGTTCTCGCGCGTGCGGATGAACCGCCAGTGGGGCGGCATCGTCGACGTGTCGCCGGACGCATGCCCGATCATCACCAAGACCGACGTGAAGGGCCTTTATTTCAACTGCGGCTGGGGCACCGGCGGCTTCAAGGCGACGCCCGGCTCGGGCTGGGTGTTCGCGCACACGATCGCGCGCGACGAACCGCATCCGCTGAACGCGCCGTTCGCACTCGACCGCTTCTACACGGGCCACCTGATCGACGAGCACGGCGCTGCAGCCGTTGCGCACTAAACCCACCATTGGAGAAAGAAACATGTTGCTGATCGAATGTCCGTGGTGCGGGCCGCGCGCCGAATCCGAATTCTCGTGCGGCGGCGAAGCCGACATCGTGCGCCCCGTCAACAACGAGAACATGACCGACCGCGAATGGGGCGAGTACGTGTTCATGCGCGAGAACAAGCGTGGGCTGCACAAGGAGCAATGGCTGCACACGCAGGGCTGCCGCCGCTGGTTCAAGGCCACGCGCGACACGGTGACCTACGATATCAAGGGTTACGAAACGTTCGGTGGCGCGGCCGCCGGCAACGCACACGAAGAGGGCACGAGCAAATGAGCCAGAAAGACCGTCTCGGCACCGGTGGCCGCATCAATCGCGCGATTCCGTTGACGTTTACGTTCAACGGCCGCACGTACCAGGGCTTCCAGGGCGACACGCTCGCGTCCGCGCTGCTCGCGAACGGCGTGCACTTCGTCGCCCGCAGCTTCAAGTACCACCGTCCGCGCGGGATCGTGACGGCAGACGTCGCGGAACCGAATGCCGTCGTGCAACTCGAATCGGGCCCGTACACGGTGCCGAACGCGCGCGCGACCGAAATCGAGCTGTACCAGGGGCTCGTCGCGACGAGCGTGAACGCCGAGCCGACGCTCGAGAACGACAAGTACGCGATCAACCAGAAGTTCTCGCGCTTCCTGCCGGCCGGCTTCTACTACAAGACCTTCATGTGGCCGCGCAAGATGTGGCCGAAGTACGAAGAGAAGATTCGCGAGGCGGCCGGCCTCGGCAAGGCGCCCGAGGCGCTCGACGCCGATCGCTACGACAAATGCTACGCGCACTGCGACGTGCTCGTCGTCGGCGGCGGCCCGTCGGGTCTCGCGGCCGCGCATGCGGCGGCCGTGGCCGGCGCGCGCGTGATCCTCGTCGACGACCAGCGCGAGCTCGGCGGAAGCCTGCTGTCGTGCCGCGCCGAGATCGACGCGAAGCCCGCGCTGCAGTGGGTCGAGAAGATCGAGGCCGAGCTGCGCAAGCTGCCCGACGTGACGATCCTGTCGCGCAGCACCGCGTTCGGCTATCAGGACCATAACCTCGTGACGGTCACGCAGCGCCTGACCGATCACCTGCCGGTGTCGATGCGCAAGGGCACGCGCGAGCTGCTGTGGAAGGTCCGCGCGAAGCGCGTGATCCTCGCGACCGGCGCGCACGAGCGTCCGATCGTGTTCGGCAACAACGACCTGCCGGGCGTGATGCTCGCGTCGGCCGTGTCCACCTACGTGCATCGCTTCGGCGTGCTGCCGGGCCGCAACGTGGTCGTGTTCACGAACAACGACCGCGCGTACCAGACCGCGCTCGACCTGAAGGCGTGCGGCGCGAAGGTGACGGTCGTCGATTCGCGTGCGTCGTCGAACGGCGCGCTGCCGGCCGCTGCGAAGCGGCAGGGCGTGACGGTGATGAGCGGCGCGGTCGTGACCGCGGCATCGGGCAAGTGGCGCGTATCGTCGGTCGACGTCGCGTCCAGCACGAACGGCCAGGTGGGCGGCAAGTTGCAGACGCTGCCGTGCGACCTCGTCGCGATGTCGGGCGGTTTCAGCCCCGTGCTGCACCTGTTCGCGCAATCGGGCGGCAAGGCCTGCTGGAACGACGAGAAGGCGTGCTTCCTGCCGGGCAAGCCGGTGCAGGCAGAGGCCAGCATCGGTGCGGCGGCGGGCGAATTCGGCCTGGCGCGCGCGCTGCGGCTCGCGGTCGATGTGGGCGCGGAAGCGGCGAAGGCGGCGGGCTTCACGGCCGCGCAGCGCCCTGCCGCACCGCAGGTTGCCGAAACCGTCGAAGGCGCACTGCAGCCGCTGTGGCTCGTCGGCAGCCGCGAGGCCGCGGCGCGCGGGCCGAAGCAGTTCGTCGACTTCCAGAACGACGTGTCGGCCGCCGACATCCTGCTCGCCGCGCGCGAAGGCTTCGAATCGGTCGAGCATGTGAAGCGCTACACGGCGATGGGCTTCGGCACCGACCAGGGCAAGCTCGGCAACATCAACGGGATGGCGATCCTCGCGCAGGCGCTCGGCAAGTCGATTCCGGAAACGGGCACGACGACGTTCCGCCCGAACTACACGCCCGTGTCTTTCGGCACGTTCGCGGGCCGCGAGACCGGCGATTTCCTCGACCCGATCCGCAAGACCTGCGTTCATGAATGGCACGTCGAACACGGCGCGCTGTTCGAGGACGTCGGCAACTGGAAGCGGCCGTGGTATTTCCCGAAGAACGGCGAAGATCTGCATGCGGCGGTGAAGCGCGAATGCCTCGCGGTGCGCAACAGCGTCGGCATCCTCGACGCGTCGACGCTCGGCAAGATCGACATCCAGGGCCCCGATGCGGTGAAGCTGCTGAACTGGATGTATACGAACCCGTGGAACAAGCTCGAAGTCGGCAAGTGCCGCTACGGGCTGATGCTCGACGAGAACGGGATGGTGTTCGACGACGGCGTGACGGTGCGCCTCGCCGACCAGCATTTCATGATGACGACCACGACGGGCGGCGCGGCGCGCGTGCTCACGTGGCTCGAACGCTGGCTGCAGACCGAATGGCCCGACATGAAGGTGCGGCTCTCGTCCGTCACCGATCACTGGGCGACGTTCGCGGTGGTCGGCCCGAAGAGCCGCAAGGTCGTGCAGAAGGTGTGCCAGGACATCGACTTCGGCAACGAAGCGTTCCCGTTCATGAGCTACCGCAACGGCACCGTCGCGGGCGCGAAGGCGCGCGTGATGCGGATCAGCTTCTCGGGCGAACTGGCCTATGAAGTGAACGTGCCGGCGAACGCGGGCCGTGCGGTATGGGAAGCGCTGATGGCGGCCGGTGCCGAATTCGACATCACGCCGTACGGCACCGAGACGATGCACGTGCTGCGCGCGGAGAAGGGCTACATCATCGTCGGCCAGGATACCGACGGCTCGGTCACGCCGTACGACCTCGGGATGGGCGGGGTCGTCGCGAAGTCGAAGGACTTCCTCGGCAAGCGTTCGCTCGCGCGCTCGGATACCAGGAAGGAAGGCCGCAAGCAGTTCGTCGGCCTGCTGACCGAGGACGAGCAGTTCGTGCTGCCGGAAGGCGCGCAGATCATCGAGAAGGACACGCAGGTGTCGGCGGTCGATCCGACGCCGATGATCGGACACGTGACGTCGAGCT
The DNA here is from genome assembly GCF_047978125.1 of Burkholderia sp. LFS061. Classification (NCBI taxonomy): domain Bacteria; kingdom Pseudomonadati; phylum Pseudomonadota; class Betaproteobacteria; order Burkholderiales; family Burkholderiaceae; genus Burkholderia; species Burkholderia sp. LFS061. The sequence goes on along the minus strand of NZ_JBFPFS010000001.1, from coordinate 201,814 downwards.
ACTACAGCCCGATCCTGAAGCGCTCGATCGCGCTTGCGGTGGTGAAGGGCGGCCTGAACAAGATGGGCGAGAGCGTCGTGATTCCGCTGGCCAACGGCAAGCGCATCACCGCGAAGATCTCGAGCCCGGTTTTCTACGATACCGAAGGGGTGCGCCAGCATGTGGAATGAAACGAGAAACCAGACGCAGGTGGCGGGCGCGGGCGGCGTGACGCTTGAATCGCCGTTCGTCGGCGCGGCCGACGTGCTGAAGACGCACCAGGCGCGCGCATCGAAGAAGTTCACGCTGCGCGAGCGGCCCTTCCTCGACCTCGTCAACGTGCGCGGCGAGTTGAGCGATCCGGCGTTCGTGAGCGCGTTCGAGCGCGTGGTCGGCTGCCGGCCACCCGCGCAGCCGAACACGATCGTGCGCGGCGCCGAGTACGACGTGCTGTGGCTCGGCCCCGACGAGTGGCTCGTGCGCTCGAACGGGCCGGTGCAGGCCGGCGTGCTCGAGGCGAAGCTCGCGGAGGCCGTGCAGGGCACGTATTCGGCGGCCGTCGATGTCGGCAGCGGCTACACGGTGGTCGAGATCAGCGGCGAACGCGTGCGCGACGTGCTCGCGCGCGGCTGCCCGCTCGATCTCCATCCGCGTGCGTTCAAGCCGGGCCAGTGCGCGCAGTCGCATTACTTCAAAGCGTCGATCGTGCTGATCCCGACCGGCGACGATACGTTCGAGATCGTGCTGCGCCGCAGCTTCGCCGACTACTTCGTGCGCATCATGCTCGACGCGGCCGCGCCGCTCGCGTCATGAAGCCGTTCGACGAACCGTTCGTGGCGATCGACGCGCCGCGCCTGCGCGGGCGCGGCTGGAGCGTGTTCGTCGACGAACTGAAGGTGCCCGCGCGGATCGGCATTCATGCTCACGAGCATGAAGCGCCGCAGCCGATCGTGATCGATGCGCGGCTCGGGTATCGCTGCGAGCCGAGCGAGCAGGGCGAGTGGATCGATTACGACGGCTATTGCGCGCGCGTCGCGTCGTTTCTGTCGCACAAGCCGCATACGCGGCTGCTGGAGACGCTCGTCGCCGATATCGCTGTGCTGTCGTTCCGCGAATGGCCCGCGCTGGAGTCGCTGACGCTGTCGGTGTACAAGCCGAAGATCCGGCCGGGTACGAAACGCGTCGGCGTGTCGCTCGACTGGACGCGCGGGGATTATTTGCGGTGGACGGGGGCGGCGGGGCAGATTTGAGTGAAGGATCCAGGGAGACGGACGGCATAGTTTGTCGTCTTGAATAATTCCTGAAATATGCGAACAATAGCTCCGCTGAGCAGGCAACTTTCTTTGTTCCTGAAAACCCGGAATTATGGCCCGAACCTTACCGAAGCCAATCGCGACTCCCGACCCACTGGCTCAGGATCTGGCAGCGATGGGGGCGCTCATTCGCAACCGGCGAGCGCAGCACCGGATGCGGATCGACGACGCGGCCGATTTGCTCGGGGTCTCCAAGGACGTGCTGTCGCGGCTGGAAAATGGCCGGGCAGTGAGCCTCGAAAAATTGTTCAAGGTACTGGACGGTTTCGGTCTCAATCTGCTCGTCGTGCCGAAACGCGAAGTGCCCGTGGCCCGCAAGGCATTGCATGAACACATGGCAGTCCAGGCTGTGCCGCCGGCTTCGCCGGAGAGGGCCTGATGGCACATTGCCTGCATTTCGGCCAATGGCTCGCCGGTCGGACAAATTTGACCGACGATGCCCGTCACGATGATTACGGTTTTTCGGACGACCCGGCATGGAAGGTTCGCGCCGATCTGCTCCGACATTCGCGCGCGACCTTTACGCCGCCGCCGCGCCGCTCAACGCCGGATAATCCACATACCCGCGCGCATCGCCGCCGAAGAACGTGTCGCGCTGCGCATCGTTCATCGGCGCGCCCATCTTCAGCCGTGTCACGAAATCCGGATTCGCGAGCACCATCTGGCCGTACGCTTCGAGATCGGCGAGGCCCGCCGCGACATCCGTGCCGATCGCGTCGCGTGTGCGGCCCGGCCGGTTCACGATCAGCGTGCCGTTCCAGCGCTCACGCAGGTCCGCGAGCAGCGGCTCGTCGCCCTGGTGCATCACATGCAGGTACGCAAGGCCGAGCCGGTCGAGCTGCGTCGCCAGGTGGCGATACAGGTCCGGCCCTTCCGCGCCTTCGTCGATTCCCCATAACGTAGTGCCGGGCGACAGGCGGATTGCCGTGCGGTCCGCGCCGATTTCGTCGGCGATCGCCTCGGCGACCTCGATCGCGAAGCGCGTGCGATTCTCGATCGAACCGCCGTAGGCGTCGCTGCGCGTGTTGGCGTTCGGCGCGAAGAACTGCTGGACCAGATACCCGTTCGCGCCATGGATCTCGACGCCGTCGGCGCCGGCCTCGATCGCGCGACGCGCGGCGAAGCGGAAGTCGTTCACCGTCTCGCACACTTCGTCCGTCGTCAGCGCACGCGGCGCGGGAATCTCCTGCATCCCCTTCATCGTGAACATCGGCACGCCCGGTGCGATCGCGGACGGCGCGACGCCCTGGCGATGATGCGGCGTGTTGTCGGGATGCGACATGCGCCCCACGTGCATCAACTGGATGAACAGGCGGCCGCCGCGCGCGTGCACGCGGTCGCTGATCGCCTTCCAGCCGGCGACATGCGCATCGGTGTAGATGCCGGGCGTCGTCAGGTAGCCCTGGCCGTCGTCCGACGGCTGCGTACCTTCGCTGACGATCAGGCCGAGGCCCGCGCGTTGTGCGTAGTACTCGGCGGCCCACTCGCCGGGCGTGCCGTCGAACGCGGCGCGGCTGCGCGTCATCGGTGCCATGACCAGGCGGTTCTGCAGCGTGTAGCGGCCGACACGGGCCGGGGTGAACAGTGCGTCCATGATGCGTGCTCCTTGAGGGTCGGGTAACGGCACCGGGGCGATGCCGTATCGGGCGCCGGCCGCGCACCGTTGCGCTAGCCTTGCCGCCATGGACACATCATCCATTGCTTCTTTTTCGAGATAAATATGGTAGTTTGGATAACATTGATCCATTGATGGAGCAGTGGGCGTGGAGCTGCTGAACGACATGGCGCTGTTCGTGGAGGTCGTGAAGGCGAAGGGCTTTCGCAGCGCGGCCGACGCGCTGGGGATGCCGAATTCGACGCTGTCGCGGCGGATCGGCGCGCTGGAAAAGGCGATTGGCTTGCGGCTGCTGCATCGCACGACGCGCCGGATCGAGCTGACGGAGGCCGGGCAACTGTATTTCGAGCGCTGCAAGCGCATCGTCGATGAGGCGCGGCTCGCGCACGAACAGCTCGGCGAACTGCTGGCCGAACCATCGGGTGTGCTGCGCGCGTCGTTTCCGGTCGATTTCGCGGTGATCTACCTGACGCCGCTGATCGTCGAATTCGCGAACCGTCATCCGAAGCTGACGTTCGATTTCGAGCTGACGTCACGGCGCGTCGATCTGGTGAGCGAGCCGTTCGACGTCGCGATCCGCATCGGCGAATCGGCGGATTCGCAGCTCGTCGCGCGGCGGCTCGCCACGTTCCGCAATCACCTGTATGCGTCGCCGCGCTATCTGGAGCGCTCGGGCGAGCCGCGCGAGCCGGACGACCTGACGCGGCATCAGTGCCTGAGCGTGCTGCACGTTGATGCGTGGACGCTGCATGACGGCGCGCGGGAGGTCGAGGTGCCGGTGGGCGGGCGGTTCGTCGTGAACAGCGTCGGCATGAACCGGCAGCTGGCCGTGCATGATGCGGGAATCATCCAGATGCCGGAGGAGGTCGTGGCCGACGACGTGGCCGCCGGAAGGTTGTGTCGCGTGCTGCCCGGATGGGAGGGCGCGCCGGTGCCGGTCTATGCGATGACGGAAACGCGCTTGCTGCCCGCGAAGACGCAGATTTTCATCGAGTTTCTGCGCGAGCATTTCGCGCAGGCGTGACAGCAGGGGCAGCGGCGGGCCGACGATCCGGCAGGCGGCGCGCAATCACCGGTGCGGCGAGCGCGCACGCGAGCCCGATGGCGCTGCCCAGCGCGACGTTGACGAGGCGTTCGCCGGCATAGGTCCACGCGTGCCCGGCGACGACCAGTGCCGTCGCCGCGCACGCGCAGCGCGTCGCGAACGCGAGCCGGTAGGGGCGGATGCCGACGAGCGTGAGCAGGGTTGCAAACACGACCCAGGCGCGCGTGGCGGGATCGTCCGGCACCTGCAGCCCGATGAAGATGCCGACCGGCACGCCGGCCAGTACACCCAGCACGCGGTCGGCAAACTTGGCGCGTGCGCTTGCCGTGCTACCCGTTACGACGCTTGCCGCGGACCAGATCATCCATTGCCCGTGCTCGATGTGCCGCCATTCGACCAGCGCGGCCGCGCCGCCCACCGCGATCGCGACGGTCAGCATCACTTCGACCGACCACGCGCGATCGCCGTAATCGGTGCGCCGGGCCCAGGCCAGGCAGCGCGCGCGGTGGCTGTCGCCGGAGCCGCGTGCGAGATCGGCGAGCGCTAGCGCGATGACCGGCAGCGTGCCCGCCAGCAGGAACGGCAGGACCGCGAGCGCGCGCGGTACGAGCGCGCCGTGCGCGACGCCTTCCGCGCTTTCGCAGGCGAGATACAGCACGGGAATGAACGTATAGCTGCCGAGCGAGCGCAGCAGGCGGCCCCACGCGGTGATGGCAATCGACGCGGCGCCGAGCGCGGCGGTTGCCGCGACGAATGCGGGTGGCCACGCCAGTGCCGCCATCAGCACGACGAATCCCGCGCAGACAAGCAGGCCATGCGCGGCGGCGCCCAGCGGAGCGAGCGCGACGCGCTCGACGCCGACCAGCAGCGCGATCGTGACGATCGACGCAATCAACCATTCCGCGCGGCCGGTCGCCAACGCGAGCGAGACGAGCGGAAGCAGCACGAGCGACGCGCGGGTTAGCGCCCGGAGATCGAGCGCGCCGGCGACGGACGCGGCGGCCGATCTCGCCGCGCGCCGTGCTGCGTACAGGCCGGCCATGCCGCGGCGTGCCATCGTCCGCCTTCAGCCCGCGAGAGCGGCGAGCACGTCGGCGGAGGAGCGCACGAGGCCGAGTCTCGGGAAGATGAAACGCAGCGACGCGTCGTGCTGGTCGGCGGCCGCGCAACTCATCGCATCCTCGACGAACACGATCGAATAGCCGTGCTCGTAGGCCGCGCGGGCAGTCGATTCGACGCCGATATTCGTCGAGATGCCACCGAGCACGATCGTCCGGATACCGCGCCGGCGCAACTGGAGATCCAGTTCGGTGCCGTGGAATGCGCCCCATTGCCGCTTGGTGATCAGGAGGTCGGATGGCGCGGCGTCGAGCACGTCCGGAAAGGCCCACCAGTCCGGCGGCAGGCCTGCCGCGGGCGGCGTTACTGGCTGGTCGACGGGCTGCTTCAGCGCGTCGCCGAAATCCGCGCTCCAGCCGACGCGCACCAGCACGACCGGCGCGCCGGTTTCACGAAAGCGCTTCGCAAGCGGTGCGGCGGCGGCCAGCACGGCGTCGCCGGTGCGCGGCGCTTTCGCGAAGCCGAGGATGCCTTGCTGCAGGTCGACGAGAACAAGGGCGGTGGTACGGGGATCCAGTGTGTCCAGCATGATGGCTCTCGATTGATTGGGACAGGACGAACCTGTATTGTGAGGGTCGTCTCACATTCAAATATATGAGGATGGACTCACAAAAGTCAAGCCGCTCGGCGGGCGACGCCGTGCCGTCCGCGAAGGCACCCAGCCGGGCGCGCGGCCGAGCGCGCGTCGCCGCGCTGCTGGACGCCGCGGGCGTGGAATTCGCGGAAAAGGGGTACGAAGCGACGACGATGACGGCGATTGCGGCGCGCGCCGATTCGTCGATCGGTTCGCTGTACCAGTTCTTTCCGACCAAGGAACAGGTGGCCGCGGGGCTGCTCGAGCACTATCTGGCGTCGCTTGGCGACGAGCTTGATCGGTTGCGCACACTGGCGTCGTCCGGCGATCTAGTACTGCTCGCGGCGCGTCTGACGACGGCGTTCGTGACGTTCCGGGTCGCGCATCCGGCGTTCGTCGTGCTGGTCGATGCGTACGATTTCGCGTTGCCGGGCGCGCTTGATGTGCGCACGCGCTTGCGCGACGCGATCGGGACGGTGCTGGAGGCGCTCGCGCCCGGCATGCCGGCCGGCGAGCTTGCGGTGCGAGCGGCGATCGTGCAACACCTGATGAAGGCGGCCGTGGCGCTGAGTCGCGACGCGACGATCGTGGACCCGGCTGCCGCGCTTCGGGCGCTCGAGGGCGTAATGCTGCGCTATCTGGAGGAGACGGTGGAAACGGGCGCGTGATGTCGCGCCGAACGGGCCGGCGCGGCAGCGCGTGCGCGGCCCGTCACCCGGGCCCGGGCGACGCTCATCGCGGCGCGAGCGATGATGAGGTGCGGACGGCCGAAGCGGGAGCAGCTGGCGCGTTGACGGGCATCATCCCGGCTTCCGCGTCGTCGCGCGGGTCGAGCACGAAGCGGAACGAATCGACCCGCTGCATCACCTTCGCCGCATACGCGTTCGAACCGCCATAGTTCTTCAGCCCGGCCTGCACGTTGCCGCCGGCCGCTCTCACGTAGCCCGACAGGATCGCGGACCCGACCTCGACGTTCGCGTTCGGCTCGGTCAGATCCTTCACGTTGCGCAGCAGGCCGCGGTGCGCGGCCGGCACGACCTGCATCAGCCCCGTTGCGCCATGCTGGCCGCGCGCCTTTTCCTGGAAGCGCGATTCGATCGAAATGATGGCGTAAACGAGTGCCGGCGGCAGCGAATATTTCGTCGCAGTAACGCTCACGATATCGGCGAGCTTTGCGGCCCGTTCCTTCGCGACGCCGAATTTTTTCGTCAGGTAGGACGTGATGCGGCGGTTTGCTTCGTTCGGCTGATCGTTGGCGCTGGCGAGCGGCGCGGATGCGACGGACGGTGCCGATGCGGCCGCTTCGGGCGAGGACGCAGGAAGCGCGGGCGCTTGCTGCGCCGACACCTGTTGCGCAATGCCGAGCGAAAGCACGATCAGACAGAAAAACCGTCGCATGGTGGAGTGCGGGGAATTGGGAGGCGCATAGTATATCGGCCAATCGCCGCCGGTGGTCGAGCGCCGGCTCGAATGAAAGCGCCGTGTAGGCTTGTATCGGTTCGCGACGATCGATGGGCCGATCGTTGCGCGGACACGCATCGGAGTCCGGATGAACGTCGCCGCCGGTTCCGGGATCGTATCCTCATTTCCCCGTGCACGGGGAAGCGACGCGAACCGCCTATGCGCGCCGCGCGGCCGCCATCCGCGCAATCGCGCCGATCGCATCGCTGACGAGCACCGCGAGCAGCCCGACGATCACGCCGCCTTGCAGCACGAACGCGGTGTTCGACGTCTGCAGGCCCGCGATGATCACGTCGCCGAGCCCGCGCGCGGCGACCGTCGAGCCGATCGTCGCGGTGCCGAGATTGATCACGACCGCGAGCCGGACGCCGTTGACGATTACCGGAAACGCGAGCGGCAACTCGACCGACACCAGTTGCTGCCAGCCGCTCATCCCCATCCCGCGTGCGGCGTCGACGACATCGCGCGGCACGTCTTCGAGCCCCGCGATCGTGCTTTCGAATATCGGCAGGAGCCCGTACAGAACGAGCGCGATCAGCACGGGTTTCAATCCGAAACCGACGGCCGGCACCGCGAGCGCGAGTACCGCGACCGGCGGGAAAGTCTGGCCGATGTCGACGACGCTGCGCGCGACCGGCAGGAAATCCGCGCCGGCCGGCCGCGTGACGAAGATGCCGGCCGCGACCGCGACAATCGTGCCGATCGCGCTCGACAGCGCGACCGTGCCGAGATGCGCGAGCGTGAGATCGAGCAGGCTCGCGCGATCGTAGATGACCGGCGCGCCGTTGTCCGCGAACGGTGCGAAGAGGCCCTGCAGCCATGCAGGGCGCAACAGCAGCACGAGCAGCAGCGCGAGTGCGGCTGCTCGGGCCGCATACGCGGGCAGCCGCCGGCGCAGCGCCGAACGCGTTGGCCGCACGCCGTGCGTCGTCATGCGGGTTTCCTCGCGTGCTCGCGGATCGCGTCGAGCGTGATGCGGCGCGCGTCGCGGCCGTCGCCGTCGTCTACCGGCAGCGCGTCCGCACCGCGCCACAGCAGCTCGGACACCGCATCGCGCAGCGTGCGTGTCGCGGCGATCGGTTCGCCGTCGGCATGACCGGGTTCGGCCACCGCGTCGATCGGCGTCAGCGCGAGCAGGCGCAGCGGCCGGTCGACGCCCGCGACGAGCTGCTCGACGACGCCGGCTGCCGGCTTGCCGAGAATCTCGGCGGGCGGCGCGACCTGCAGCAGCCGTCCGCCGTCCATCACCGCGATCGTGTCGCCGAGCTTCAACGCTTCCTCGATATCGTGCGTGACGATCACGACCGTGACGCCGAGGCGGCGCTGCAGCGCGAACAGGTCGTCCTGCGCCTTGCCGCGAATGATCGGATCGAGCGCGCCGAACGGTTCGTCCATCAGCAGCATCCCGGGCTCGGCCGCGAGCGCGCGCGCGACGCCGACGCGCTGCTGCTGGCCGCCCGACAATTCGTGCGGCAGCTTGTCCGCGAATTCGGCCGGCGCGAGATGGAACAGGTCGAGCAACTCGTTCACGCGCGCTTCGATGCGCGCCGACGGCCAGCCGAGCAGGCGCGGCACGGTCGCGATGTTGCGCGCGACGCTCCAGTGCGGAAACAGCCCGTGTCCCTGGATCGCATAGCCGATGCCGCGCCGAAGCTGCTCGGGCGCGACGGTGGCCGTATCGACGCCGTCGATGCGGATCGTGCCGCTGGTGGGCGCGATCAGCCGGTTGATCATGCGCAACAGCGTCGACTTGCCGCTGCCCGATGCGCCGACGAGCGCGGTGATCGTGCCGCGTTTCATCGTCAGCGATACATCGTCGACGGCGGCGACGTCGCCGAAGCGTTTGCCGACACGTTCGATCTCGATCATCCTGCACGCCCCTTCGCGAGCGACGTCGCGGCTTCGAACACGACGGCGGCCGCCAGTGCGAGCGCGATCGTCGGGATCGCGCCGAGCAGCACGAGATCGGCGGCCGATTGCCCGATCCCCTGGAAGATGAACGTGCCGAACCCGCCGCCGCCGATCAGCGCGGCGACCGCGGTCAGGCCGATGTTCTGCACGAGCACGATGCGCACGCCGCTCAGGATCACCGGCAGCGCGAGCACGAGATCGACGCGCAGCAGCCGCTGCGCGCGCGTCATGCCCATCGCGCGCGCCGCTTCGGTCACGTGCGGCGGCACTTGCTCGAGCCCGACCACGACGCTCGATGCAATCGGCAGCAGCGAATACAGGAACAGCGCGAGCACGGCCGGCGCGACGCCGATCCCGCGGATGCCGAGCGCGGCCGCGAGCGGCACGTGCGCGGCGAGCAGGCCGAGCGGCGCCATCATCAGCCCGTACATCGCGATGCTCGGGATCGTCTGCACGATATTGAGCACGGGCATCGCGACGGTGCGCACCGCCGCGATGCGCGCGCACGCGATGCCAAGCGGCACACCGGCGACGAGCGCGGCTGCGACCGAGCCGCCCGCGAGCGACACGTGCCGGGTCGCTTCGCGCCAGAAATCGTCGCTGCGCACCGCGTATTCGCGCATCACGGAGAGGCCGTCCCACCAGCCGCTCGCGAGCGGCACCGAGATCGCCGCAATCGCGACGACGAGCGCGACGAGGCGCCGCCACGGGCCGAACGCGAGCCGCGCGAGCGCGTCGGCGACGAGCACGGCCCACGCGAACAGCAGCAGCCAGGCACCGGCAGCGGGCGACACGCGCGCGAGCATGTCGTCGGGCGCGACGACGTGCGTCGCGGCCGCGCCGACCGCATACGCGAGCGTTGCGAGCCACGTGCAGCCGGCCGCGAGCCGCCACGCGGGGCGGCTCGCCGTCATCGCCCACAGCGCGCCGGCGATCCACAGCGCGGCGAGCGCAGCGCCCTGCACGGCGGGCAGCGCGGCAAACACCGACAGCCCCGTGCCGGCCGCGATCCGGTTCGGCCGCAGCACCGCGAACGGCATGCCGAGCACGGCGACGATCGTCAGGACACCGATCAGGATGCCGACCTTGTCGGGTATCACGCGCCGCGCGGACGCCGCCGCGCGACCCGTCATTTAACGAAGCCCTTCGATTTCAGGTAGCTTTTCGCGACGCCGGCCGCCGGCTCGCCGTTGATCTGGATGCGCGCGTTCAGCGCCTGCAGCGTCTTCAGGTCGAGGCTTGCAAACACGGGCTTCAGGTAGTCGGCGATCTGCGGATGCGCTTTCAGCGCGGCTTCGCGGATCACGGGCGTCGGTGCATAGACCGGCTGCACGTGCTTGTCGTCGTCGAGCACCGCGAGGCCGCTCGACGCGATGCCGCCGTCGGTGCCGTAGACCATTGCGGCGTTCACGCCGTCGGTCTGGTTCGCGGCGGCCTTGATCGTCGCGGCCGTGTCGCCGCCGGACAGCACGACGAGCTGCTCGGGCTTCAGCTTGAAGCCGTACGCCTTCTCGAACGACGGCAGTGCGGACGCGCTGTTCACGAATTCGGCCGACGCCGCGAGCTTCAGCTTGCCGCCGCCCGCGATCCACTTGCCGAAATCGGAGAAGGTCTTCAGATGCTGCGACTGAGCGACAGGCGCGAGCACGGCGACGCCCCACGTGTTGTTCGCGGGCGCAGGTGCGAGCCACACGAGATGGTTCGCCGCGTAGTCGAGCTTCTTCGCGGTGTCGTAGCCCTGGCTCGCGTTCTTCCACACCGGATCGTCGGCCTTGTTGAAGAAGAACGCGGCATTGCCGGTGTATTCGGGGTAGATGTCGATCTCGCCGCTCGTGAGCGCCTTGCGCACGATCGGCGTCGTGCCGAGCGCGATCTTTTCGGTGACGGGAATGCCGTGGGCCTTCAGCACCTGCGCGATGAGGTTGCCGAGCAGGTTGCCTTCGGTGTCGATCTTCGACGACACCACGACGGGCGTGTCGGCGTGCGCGCCGGGCGCAACGAGGGCGGTGGCGAACGCGAGGCCCAGGATCCGGGCGGGCAGGGCGAGTTTCATCGGGGCCAATCTCCAGGACGGGGGCGTACGCCGAAAGTTACTTGACTGAGCCGGCTTTGGCAAACCGCGTGCGGCGGCGTGCCCACAGCCCGTGTGGGGATAACCCGCATCCGTCATGCGGGCTTGCTACACTGAAATCCGTTCCCGCCTGCGGACACTTGCTGACATGAAACCCGAGCTGCTGGTCCTCATCGCATTGCGCGGCGACGCGCATCGCGAGATCGCCGCGTCGTTCGACGTGCGCTACGCCCCGACCGCCGAAGAACGCGAACGCGCGATCGCCGAACACGGCGGCACGATTCGCGCGGTGCTGACCAACGGCAGCACGGGCCTCACCGCTGCCGACATCGATCGTCTTCCGCAACTCACGTTCGTCAGCGCCCTTGGCGCCGGCTACGAGCATATCGACGTCGCGCATGCGAAGGCGCGCGGCATCACGGTCGTGACGGGCGCCGGTACCAACGACGATTGCGTCGCCGATCACGCGTTCGCGCTGCTGCTCGCGGCGGTGCGCGGTGTCGTGCGGCTCGATGCGAAAACCCGCGCCGGCGTATGGCGCGAGGGGCTGCCGATGCCGCCGAACGTGTCGGGCAAGAAGCTCGGCATCGTCGGGCTCGGCAAGATCGGCGAGAAGTGCGCGCGCCGCGCGGCCGGCTTCGACATCGAGATTGGTTATCACAACCGGTCGGCGAAGCCTGTTCCTTACCGCTATTTCGACCGGCTCGACGCGCTCGCGCAGTGGGCCGATTTCCTGATCGTCGCGACGCCGGGCGGCGCGGGCACGCGGCACATGATCGACCGCGCGGTGCTCGACGCGCTCGGCCCCGGCGGCTTTCTCGTCAACGTATCGCGCGGCAGCGTTGTCGATACCGCTGCTTTGGCGGACGCGCTGCGCGAAGGGCGCATCGCGGGTGCGGGGCTCGACGTGTATGAAGGGGAACCGGAGCCGCCGCGCGCGCTGACGGATCTCGACAGCGTCGTGCTGACGCCGCACATGGGCGGTTGGTCGCCCGAGGCGCTCGATCGTTCGGTGCAGCAGTTTCTCGACAACGCCGCGCGGCATTTCGCGGGGCAGCCGGTGCTGACGCCCGTTTGAGTCACGGTTGAATCAGGTTTTTCGGAGATAGAACAGCGCGGACGGCGACCGACGTCGAGGAGACGTCGGCCGCCGTCCGCTTTGCGTCATGCGCGCCCGCTCACGACGAAGCCGAAACCAGCGGCACCGTCACCGACGTGCCGGCCGGATCGAGCGTCAGGCCGGTGCCGGGCGTCGGCCGCAGCGTCGCCTCGTTGTCGCTGGACAGCACGACGAGCCCCAGCCGGTGGCCGGCTTCGAGCTTGTAGTCGCGCGGCATGAACGTCAGCTTCAGGTCGTACGGCATCCCCGGCAGCACGGGTTCCGACAGCCAGTCGGACAGCCGGTTGCGCGGGTCGGTCCATGCGCGCGTGACGATCGTCGCCGTGCCGTCCGGTGCGCGGTCGACCAGCAGCGCCGTCACGTTGGCCACCCCCGTGAAGGTCAGCTTGACACGGGCCGTCGCGGTGCCGGACAGGCGCGTGGCGGCCGTGAACGGCGCGGTCTCGAAGCGGCTGCGGTTTTCGCTGGTCGGCGCATTCGCCAGCGTGAGCGCCGTAATGCGCGCATCGTCGGTGAAGCGTGCGAGCGGGCCGCCGGTCGGCATCCGCAGCAGCGTACCGGTACTCGCGCCGTCGCCGCCCGCGAAATACGAAACCGGCGTCGCATGGCGCGCGGCCCAGTCGGCCTCCTTCAGCAGCTTGCCGTCCGCCTGCTCGATCACCGCGCGCGGATCGTGTTCGACGCCGTTGTCATAACCGATCAGGTAGCGCGTAAACCACCGGTTCACCTCCGCGGTCCACGCATCGGCCATTGCCGGCACGCGCGTCGGATCGGTGTGCTTCAGGCGGTGCAGCCACAGCTGCGTCGGCACGCCCTGGCGCCGCATCGCGAGATACCACGACGTCGACTGGTCGACACGCACGTTGTCGTCGGTCAGCCCCTGCGCGACGAGCGCCGGCGCGGCCGCGAACGCGGTCGGGATGTCGCGCGCGGCCCAGAACGGCGAATAGTCGCCGGTCGTGCGGTTTTCCTTCTGCAACGCTTCGTCGATCAGGTGCGTGCAGCGCTCCGGATGCGCGTTCGTCAGCAGCGCCTTGATGTACACGTCGACGTCCTCGCCCTGATAGCCTTCCGGCGCGCGCACGAGCCCGCCCGAGCGGTAATAGCCGTACATGTTCGACAGGCCTGCGACCGGCACGATCGCATCGAGCCCGCGCGTGCGCAGGCTCGCGACCATCTTCGGCAGCGTGCCGTCGTACGACACGCCGTACATGCCGACGTGGCCCGTCGACCAGTTTGCGACGACCGTCTTGCCGCTCGCGTCCTTCGCGGTTGCATCGCGGCCGAGCCAGCGGATCACCGACGCCATCGCGACCGATTCGTCGCGCGTCAGGATCGTCGGGCAGCCGTCCGAGCCGGCGGTGCCGAGCGAATCCGCATAGACGATCGTGAAGCCGCGCGGCACGAAGTAGCCTTCGATCCACGAGCGCCCGGCGGCGGCCGCTTCGAGCTGCTGCAGCATTCGCGTCTGCGGTGCGGCGGCCATGATGCGCGCGGACGTCGATGCCGACGCGGATGCGCTTGCTGCCGGATGCGGCGTGCCGTCGAGCTCGACGTCGACGTCGTGGTTCGGGCTGTCGGCGAGCCCCGCGTAGTACGGGCTCGCGAGCACGATGACGGGCGTGCGTGCGCCGTTCGCGGTTTCGGCCGGGCGCACGATGCGCACGTGGATGCGGTCGCGCGTGCCGTCGCCGTCGGAGTCGACCGGCGTGTCGACCCACGCGTTCTCCTCGATCGTGCCGCCCGACAGCGACGGCTGCACCTGGCCGTTCGCGATCACGGGCCGGTAGCGTCCGCCGCTGGCCGGATTGGCGTACGGGACGCCGGACGGCGACATGCGCGACGCCAGCGACTGCGTATCGGCCGCCGATGCGGCGGCCCCCTCCTGTTGGCCTTGCGCGAGCGCAGATGCCCCCACCACGCTGCCGCCGTCGTCGCCGCCGCACGCGGCGAGCGTCGTGGCCGCAACGAGCGCGGGAAGCCATGCGCGCCGCAATCCGGTTCGATGAAAGTTCATTGTCGACCTCATTCTTGTTCGTGATTGTCCGGAACCGGCCGGCCCGCGATATGCCCCCTGCGGCCTGGCCGGGTGCTGCATCGGATGAAGCTGAACTGCGACTTCGAAAGCGCCGGGCGAGACGCCCGGGTGCCACGGCCGGTGTCGGCGCACGTTGCGCGGCGCGCCACCCGGCGAGCGTCGGGGCGGCTGCATCCCCCGACCGGAAAGCGTTAGCGCGGCGGCCGGTTCGGGCCGCGCGGCCGAAGCGATATCGGCAGCGTGATACGAATACAGGAGTGCGAATCAAATGCGGGCATGCCCGACCTTCCTTCAGGTTTCAGATGAAACGGAACGGCACGATGCGATGAGGCGGGGGTGTTGCGAACGACAGTGCTGCAACGGCAGGAAAGCGCGACGCGTGTCGGCATGGCTGGCCGGATTTCTTTCCGGAAGCTTGCGCAAACTTATCTCAGTGAAATCTACGTGTCAAACTTTTTTAGTTTGTGTCAAACAAAGTTTCGATGTGTGCGCACGGCACGCGGCCACCAATCCTTGCGGAATCGGTGTCAACTTCGCTGGCATCCATCCGCAAACAATCAAAAACAGTCTGAAAGGAGGGAGAGGGCCATGACGATTTCGGTCACGCCGGACGACGGCAACAGCATCGATTTCCACGTCATCGCGTAACGCCCGCGCCGGACGCCGCGCCTATTCGTCGCGCAATGCTTCGGCCGGCCGCACTCGCGCGGCACGCCAGCTCGGGTACAGCGTCGCGACGCACGACATCAGGAACGCGGCCGCGGCGATCTCGATCACGTCGATCGCCGCGAGCTTCGACGGCAGCGAACTGAGGAAATACACGGACGGTGTCAGGAAGCGGATGCCGAGCAACTGCTCGATCGCCGGCAGCACCCACGGGATGCTGACCGCGATCGCGCAGCCGAGCGCGACGCCCGCCAGCGTGCCGGCGAGGCCGATCGTCATCCCCTGGATCGCGAAGATCTTCGTGATCGACCCGGGCGGCGCGCCGAGCGTGCGCAGGATCGCGATGTCGCCCTGCTTCTGCGTGACGGTCATCACCAGCGACGATACGAGATTGAACGCGGCGACCGCGACGATCAGCATCAGGATCAGCGACAGCATGCGTTTCTGCAGCCGCTCGGCTTCGAACCACGTGCGGTTCTGCCGCGTCCAGTCGCGGATATAAAGATCGCCCGACAACGTGCGCGACAGCGCCAGCGCGATGTCCGGCGCGCGTTGCAGATCGTCGAGACGCAACCGGATGCCGGTCGGCGCGGGCACGTTGGACAGCTTCCGCGCATCGCTGATGTGGATGTACGCAAGCGCGCTGTCGTATTGATAGTGGCCCGACTCGAACGTGCCGACCACGTTGAACTGCCGGAACCGCGGCAGCGTATCGCCGATGCGCGCGCTGTTGCCGGGCGCGAAGAACGTGATGCGGTCGCCGATCTTCACGTGCAGCGCGTCGGCCAGCGCGGCGCCGAGCACGATGCCCATCTCGCCTGGCACGAGCGCGTCCAGGCGCCCGGTCTTCAGCTTGCGCGCGATTTCGGACACGCGCGGCTCGAGCACCGGATCGATGCCGCGCAGCGCGACGCCCGTCACGCTGCCCGCGTTCGTCAGCAGCGCCTGCGCGTCGACATAGGGCGCGACGGCGCGCACGGCCGGATTCCGCAGCGATTCGTGCGCGGTGAGCCGCCAGTCGGGCAGCGCGCCGGACGGCGAGAAGATTTCCACATGCGCTAGCACCGACAGCATCCGGTCGCGCACCTCGGTGCGAAAGCCGTTCATCACCGACAGCACGACGATCAGCGCGGCGACGCCGAGCGCGATGCCGGCCATCGCGGCGCCGGCAATGAACGACACGAAGCCGTCGCCGGCCGAGCGCCGGCCGCCGCGCGCATAGCGCAGCCCGATCTGCCATTCGAACGGGAGTTTCAAGCGATTTCCTTTCAATTCGATACGAACCACGTCGAGCCGCGCATTCTAGCGAACGCGGCGCGAGTGCGTGCAGAGATCGGAGGGGCGGGCGGAATGGCTAGCCGATCGGCCGGTCATTCGCGTGCGCCGCGCGCCGACACACCGATATTTCCATCGTTTCGGCTCTGACCCATAATGTCGGCCAGCATCCGGTCGAACCAAACATTCCAAGCATTCACGGCGCAACCAGGGCCGCGCCGTCACAGACCAATAAATCTCGGGGTACGTCGCCGCAGCCGGCAGCACGTCCTTGACAAGGAAATAACAAAATGGAATTGCTGCGTTTCCTGCTGCTCCTGCCGATTCGCGCGGCGGGCTTCGTCTGGCACCTGCTCGGCCGCGTGCTGCGGCCGCTGGTCGGCGACGTATCGTGGACGGCGCCCGCGTGGGCGGGCATCACCGCCGCGGCCGTGCGCCGCCGCCCGTGGCATGCCGGCGGCATCGTGCTGCTCGCGGCCGCGCTCGGTTACGGCGGGTACTGGTTCAAGCATCGCCCGAAGCCGCCCGAGCCCGAGACCGTCGGCTTTACCGTGAAGGCGCCGGCGATCACGACCTACGAGGTCGACGACAGCGACAAGCCGAAGATCACCGTGCATCCGCTCGAAGTGGCGTTCTCCCGATCGGCCGCGCCGATCGAGCTGGTCGACAAGCCGGCCGGGCAGGGCATCGAAATGACGCCCGCGCTGAAGGGCGCGTGGGAGTGGGCCGACGACAAGACGCTGCGCTTCACGCCGGTGGCCGACTGGCCGGTCGGCGCGCACGTCGAGGTGCGTTTCGCGGTGCGCCAGGTGTTTGCGCCACAGGTGACGATGCACGACGACCATTTCGCGTTCGACCTGCCGGCGTTCACCGCGCAGTCGGGCGACAACCAGTTCTATCAGAACCCCGACAATCCGGCGGAGAAGCAGGCGCTGCTGCAACTGCGCTTCAACTATCCGGTCGATCCGGCCGAGTTCGAGAAGCGTATCGGCCTCGTGCTGGTCGGCCGCGACGGCAAGACCGTGTCGCCGCTGCGCTACACGGTCAACTACGACAAGATGAAGACGAGCGCGTGGGTCCATTCGCAACCGCTCGAGATTCCGAAAGATCCGCTGTCGGTGCGGCTCGACGTCGACAAGGGCGTGAAGAGCGCGCGCGGCGGCGACGGCACGCCGGCGGTGCTGCACGCGTCGGTCGGCGTGCCGGGGCTCTACAGCCTGACAATCGGCAACGTCGCGCCGACGCTCGTCGACAACGAGCGATACGAGCCCGAGCAGGTGCTCGTCGCCGAAACGTCCGATGGCGTGCGCAGCGCCGATCTCGCCGCGCGCGCGAAGGCGTGGGTGCTGCCGAAGCGCAAGCCGGGCGTCGATCAGTCGGACGACGATCCGCCGTACGAATGGAACGTGGCCGACATCAGCGACGCGGTGCTGAAGCAGTCGAAGCCGCTGCCGCTCGCAGCGGTGCCGACCGAGAACGACTTCGCGACGCTGCAAAGCTTCAAGTATCACGCGACGCCGGGAGACCGCATCGTCGTGCGTTTCGAAGGCGACCTGAAATCGGCCGGCGGCTACCTGCTCGGCGCGCCGGTGACGACCGCGTTCACGGTGCCCGACTATCCGAAGCTGCTGCGCTTCATGGCCGACGGTTCGCTGCTGTCGATGAGCGGCAGCAAGCGGCTGTCGGTCGTATCGCGCAACCTGCCGGGGATGAAGGTCGAGATCGGCCGTGTGGTGCCCGACCAGCTCCAGCATCTCGTGAGTTTCAACAACGGCACGTACGCGCGGCCCGAGTTGTCGTATTCGTTCAGCGAGGATCACATCGTCGAGCGCTTCGTGCAGAAGCGCGCATTCCCGGCCGGCGACCCCGGCAAGGCGCATTACGAAGGCATCGATCTCGGCCAGTACCTGAAGGGCGGCAAGCGCGGCGTGTTCCTGCTGCACCTGTCGAAATACGACCCGGCGGCCGAAAAGAAGAAAGCCGACGATGCGAAGGATGGCGATGCTTCGTCGGGCGACGGCAGCCAGGATCAGTCCGACAACGCCGATTCGGGCGACAGCAGCGGCAACGGCGACGACAGCGACAACGCGCTCGGCGACACGCGCTTGATCGTCGTGACCGATCTCGGGATGCTGGTCAAGCGCGCGCTGGACGGCAGCCAGGACGTGTTCGTCCAGTCGATCCGCAACGGCCGTCCGGTTGCGGGCGCAACCGTGTCGGTGCTCGCGGTGAACGGCCAGACGCTGTTCTCGCAGACCGCCAGCGCCGACGGCGTCGTGCATTTCCCCGCATTCAAGGGGCTCGACCGCGAGAAGCGTCCGCAACTGTATGTCGTGAAAAAGGACGGCGACCTGTCGTTCCTGCCGGTGGCCGGCCGCGATCGCCAGCTCGATTTCTCGCGCTTCGACGTCGACGGCGAACGCAACGCGACGGGCCAGGGGCAGCTGTCCGCATACCTGTTCTCGGATCGCGGCCTGTACCGGCCCGGCGACCCGTTCCATATCGGCCTGATCGTGCGCGCGGCGAGTTGGGCGCGCAGCCCGGCCGGTGTGCCGCTGCAGGCGGAGATCGTCGACCCGCGCGGGATCACCGTCGAGCGCAAGCCGGTGACCGTCGACGCGACGGGCTTCACGGAAATTGGCTATACGACGGCCGAAACGTCGCCGACCGGCACGTGGACGGTCAACCTGTACATCGTCAAGGACGGCCAGCCGGGTGCCGAGCCGATCGGCAGCACGACGGTGCAGGTGAAGGAGTTCCTGCCCGACCGGATGAAGGTCGACGCGAAGCTGTCGCAGCAGGTCGTCGAAGGGTGGGTGAAGCCGAAGGGGCTGAAGGGCATCGTCGATGCGCAGAACCTGTTCGGCACGCCGGCCGAGAAACGCCGCGTCGCGGCGGCGCTGACGCTGCGTCCGGTATGGCCGTCGTTCCGCAGTTGGCAGGGCTACCGCTTCTTCGATGCGCGCCGCGCGAAGGAGGGCTATACGACGACGCTGCAGGACGGCACGACCGACGACAAGGGTCATGCCGAGTTCGACCTCGATCTCGACAAGTACGCGGATGCGACCTATCAGCTCTACTTCCAGGCGAAGGCGTATGAAGCGGAAGGCGGGCGCAACGTCGCCGCGAACGCGCAGACGCTCGTGTCGAACAACGACTGGCTCGTCGGCTACAAGTCGGTCGACGATCTCGGCTACGTGAAGCGCGGCAGCCCGCGCACGGTGCGGCTCGTCGCGATCGATCCGGGCGCGAAGGCGATCGACGTGAAGGACCTGCGCGCGCAGCTCGTCGAGGAACGCTACGTGTCGGTGCTGACCAAGCAGGATTCCGGCGCGTACAAATACGATTCGCGGCTGAAGGAAGTGCCGGTCGACGAGAAACCGCTGACGATTCCGGCAGCCGGGCTCGACTTCGCGCTGCGCACCGACAAGCCGGGCAGCTATGCGCTCGTGATCCGCCGCGCGGACGGCACCGCGGTGAACCGGATCGAGTATTCGGTTGCGGGCGACGCGAACGTCACGCGTTCGCTCGACCGCAACGCCGAGCTGCAGGTGAGCCTCGCGAAGCACGACTACAAGCCGGGCGAGCAGGTCGAGATCGCGATCCGCGCGCCTTACGCGGGCAGCGGCCTGATTACGATCGAGCGCGACAAGGTGTATGCGCACGCATGGTTCCATGCGGACACGACGAGCTCGATCCAGCACATCACGGTGCCGGCCGGCTTCGAAGGCAACGGCTACATCAACGTGCAGTACATCCGCGATCCGTCGTCGGACGAGATCTTCATGAGCCCGCTGAGCTACGGCGTCGTGCCGTTCTCGGTGAACCTCGACACGCGCCGCAACGCGCTGACCGTCGACGCGCCGGCGCTCGTGAAGCCGGGCGAAACCGCCACCTTCACCGTGCATTCGGCGAAGCCCGCGAAGGTCGTCGTGTTCGCCGTCGACGAGGGCATCCTGCAGGTCGCGCGCTACAAGCTCGGCGATCCGCTGAAGTTCTTCTTCCGCAAGCGGATGCTCGAAGTCGGCACGTCGCAGATCCTCGACCTGATCCTGCCGGACTTCGAGAAGCTGATGGCGATGGCCGCGCCCGGCGGCGACGCCGACGACGCGATCGGCCGCCAGTTGAACCCGTTCAAGCGCAAGCGCGACAAGCCGGTCGTCTACTGGTCGGGGATCGTCGACGTGAACGGCGACACGCGCCTGAGCTACACGGTGCCCGACTACTTCAACGGGAAGCTGCGCGTGATGGCGGTTTCGGTGTCGCCCGACCTGGTCGGCACGTTCGAAGGCGCGACGACGGTGCGCGGCGATTTCGTGCTGTCGCCGAACGTGCCGACGACGCTCGCACCGGGCGATGAGGTCGACGTGAGCGTCGGCGTCGCGAACAACCTGACGGGCGTCGGCAGCCAGCCGGTGCCGGTCGCGGTCACGCTGAAGACGGGCCCGCAGTTGCAGGTGATCGGGCCGGCGACGCAGAACGTCGCGCTAGCGCCGCAGCACGAGGGCGTCGCGCTGTTCCGCGTGAAGGCGACCGACACGCTCGGCTCGGGCATGCTGTCGTTCGGCGCGCGCTACGGCGCGAAGGGCGCGCAGCAGCGCGTCGACGTGTCGGTGCGGCCGGCAGCCGCGTTCCGCACGCAGCTCGACATCGCGCGGCTCGATCCGGGCAAGAAGGCGAGCGTGCCGAACCTGAGGCCGATGTACGACGCGTATGCATCGCGCGACGCGAGCATCTCGACCGCGCCGCTCGTGCTGTCCGAAGGGCTGTCGTCGTATCTCGTCAACTTCGACCACTACTGCAGCGAGCAGATGGTGAGCGCGGCCGTACCGCGCGTGTTCGCGTCGAAGTGGCTGTCGGTGCGTGCGCTGACGAGCGCGATGCATGCGCCCGAAGCCGGCGCCGACGCGGCGAACGCGAACGCGAGCGCGATCGCGCAGTTCATCGGCGTGCTGCGCAGCCGGCAGAACGCGCAGGGCGGTTTCGGCCTGTGGAGCGCGACGCCGGATGCCGATCCGTTCGTGTCCGCTTATGCGATGCACGTGCTGCTCGACGCGCGCGAACGCGGCACGGTCGTGCCGAAGGACATGCTCGACGCGGGCAACCAGTATCTGCAGAGGCTCGCGGCGAACGATTCGCTCGGCTCGCTCGACCTGCTGCGGCAGCGCGCGTACGCGGTGTACTTGCTGACGCGCCAGGGCAAC
The DNA here is from genome assembly GCF_047978125.1 of Burkholderia sp. LFS061. Taxonomy (NCBI): domain Bacteria; kingdom Pseudomonadati; phylum Pseudomonadota; class Betaproteobacteria; order Burkholderiales; family Burkholderiaceae; genus Burkholderia; species Burkholderia sp. LFS061. Next base: position 180,423 of record NZ_JBFPFS010000001.1, on the reverse strand, counting down.
GTGACGACCAACAGCCTCGCGGCCGTGCAGAAGCGCCTGCAGGATGCGTATCCGAACGACTGGAAGAACGATCTCGCGGCCGCATGGCTCGCCGCATCGTATCAACTGCTGAAGCAGGACAAGGAGGCCGCTGCGCTGATCGCGGGCCCGCAGGCGCTGCTCGAACGCAAACGTGCGTCCGACGGCGGTTACGTGGCGGGCTACTACATCGATCCGCTGACGCGCGACGCGAGCGTGCTGTACCTGCTCGCGAAGCACTTCCCCGAGCGCGTGCGCAAGCTGTCGCCGCGTGCGATGGACAACATCGCCGCGCCGCTGGTCGACAACCGCTACAACACGCTGTCGTCGGCGATGACGATCCTCGCGCTCGATGCGTATGCGGCGTCGAACGCGGGCCAGCTCGACCAGCTCGCGATCGACGAGGTGCGTGCGGGTGCCGCGCCGAAGGACGTGTCGTCGATCCAGGCGAACCTCGTGCGCTCGGGCACGTGGGCGGCCGGTGCGTCGCGCGTCGACTTCGTGAACGGCAGCGCGCTGCCCGCGTGGTGGGTCGCGAGCCAGTCGGGCTACGACCGCGGCACGTCGACGAAGGCGATCAAGAACGGGCTCGAGATCGTGCGCGACTACACCGACACGAATGGCAAGCCGCTCGACAAGATCACGCTCGGCCAGGAAATCGACGTGCACCTGAAGATCCGCGCGACGGGCTCGGCGAACGTCGGCAATATCGCGATCGTCGATTTGCTGCCAGGCGGCTTCGACCCGGTGATCGCGCCGCCGCCGGCGCCCGACGCGCAGGACGGCGACGGCAATGGCGACGGCGGCGCGTCGGCGCCGGCGGCCGATGCACCGTGGCGCTCGCCGATCGGCGTGACGGGTTCGACGTGGCAGCCGCAGTTCGCGGACGTGCGCGAGGATCGCGTGGTGATCTATGGCACCGCGACCACCGACGTGCGCGAGTTCGTCTACCGGATCAAGGCGAGCAACGCGGGCCGCTTCGTCGCGCCGCCCGCGTACGGCGAGTCGATGTACGACCGCCGCGTGCAGGCGCAGGCGCCCGGCGGCACGACGCTGACGGTGGAGCGCGTGCGATGACGGCGCGCTTGCATTGGCCGTGCCGGGTGGCAGGAGTGCCCGCGCGTGGCTGACGCATCCGTGCTGCGGCGCGCGCTGCATGGCGCCGGCCGCTGGCTGCATCGCTGGCAGAACTGGATCGCCGGCGCGCTGCTCGTGTTCGGCGCGCTGGCCGCGTGCCGGTTGTGGCCGCACCCGCCGCTGCGCGACTGGAAGCCGTCGTCGGTCGCGGTGACCGACGCGCACGGCCGGCTGCTGCGCCTGACGCTCGCGAAGGACGACCGCTACCGGCTGTGGGTGCCGCTCGACCGGATGTCGCCGCAGCTCGTCGAAGCCGTGATGCTGCACGAGGACCGCTGGTTCCGGTGGCATCCGGGCTTCAACCCGTACGGGCTCGCACGCGGCGCGTGGATCACGTACGTGCGCGGCGGCAATCCGCAGGGCGGCTCGACGCTGACGATGCAGCTTGCGCGCTCGCTGTGGCGCCTGAACACGCGCACACCGGCCGGCAAGCTCGAGCAGGTCGCGCGCGCGGTGCAGCTCGAACTCTTCTATTCGAAGCGGCAGATCCTCGAAGCCTATCTGAACGATGCGCCGTATGGCCGCAACGTCGAAGGCGCGGGCACCGCGAGCGTCGTCTATTTCGACCGGATGCCCGACGCGCTGACGCTGCCCGAGGCGCTCGCGCTCGCGGTGATTCCGCAGGACCCGGCGCGGCGCGTGCGCGGCGGGCAGGACGAGATCAACCGCGCGCTGGCCACGTCGCGCAACCGGCTGTACGCGCGCTGGCTGACGAAGCACCCGCGCGATGCGTCGCTCAAGCCGCTGTTCGCGTTGCCGCTCGCGATGCGGCCGCTGTCGGCGCTGCCGTTCGACGCACCGCACGCGGTCGACCAGGCGCTTGCCGCGCGCAGCGCATGGCGCACGACATCGGGCGATGCCGGCGCACAGCTCGTGACGACACTCGATCTCGATCTGCAGCGCACGCTCGAACGGCAGATCGCGCGCTACGTCGCTCGCAACGACACGCGCGGCGTACGCAACGCGGCCGCGCTGCTCGTCGATACGCGCGACATGGGCGTGAAGGCGCTGGTCGGCTCCGCGAACTTCTTCGATCGGACGATCGACGGGCAGGTGAACGGCACGCTCGCGCGGCGCTCGCCGGGCTCGACGCTCAAGCCGTTCATCTATGCGCTCGGTTTCGACCAGGGCGTGCTGCATCCGCAAACCGTGCTGCGCGACGTGCCGACCGCGTTCGGCCCGTATGCGCCGGAGAATTTCGACGGCCATTTCCTCGGGCCGATCACCGCGACCGATGCACTGAACCGCAGCCGCAACGTGCCGGCCGTGTGGGTCGCGTCGCAGCTCAAGTCGCCCGATTTGTACGGCTTCCTGCAGGAAGCCGGCGTGCGCCGGCTCGCGAGCGCGCAGCACTACGGGCTCGCGCTCGTGCTCGGCGGCGGCGAAGTGACGATGCAGGATCTCGCGGCGCTCTACGCGATGCTCGCGAATCGCGGCGAGTTCCGGCCGCTGCGGCTGCGCGCGGACGAACCGGCCGTGCCCGGCCGGCGCCTGCTGAGCGCGGAGGCGAGCTACATGACGATGGACATGCTGCGCCAGCACCTGCGCCCCGACGAGACGAGCGGCGCGCAGCCGTCGAGCGTGCCGGTCTACTGGAAGACCGGCACGTCATGGTCGTTTCGCGATGCGTGGACGGCCGGCGTGTTCGGCCCGTATGTGCTGGTTGTATGGGTCGGAAACTTCGACAATTCGACCAACACGGCCTTCGTCGGCGTCGATGCGGCCGCGCCGCTGTTCTTCCAGATCGTCGACGCGCTGAACGCCGAGCGCACGCTCGTCGAGCCGCCGCGCGCGGTGCCGCCGCACCTGAAGCGCGTGCGGATCTGTCTTGCAAGCGGCGACTTGCCGAACGAATGGTGCCCGCAGCAGGGCTGGACGTGGTTCATTCCGGGCACGTCGCCGATTCGCGTGAGCACCGTGCACCGGCCCGTCGTGATCGACGATGCGACGGGGAGGGCCGCTTGCCCACCGTACGGCGGCAAGCGCACGCATACGGAGATCTTCGAGTTCTGGCCGTCGGACCTGCAGCAGGTGTTCGTGCAGGCCGGCATTCCGCGCCGGCGGCCGCCGCAGAATGCGGACTGCCGCGACGCCGGGCAAGTGGACGGCGACCCGCCGCGCATCACGTCGCCGCTGCGCGGCAGTACCTATGCGATGCGCGTGAAGAGCGCCGACGATACGCGCATCGCGTTCAATGCGACAGCCGATGCGAGCGCGCATGCGCTTTATTGGTTCGTCAACGATGCGTATGTCGGCCGCAGCGCGCCTGGCGACGCGCTGTTCTGGCAGCCGCGCACGGCCGGCGGTTATACGGTGCGGGTGGTGGACGATCATGGCCGCAGCGACCAGCGGCCGCTGGCGGTCGGGCTTGAGCAGTAGGGGCGACGGAATCGATCGCGGCGATCTCGCCCATGCGGCAGTCGAACGCGGCGAAGCCGGTCAGGTCGCCCGAGCGGGCGGTCGCTTGTGCGATCTGTCCGGGCCGGCACTTCGTGCGCCGGTGCGGGCGCCGCGCGGGAGGCGGCCCGCCAGCGCCGATTCACGCGCTGTAGCCGATCCTCAGGACACCCCATTGCCGTCCGCCGACAACGATGGGTGCCGAAACGTCCTTCATCAGCGCAAAGTTGCCGTTGCCCATGTCGCGCCGATAGGTCTGCAGCAGGAACGGTTTGGTATGCGACACGGAGGTGCGCGCCGTCCGGTCCGTGTAGATGCGGCGGTTCCGGCAGTTCGCCGCGTTCCATGCGGGGTCTGCGCGCTGAGGCAGCGAGAACTTCCGGTTGTGGGTCGGCAGGTAGCACTGTTTGTCGAAGCTGGCGCAATAGACGATGCGTTCGTCGATCTCGAGCACCGGCTCCTGGACGGCCGGCAGCACGCGATCGGTGAAGTCCGTGAAGCGCGTCATGAACTGTTGCGGATCGGTGCCGGGAATCGGCACGTAGTTCGTGTCGAACAGCGCGTCGAGCGCGATATCGCCGCGCGCGACCGCATCGTCGAACAGCTTGCCGATCGCGGCGGCCGTGTTCCGCGCGGTTTCGATAAAGCGCGTGTCGGGCGACTCGATGCCGGTCGCGGCCGTGAGTTCGATGAGCGTCTCCGAGACGGAGAGCAGGTTGCCGAGCCGGTCCTTGGCCTGCGAGAAGTTGTCGCTGGAATCCTCGACGCCGGACGCCATTTCGCCAACCTGCTCCTCTAGACGGAGGCATTGCGTCTCGATCTCGTCCGTCAGCGATGCGATCTGTTCGGCCTCGCCGGCGAGTTCGGTGATCGCGTGCCCCGTCGTGTGCACGACCTCGCCGATCGTGCGCGTGCCTTCGCGGACGCGATGGGCGCGCGCGGCGTTGTCGGTTCCCTCCGCGATCAGGTGTTCGGTCTGCTCGGCCAGGCGCGCGAGGGTCGTCTCGATCTGGGCCGTCGCCTGTCCGGTCTTCGCGGACAGGTTCTTGACCTCGGCCGCGACGACGGCGAAGCTGCGGCCCGACTCGCCGGCGCGCGCGGCCTCGATCGCGGCGTTCAGCGCGAGCAGGTGGGTCTGGCGGGCGATGACGGAGATCTCCTCGGACACGGCCCGCACGTGATCGAGCGCGTCGCGCAGCGCGCCCATCTGGCTGCCGATCGACGTGACGCCCTCGACGAGGCCGTGGATGTCGGCGAGCGATGCCTCGATCGTCTGTTGCGACTTCTGGACCGCGCTCGACGCATTGGCGCTGACGGCGCGCACCTGCTGCGCGGCTTCGGCGATCCGGTGGTTGCCGCGCAGCGTGACGGCGGCCGATTCACGCAGCGTGTGGCAGACCTCCGCCTGCCTGGCGACGCGCGCGGCGACTTCCTCGACATGACCCGAGACGTCGCAGATCTCGATGCCGAGCTTGCCGGCTTGCTCGGCGATGTCGCCGACGAGTGCGCGCGATGAACGGCGGCCGCGGCCGATTCCGAAGAGGTTCACGTTGCTGGGTCTCCTTGAGGGCACGCATTCCCGGTCGTTGACGGATGCTGGGTGTGCGCTCCTGACTTGACGGCAGCGTGGCCGCCGACTTGAGGTCGGGTAAACGTCAGGTTCGGAAATCCGGATTGTCGAGCCAACGCCGCGCGTTCCCGTTTTTGCGGCGGCTGGCTTCCGACGCGGGGGCCGGACGAGCGAGCGCCGATCGCCCGTCCGGATGCGCCGCGTCAGAATACGTGGTGGATGCCGACGTTGGCGCCGACCGTCGTGCCGGGCAATCCGAACAATGCGCCGCCCGTGATGCCGAGGCCCGTATTCATCGCGCCGTGGTTGTTGACGACGCCGACTTGCGCGTAAAGGCCCGTGCGCTTCGACAGGCTGTAATCGGCGCCGACCGCGGCGAGCAGCGAATGATTGTGCGAATCGTTGCGATCGATCGTGTACCACGCGCCGGTGTTCAGGTCGAGGGCCGGCGTGACGCGATAGTCGAGGCCGGCGCTATACACGTTGTTGCTGAACGAACCGGCGACCTTGTAGCTCGTGAACGATGCCTTGCCGGTCACGGGCCCGAACGTATACGCGGTGCCGATCGTGCGGCCGACGAACGCGACCGTGCTCGAAACCGGCGTCGGCGACGTGCCGCCGTTGCCGTCGTAGAGCGCTGCGTTGAGCATGAAGCCGCCGTTCGTATAGGTGAGGCTGCCGGAATACTGGCGTCCCGCCTGGAAGTCCCCGGCTTTGCCGCCGAATCCGAACATCGCGCTGCCCGTCAGCCCGCCGATCGTCGGGCTCGTGTACGAAATCGCGTTCGGGTTGAAGAGGCCGGTGACGAGTACGTTGTCGACGTACGGGATCAGCGCGGCGCCGAAGTGCGAGATATTGCGGGGGTCCGAGCCGAGCACCGCGAGCACGAACGGCGAGAAATGCAGGCCGATCTTCGTCTCGCCGAAGCCGCCGTCGAGCCCGACCCACGCCTGGCGGCCGAAGAAGTTGCCGTTCGAATGGCCGAACGCGCCGTCCGTGATGTTGAAGCCGCTCTCCAGCTTGAACTTCGCGTGCAGCCCGCCGCCGAGATCCTCGGTTCCCGTCATCCCGAAGTTGGTCGGTGTCATGCCCGTGTCGGTCAGCGCGAACTGGCGGCCAGCGTTGGCGCCGGTCGTCGAGTCGAGCGACCGGCTCGTGTAAAGCAACGCCGCGTCGAGGTCGCCGTACAGCGTGATGCTGCTCTGCGCGAAGCCGTTCGTGCTCGCCGCCGCGCCGAGCAGCGCCGTGCAAATCGTCCATGTCCTGCTCTTCATCGTCTGTCTCCGTTTTTTTCAAGTTTTGTAATACGTATACCTAATCAATACTGCGACGACGGACGCGATGCATGCCGCCTGCATGCCGTGCTGTCGGGGAACGCACGGCGGTGCCTCGTGCGGGCCGGAATGCGGCCGCGTGCCCGGCGTGGAGCGCGCGCATGCGACCGCGCTCCGGCGCCGCGACGAAGCGAAGCGCCCGCGCGAACGAGCGGTGTTACATCGAACGGCTCAACTGATCGAGGATGGCCGGATTCTCGAGCGTGGACGTGTCCTGCGTGATCGCCTCGCCCTTCGCGAGCGAGCGCAGCAGGCGCCGCATGATCTTGCCCGAGCGCGTCTTCGGCAGGTTGTCGCCGAAGCGGATGTCCTTCGGCTTCGCGATCGGCCCGATCTGCTTGCCGACCCAGTCGCGCAGCGTCTTCGCGAGCGCCGCCGCCTCCTCGTCCTCCGGACGCGAACGCTTCAGCACCACGAATGCAACGACCGCCTCGCCCGTCGTGTCGTCCGGCCGGCCGACCACGGCCGCCTCGGAAACCAGTTCGTGCGACACCAGCGCCGACTCGATCTCCATCCTGCCGAGCCGGTGGCCCGACACGTTCAGCACGTCGTCGATCCGGCCCATGATCGTGAAGTAGCCGGTGTCCTTGTCGTGCCCGCGCGCGTGCCCGGGATCAAGCAGGCTTTGCATAGACGTTGCACCAGCCTTCGGCGGCGACCGTCTTGCCCGCGAACATCGGGCACGTGCCGAAGGAATCGCCGTCGGCGCCCTTGTAGAAGCGGCAGTTCGCGCACGTCTGGCCTGCCTGATACTTCGGGAATTTGCCCGCGTCGACGGTCGTCGCTTTCGCGCGGTAGCCGAGCGTCTTTGCGGCGGCGTCGTTTTCGTCGACGGGCGGCGGGGCCGCAAATGCGCGGGTTCCGGCCGCGAGCGCGGCACACAGGCCGGCCGTCTGAATCATGAAAGTTCTGCGATTGCGGGAGATCATGTCGTTTTCCTGAATGAAATGAAAAGATAAAATCTGCCCCGCGCGCCGGGAATGCTTCCCGGCGCGGCGAGTGGACCGAAACGAAGGGGATGGGAGCGTTACTTGCGCGGCCCGGCAATGAGCGGCGCCTTCGACGCGTTGGCGGCATCGGCGGTCAGTTTTGCTTTCGACGCGTCGTAGCCGTTCGAGTAGAGCAGGAACGCCATCAGGTCCGAGTATTCCTGTTCGGTCATCTTGCCGGGGCGATCGGCCGGCATGTTGCTCGACATGTACTGGTAGATGCCGCCGACCGTGATGTGCGACTTGCCTTCGGGGGCAAAGGATTCCCCGCTCAGTGCGGGGGCGGTATTGCCTTCGAGCTGGTCGCCGTGGCATTTCGCACAGGCATCGGCATAGATCTTCTTGCCGTGCTGCACCTGCGCCTGCTCGAACGGCGGTACGTCGCCGCCTTCGTTGGTCGAAACCTTGATGAAGCCGCTCTTTACCGGCTGCACGGATGCGACCGACCCGTCGAGAAATCGGCCGGGCGCATGCGTACTCGTCGCTTGAGCGACCGTTTCCGGAAGTGCCCAGCCGCGCGTGAGCGCCGCGAGACGGCCGTTGCCGCTCATTCGCGACAAGGCCGCGTCGATGCGCGTCCGGAGATCTTCCTTGCCCGGCCCGAATGCGAAAGACAGTTGCCAGTCCGAGTACGGCGACGATGTGGCCGCGACCCGGAACTGCTGTTGCGGGTGCGCGCGCTTGTACGCGACGACGCTCGGATACCAGACGATGGCGCGCTGCGCGCGGCCGGCGGCGAGCGCGCCGATCGTTTGCTCGCTGGTGTTTTCCAGATCGAAACGGGCGTTGCTCTGTTGCGCGGCGATCAACTGCGAAGGGCTGCCATACGTGGCCGCGATCGTTTCCTTGGTGCCGGACGTTGCTCGCGTGTCGCGCAGCGACACGCTGACGTAGCCGGAGCGCAGATAGCCCTGCGAGAACGTCATTCTGGATCCCGACCCATCGGCGATCTCCGAGCGCGGGAAGCCGGCGATCACGTCGCAGTCGCGTTCGAGCGATTTCTTCAGCTCGCTTGCGGAGATGCCGTCGTCGCCGCCGTCGTCGTCGACGCCGCGCTTGTTGAACGATGCGGCGATGCCCGCGGTGCGGAACACTTCGCGCGCAACGGATTGGTCGAGCGCCGTGGTCGGGCTGCCGGGCAGCGTGCAGATGCGCACGCCGGCCGACGCGGCTGCCGGTGTCAGCGCCATGCCCACGGCGAGCAGACTGGCGACGGTAACGGGAGTGAGGCGAGTATTCATGATCGTGTTTCCGGTTGAAGCGGTTGGGGCGTCGCGCCCGCATCGGGCGCATGCGGGCGCGACCGCGGCTTGCGCCTGATCAGTCCAGTGCGAACACGTAGAGCGTGCCGCCGCGCGGAACGTCCTTCGCGATGTCGGCCATCGGGCCGCCCCAGATCGGGTTCGCGCCGCCGTAGCCGGCGAGCACGGCTACGTACTCTTTGCCGTCGACCTCATACACCGAGGGCTGCGAAATGATGCCGCTCGCGAGTTGCGGGCTTTCCCACAGCACCTTGCCGGTTGCCGTGTCGAACGCGTACAGGTGGCCGTCGAGCGAACCGCTGAACGCGAGGCCGCTCGCGGTGGTCGCGACGCCGCCGTTCCACGGCTTCTTCGACCAGTGGCTCCACAGCTTCTTGCCGGTGTTCACGTCGATTGCCGTCAGTTCGCCGTAGCCTTCGCTGCCCGGTTCGGGCTTGATCTCGAAGCCTTCGCCGAGATACGGCAGGCCTTCCTGGTAGCTGACCGACTTGCCGGTCAGGCTCATGCACGCGTGCAGCGCAGGCACGACCGCGATGTTGCGATCCTGGTCGTACGAGATCGACCACCAGTTCTTGCCGCCGAGGAAGCTCGGGCACGTTTCGATCGTCGTGCCGGCCTTCGGGAACTTCGATTCGTCCTGGATCGGCTTACCGTCGGCCGTGTAGCCGGTGACCGAGGTCGCCTTGACGAACGGCGTCGCATAGATCAGCTTGCCGGTCGTGCGGTCGATCGCGTGGAAGAAGCCGTTGCGATCCGCGTGGATGATCGCGTCGTAGTCCTTGCCTTTGTACCGGATGTCGGCGAGGACGGCCGCGTTCACGCCGTCGTAGTCCCACGTGTCGTTGCTCGTGTACTGGTAGTGCCACTTCAGGTTGCCGTTCTTCGCGTCGAGCGCGAGCAGCGAGTCGGAATACAGGTTGTCGCCGGGGCGCAGCGCCGCGAGCCACGGGCCGGGGTTGCCGACGCCCCAGTACAGCGTGCGGGATGCCGCGTCGTAGGTGCCGGTCAGCCACGCGGCGCCGCCGCCGTGGCTCTGCATGCCGTCGGGCCAGGTCTCCGAGCCTTTCTCGCCGGAACCGGGGATCGTGTAGCGTTTCCAGACCTCCGAGCCGTCGTCAGGATTCAGCGCGGCGATGTAGCCGCGAATGCCGTATTCGCCGCCGGACGTGCCGACGACGATCGCGCCGTCGAGCGCGAGCGGCGCGAGCGAGAACGCGTAGCCGAGGCCCGGCTCGAACATCTGCTTCTTCCAGACGAGATTGCCGGTCTGCGCGTCGAGCGCCGCGACTTCTCCGTTCAGCATCGCGATATAGACGTTCTTGCCGTACAGCGCGACGCCGCGGTTGACCACGTCGCAGCATGCGGTCTTGAACGATGCCGCGCCGAGCTTCGGTTCGTATTTCCACAGTTGCTTGCCCGTCTTCGCATCGAATGCGTAGACGTTGTCCTTTGGCGTCGTCACGAACAGGTAATTGCCGTTGACGATCGGCGTCGCCTCGAAACCCTGCTTCAGGTCGGCGGGGAACTTGTAGGCCCACACCTGCTTGAGCGCCTTCGCATTCGACGTGTCGATCTGCTTGAGCGGCGAATGCGAGCGGCCGTTGTAGGTGCGGTAGTAGGTCAGCCAGCCCGGATCCTGTTGCGCGTCGGTCAGCCGCTGGTAGGTCACGGCCGGGTAGTCCGCGGCCGCTTCGACGAGGCCGGGGTTCAGCGCGACGGCCGCTGCCGCCGCGATGCCGATCGTCGCCAGCCGGCTCGCTGAAGCCGAGAGTTTCTTCATGGTTGTCTCCTGAGTCATTGTGGTCGCACCGTCGCGAACGGTTCGTCGCGCCGGCACGGGTGGGGTTCCGGGCCGAGTGCGATGCCGTTCACGCAAGTCGCATGCCATCGCGGCGAGAAGCCTGCGCGGCGCGGCGCACGGGCGTATCGCGCGCTGTGCTGTGTTGAACGTGTCGCGCGGCGGTGTCAACGAAGGTGTTGCATTCAGGTACACCGCCGCGCGCGCAGTGTTGCCAAACATGACAGGTGGCGTGGCACCCGTGACGGTGCGGCCGCCGCATGCGCGCATGCAGCACGCAGACGATGCGCGAGGCAGCGACGCTGGCGTATGTCGCACCGCCGTGCTGGCACGGCTATCGCAAGCTCGCTTCGCGACAACATATCGCCGCTCGGTCAGCGCACGCCACGGCGGAACACAAAGACGGGGACAACGAAAATGATAAGGATGCGAAAGGAAGTCGGGCGACGCGAAGCGCTTCGAGGTCTTCGCTTGCGTGACGAACCTGTTCGACAAGCGCTACGCGCGCTTCGGCGCGCTCGGCCGGAATTTCTTCAACGGGCGGAATCACACGTTCGACGGCGCGAATCCGGTCAACCAACAATTCGTCGGACCGGGCGCGCCGCGCGCCGCGTGGGTCGGCCTGCGTGATGCGCGGGATTGAGTGTTGCACGGCTGCGCCGGCTGTCGCCTGACGACGTGAGCTGGCGCCGGGCCGTGCCCGACATGCGCAGTCACGTGAACGGCGCCGCCGCGAACATCGCGTGCACCGCGCGGGCGACGCTGCGCGCCAATGCCGGGTCGCTCGCCAGATGTCCGGCGGGCACGCGTTCGATTTCGGCCACGGGCACGGCACGAGCGAGACGGACAACGTTGTCGACCGGGCAAACGGGGTCGTGCATCCCGTGCGCGGCGAACAGCGGCACGCCTTCGTCTGCCGCCCGCCGCGCGAGTGCGAGCACGCGGCGTTCGCCGAGCCAGCAATCGCGTTGCAGGTAATGCGCCTGGATCCGGTATTTGTCGATCAGCCGGCCGACGGTCTTGCGCGAGCGGATCGCGTGCGCGGGCGAGCGGCGCGTGTGCGACGACGCGAGGACGGCGCCTTCGTACGCGTGCCACGCGAGCGCCACCGCGCGCTGCGGGGCCGCGCCCGCGCCGGGGCGCAGCCGCCGCGCGCAGCACGACAGCAGACGATCCGGCTGTGCGCCGCCGGCCGCCGCACACAGGCGCTGCCATTCGCGGGGTGCACGCGTGCGCGACGTCGTGAACAGGCGGCGGACTTCGCGCGGCGACGTCAGGAACAGGCCGCGCAACACGACGCCGGTCACCCGTGCGGGATGCGCGCCCGCATACGCGAGCGCAAGCGCGGCGCCCCACGATCCGCCGACGACGCCCCAGCGCGCGATGCCGAGCTGCTCGCGTACCGCCTCGAGATCGCCGATCAGCCGCGCGGTGCTGTTGTGGCGCGTGCCGCCGCGCGGCGACGACGCGCCCGCGCCGCGCTGGTCGACGAGCACGACGCGCGTGCGCGTCAGGTCGAACAGGCGCAGGATGCCGGCCTGACTGCCGCTGCCGGGCCCGCCGTGCAGCACGACGACGGGGTGGCCGTCCGCAGCGCCGGCCACGGTGAACGCGATCGACTGTGCGTCGCGGTGCAGGCGCCGGTGAACGGGGGCGGCAGGTGATGCAGGCTCGCGAGGCGCGGCAGACGAGGGCGGCATAGCGGGCGACGGCGTGAGTCGAATCGGGGTAGGCGTCATGTCGACGTGGCTCGGGCGGAATTGGGGACAACCGTCACTCGGTCGCGTGTGCGCCGGGGCGACTGAGGTGCTTGACCTGAGACAAAGCCAGAACCGCGCCAGGCGCGAAGATCGGGATTCGCACGGGTAGCCGCGAGACGCGCAATCGCGGTATTACGAAGGCCGAACTGTCCGGCGGCACGATCTCGACTGATCGTTTCCTTGCATCCGGCTTTCAATTCGCGGCGCATGACCGGCATCGGACGGCCCGTCCGCGCCGCGACGCTTGCGTGGCCCGATGCTTGCTTGTTAAGACGGCAAAGAGTCCGGCAGATGACCGGAAGGATCCCCGGAGGAGACAATGCGCGATGACGTAGAGCAGGCGGCCGGGACTCGGGCCGCGCATCCCGCCGGCTGGCCCGCGCCGTCGATCCGGAAAGCCCATGAGCGGTCCGAGACGTTCGGCCTGCAGGTATCGGCACGCCCCGACTACGACGTGCTGTCCAGCGCGGCGCTGGTGCTGAAGCGCGAGCAGAGCCGCGTGCTGTGCGTGCACGCGATGCCGGTGATGGAGACGCTGCACGAGCAGATCGTCAACACGCAGAGCATGATCGTGCTGACCGACGCCGAAGGCCTGATCCTGCATTCGATCGGCGACGACGACTTCCTGCAGCGCGCGGAGAAGGTCGCGCTGCGCCCGGGCGCGAACTGGGCGGAGAGCCGGCAGGGCACCAACGCGATCGGCACGGCGCTCGCCGAGCTGTGCCCGATGGTGGTCCACGGCGACCAGCACTTCCTGGCCGCGAACCGCTTCCTGACCTGTTCGAGCGTGCCGATCCTCGATCCGTACGGCGACGCGATCGGCGTGCTCGACGTGACGGGCGACCACCGCAGCTATCACCAGCACACGATGGCGCTCGCGAAGATGTCGGTGCAGATGATCGAGAATCATCTGTTTACGACGACCTTTCAGGAAACGCTGCAGGTGTCGTTCCATGGCCGTCCCGAGTTCCTCGGCACGCTGATGGAGGGGATCGTCGCGTTCACCGCCGATGGCCGCTTCCTGTCGGCCAATCGCAGCGCGCAGTTCCAGCTCGGCATGCCGCTCGCGGTGCTGCGCGCGCACACGCTGTCGTCGCTGTTCGACATCACGAGCGCGCAGCTGATCGACCGCATGCGCGCGAGCACCGACCGGCACCTGATGCTGAATCTCGGCACCGGCGCGGTGGTCTGCGCGCGTGTGCACTTCCGGCGTGCGACGCTCGCGGAAGGCAGCCGGCCGACGGACGTCCACGACGCGGGCGCGCCGGCCGCGCGCGCGAACGCGGTGCCGGCGCCGGCGGCAGGCACGTCGGCGGGCCTGTCGCGGCTCAACTATCTCGACACCGGCGATCCGCAGGTCGCGTGCGTGATCGCGAAGGTGCGCAAGGTAATCGGCAAGGACATTCCGATCCTGATCACCGGCGAGACCGGCACCGGCAAGGAACTGCTCGCGCAGGCGATCCATAATGACTCGCCGCGTCGCGACGGGCCGTTCGTCGCGGTCAACTGCGCATCGATTCCGGAGACGCTGATCGAATCCGAGCTGTTCGGCTATGAGGAGGGCGCATTCACCGGCGCGCGCCGCAAGGGGGCGATCGGCAAGCTGCTGCAGGCGAACGGCGGCACGCTGTTCCTCGACGAGATCGGCGACATGCCGTATCCGCTGCAGGTGCGGCTGCTGCGCGTGCTGCAGGAGCGCCTCGTCAACCCGCTCGGGTCGACGAAGACGATCGCCGTGGACATCTCGATCATCTGCGCGACGCACCGCGACCTGCGCGACATGATTGCGCAGAACCGCTTCCGCGAGGATCTCTACTACCGGCTGAACGGCCTCGTGGTGCGCCTGCCGCCGCTGCGCGACCGCACGGATCTCGCGGTCGTCGTGCAGAAGATGCTGCAACGGGAAGCATTCGCGGGCTCCGACCACCCGCCGCTCTCCGTCGCGCCGGACGTGATGGCGCTGTTCGTGCGCTGCACGTGGCCCGGCAACTTCCGCCAGCTCGGCAACCTGCTGCGCACGGCGGCGGCGATGGTCGACGACGATGGCGAAATCCGGCGCGAGCACCTGCCGGACGATTTCTTCGACGACCTGCGCCGCGGCGATGCGCCGGCCGAGCCGGCCGCGCAGCATGATCCGGCCGTCGCGCCGTTTGCCGTGGAGGCGTTCCCGCCCGCCGACGCGCGCTTGCAGGACGTCGCCGCGTCCGCGATCGCCGCCGCGCTGACCCGTCACGGCGGCAACGTGTCGGCCGCGGCGCGCGCGCTCGGCGTGTCGCGCAACACGATCTACCGGAAGATGCCGGCGGCCGATGCGGAGCGCCAACCGTCGGACGAAAGCTGACGCGCGGGCCGCGCGATCGCGGTTGCGCGGCCGGCGATCCGTCACTGCCGGTGTGTCAAGTTGCAACACCCGTTGCAACACCGGTGTTCAACGATTCAACACCTGTCACCGCCCCCGCGCATCGTGCCGCCGGGGCGGCGAATCGCATCCGCGCGAATCGTGTCGGCTAATCGTAAGGATTGCATCCCGATGCCTGCGCGACGGCCATGTGCCGCCGCCGCGCAGGCAAAGTGCGGCTTCGGCACGCTCCTTGCTGAAGAGGAACCGACCGCCAGATTGCCGCGGTTGTCGGACTCACCGACGCGACTCACCAACTCAACCAGGAGACACATCATGCAGTGGACGACCCCGTCTTACACCGACCTGCGCTTCGGCTTCGAAATCACGATGTACATCGCCAACCGCTGATCGTCGCGATGCGCTGTCCGTGCCGCGATGCGCGGCGCGGACGGCCTCGGGAGCTGACGCCCATGAAGATCAAGATACTCGGCTCGGGAGCCGGCGGCGGCCTGCCGCAGTGGAACTGCAACTGCGCGAACTGTCGCCGCGCGCGCAGCGGAAGCGGCCATGTGCTGCCGCGCACGCAGTCGTCGCTCGCGGTCAGCGCGGACGGCATCGACTGGATTCTCGTCAACGCGTCGCCCGACATTCTTTCCCAGTTGCGCGCGAATCCGGACCTGCAGCCGGCGCGCGCGATCCGCGACAGCGGCATCGCCGCCGTCGTGCTGTGCGACGCGCAGATCGATCACGTGACCGGCCTGCTGATGCTGCGCGAGCGTTCGACGCCGCTGCCGCTCTACGCGAGCGCGCCGGTGCTCGACGACCTGTCGACCGGGCTGCCGCTCGTGCCGCTGCTCGGCCACTACTGCGGCGTCGATGCGCATACGATCGCGCTCGGCGAGCCGTTCACGGTGCCGGCGGCGCGCGGGATCCGCTTCACCGCGATTCCCGTCGACAGCAAGGCGCCGCCGTATTCGCCGCGGCGCGCGTCGGCCGCGCCCGGCGACAACATCGCGCTGTCGATCGAAGATGTCGCGAGCGGCCGGCGCGCGTTCTATGCGCCGGGGCTCGCGGCCGTTTCCGACGACGTGCGCGCAGCGATGGACGGCGCCGATCTCGTGCTGGTGGACGGCACGTTCTGGACCGGCACCGAGATGATCGACCTCGGCCTGTCGAGCAAGCACGCGGCCGACATGGGGCATCTCGCGCAGTGCGCGGAACACGGGCGGCACGGCATGATCGACTGGCTCGACATGCTGCCCGCGCGCACGCGCAAGGTGCTCACGCACATCAACAACACGAACCCGATTCTCGACCCGCATTCCGTCGAGCACGCGCACCTGCGCGCGCATGGCATCGACGTCGCGCACGACGGCATGCAATTCCAGGTCTGACCATGAACGCACCGATCCCCGCTACGGCGTTGCACGCGACGCCCTGGACCGCGACCGAATTCGAGGCGCGCCTGCGCGCGCTCGAATCGCGCTATCACATCCATCACCCGTTCAATCGGCGGCTCAACAGCGGCGCGTGTTCGCCCGCGCAGATCCGCGGCTGGGTCGCGAACCGCTTCTACTACCAGATCAACATCCCGCTCAAGGATGCGGCGATCCTGTCGAACTGCCCCGATCGCGACACGCGGCGCCGGTGGATCCAGCGGCTGATCGATCACGACGGGCAAGGCGACAACGAAGGCGGCATCGAGGCGTGGGTGCGGCTCGGCGAGGCATGCGGCCTCGATCGCGCCGAGCTGTGGTCGCTCGAGCACGTGCTGCCCGGCGTGCGCTTCGCGGTCGACGCGTATGTGAATTTCGCGCGGCGCGCGCCGTGGCAGGAAGCCGTGTGCTCGTCGCTGACGGAGATGTTCGCGCCGCAGATCCATCTCGACCGGCTCGCGGGCTGGCCGTCGCACTACCCGTGGATCGAGCAGGACGGGTTGCATTACTTCCGCAGCCGCGTGCCGCTCGCGCAGCGCGACGTCGAGCACGGGCTTGCGGTTACGCTGCAGCATTTCACGACACCGGATGCGCAGCAGCGCGCGCTCGGCATTCTGCAATTCAAGCTCGACATCCTCTGGTCGATGCTCGACGCCGTCGAAAAGGCCTACCCCGTATGAACGCGATCGATGCCGCCAGCGGCGTGCCGCTGCGCCCCTGCCTGAGGGGCATGTACCGCCTGCAGTGGGAGGTGGCCCAGGATGCCTACGTGCTCCTCTATCCGGAAGGGATGGTCAAGCTCAACCCGAGTGCGGCCGAGATACTCGTGCGCTGCGACGGCACGCGCGAACTCGACGACATCATCGGCGAACTCGAGTGCCTGTTCAGCACGTCGGACCTTGCGTCCGACGTATACCGTTTCCTCGATCACGCGCGGCTGCGCGGCTGGCTCGACTGACATGGCGCCCGACACTTCCCGTCCGTCCGCGCCGCTGTGGCTGCTCGCGGAACTCACGTACCGCTGCCCGCTGCATTGCGCGTTCTGCTACAACCCCGTCGACTTCGCGACGCACGGCGCGGAGCTCGACACCGATGCATGGCGCGCGGTGATAAGCGATGCGCGCGCGCTCGGCGCCGCGCAGATCGGCTTCTCGGGCGGCGAGCCGCTGCAGCGCGGCGACCTCGAGGCGCTCGTCGCGCATGCGCGCGGGCTCGGCTTCTACACGAACCTGATCACGTCGGGCATCGGGCTGAGCGTCGCGCGTATCGAGCGGCTCAAGGCAGCCGGGCTCGATCACATCCAGTTGTCGCTGCAGGATTCGACGCGCGAGCTGAACGATTTCCTGACCAGCACGCGCACGTTCGAACTGAAGCGCGACGTCGCGCGGCTGATCAAGGCGCACGGCTACCCGATGGTGCTCAACTGCGTGCTGCATCGCTACAACCTGCCGCACGTGGGACAGATCATCGAGATGGCGCTCGATCTCGGCGCCGATTACCTGGAGCTCGCGAACACGCAGTACTACGGCTGGGCGATGCTGAACCGCGACCAGCTCATGCCGACCGTC
The DNA here is from genome assembly GCF_047978125.1 of Burkholderia sp. LFS061. Classification (NCBI taxonomy): domain Bacteria; kingdom Pseudomonadati; phylum Pseudomonadota; class Betaproteobacteria; order Burkholderiales; family Burkholderiaceae; genus Burkholderia; species Burkholderia sp. LFS061. The sequence continues at coordinate 162,813 of NZ_JBFPFS010000001.1, read as the reverse complement.
GAACAGGTACGCGAAGCCGAGGACACGGTGAACCGCTATCGCAAGCTGGTCGGAGAGCGCTGCCGGATCCTGTTCGTCGTGCCCGACTATTTCGAGGCGCGCCCGAAAGCGTGCATGAACGGCTGGGGTTCGGTGTTTCTCGGCGTCGCGCCTGACGGTACCGCGCTGCCGTGCCACGCCGCGCGTTCGCTGCCGGGGCTCGCGCTGCCGAACGTGCGCGACCGGTCGCTGAAGGAAATCTGGTACGACAGCGACGCGTTCAACGCGTTTCGCGGCGATGACTGGATGCGCGAGCCGTGCCGCACGTGCGACGAACGGCATACGGATCACGGCGGCTGCCGGTGCCAGGCGTACCTGCTGGCAGGCGATCCGAAGGAAGCCGATCCGGTGTGCGCGAAGTCCGCGCATCACGGCCAGGTCGAGCAGGCGGTGCAATTCGCGCGGCGACCGGCGCCGCGCGACGAGCAGCCGCTGGTGTTTCGCAGCAAGGAGAATTCGCTCGCGCAATGCGGGGCGGCGTGCGACTGCTGACGAGCTACGGCGACGACGGCTTCGCCACCGACCCCGCGTCCGCGTCCGCGCGGCAACCCTCGCGCCAATAGCGCAAGAAACGCCTTCCCGCAGCCAGCGAAACCCGGCACCGAAGTGAACGGGCGCTGGCGCCTGCCGCCGCGCTCCCGGCCGACTTCGAGCCGCCCGGCAAAGCGAACGAAATCGAACCGCGACATCATCCGTCGTCGGCCTTCGCCTGCAGATCCTTCAACCCCTGAATCACGACCAGCAGCGCGCGCCCGTGCTCGTCGGAGCCATCCCATGCGTCGACGATCGCGTCGCGCAGCAGGTCGTTATAGCGGCGGCGCGACGGCCCGGTATCGACACCATAGAAACTGCATAGCTTATTGAATGGCGCGCTGCGGCGCAGCCGATGCCCGTTCGACAGCCTCAGGCGCGACACGGTTGGCTGGCTGACCCCGCAAAGTCGCGCAATTTCGCTGGACGAGCGTGTATCTGCCATCAGGCGGCGCAACAGGTCTTGAACGGGAAAATCTTGGTCCGGGGCTTCCATGCGATGCATTATACCTATACAGTTACGGCTGTTGAATGGGCTTCCTGTCACCAGCGAGGCTGTATCCCGAGAAAGTTGATGACGCTGAAACACCTCCCACCCACGTTCTGCTGGACCAAGATCGGTACCGAGTCTGGCGAGGAACTGCCGACCGTCGTGCTCCGCAAGGAATGGGAGCGCCGGCTCGGGGGCGGGCGTTTTCTGTGGGGCATCAACCAGCCGCTCGGCAGCAGCGCGCAAGTCGCCGCGCATCGCACTGGCTCTCTGCTCGCGCTGTTTTCGCCGGTCGCATCGCGTCCGCGCGCGAGCGAGCGCAAGGACGCGCTGCTGTGGAATGCATGGGTCGACGCGAGCGGTCAGGTGCGGCCGCTTCCGCCGCACACGTTCATCGCGAGCCGCTCGACGCTGCCGTCGGGCCGTCGCCGCGAACAGCACTACGCGCTCGTGTGCGCGTCGTCCACCGCGCTGACGGTCGGCACGCAGTTGCGCGTGTTTCCCGATCACCTGCGCAGCGTGAGCACCGGCAAGCCGCTTGGCGCCGCACAGGGCGCGGCCGTGGTCGATTGCGTCGGGCGCGCGAAGGAGCAGACGGGCAGGAGCTATCCGCTCGCGCTGTCGGTCGAGCTCGAAGCGCCGTATTTCGTGCGGCTCGCGCAGCCGTGCGTGCTGAAGGCGCGCGATCTCGCGGAAGTGAACAAGGCGACGCGCGCAGGCGATTTCGATCGCTTCGTCGAGCTGGTTGCGCGCTTGCGCGGCCGTTCGCCGACGGATGCCGTGCGCGGCGTCACGCGCGACCTGTTCGACGTACCGCCGATCGAAACCGCGGCCGCGTATGTCGCACCCGCGCATGCAGCGCGATTGCGCAGCCGGCCGGCGGTCGAGCATCCGCGCGATCTCACCGGCGATCTGTTCGACCTGTCGTCGGGCGAGGCTGCTGCGTTCGGCGGCCTTGCGCATCCGCGCATCGGGCGCGCGTGACGGCAGGCGCGGAGCAGGTTGCACAAGAATTTGTTGCAATCTCGCCGTAGCGGATCGGCGAGCGCAGGGGGACAATCGGCACGAAGCGCGCTGCGCGGCGGCCGATGCGTCGACGATCGATGGATCGTGGTTCATGCCGCCGACATGCGCACCACGCACACTGAGCGTCGGCTTGCTTCACACTGCAATCCTGAGGGAGAAGTGTCGATGTCGACCCATATCTGTTCGCGGGAAGCCCGGGCCGCGCAACGCTTCGTCGAAGCGACGCGCAACGTCGATCAGGCCTTTCGAGCGGTACGCGGCGAAAGCGACGACGACGTCTCGTCGGCCGAATACGCACGCGCGATGTCGCGCCTCGATCGCGCGCTCGACGAGCTGGCGCGTGCGCAGGAAGTCTTCGATCGCGTGGTGAGTGCCGACGCGGCGCGCCAGATCTGATCCAGGCGTTGCCGCTTTAGTCGCGTCGATCGGCGCACTTTCTTTCTGTTGCCGGCTGCTGTTCGGCACGTCTGTCGTTCAATCCGACCGCATCGAATCGATACCGTTGAACCGCATTGCGCCACTGCGCGCGGCGTGCGCGTCAGCCCGCGCGCGTCATGCCCGGTGCAGGGAGGGCCGGATGGAACGCGTAGCCGCGATGCTGGAACGACGCCGCGAAGAACCGCATCTGGTAGCGGATTGCATTCGCCCAGTAATCCCAAGTATGGCCGCCGGGCCGCTCCGCATAGTCGTGCGGCACACCGAGCGCGACGAGCCGTTCGTGCAGCGTGCGGTTGGAGCCGACGAGCGCGTCGTCGCGGCCGCAATCGATCGTCACGTCGAGATGAGCACGCATGAACGTACGAGCGCTTTCGACGATCGCATTGCGGTTCCAGAACGACGGATGGCGGCCGGGATCGCCGAACACGTGGTCGATGCCCGGCTCGTCCTCGCAGCAGCGAGGATCGACCGCGCCGCTGATGCTGCCGACCGCGCCGAACGTGTCGGGCCGGTCGAGCGCGATGCGCAGCGCGCCGAAGCCGCCCATGCTGAGCCCGGTGATCGCGCGGGCGCGCTGGGTCGCGATCGTGCGGAAGTGCGAATCGACGTAGGACACGACTTCGTCGCCGACGAAGGTTTCGTAGCGGCTGCCCGAATCGAACGGGCTGTCGATGTACCAGCTTTCGTGTCCGCCGTCGGGCATCACGAGGATCACGCGGTAGCGGTCGGCCAGCGCGGCGATGTGCGTGTTCGACGTCCAGTCGGTATGGTCGCCGCCCGAGCCGTGCAGCAGATAGACGACCGGATAGCGTTCGCCGTTGCGGTTGGCGTGTGCGTAGTCGTCGGGCAGCACGACGGTCGCCCTGAGCGTTTCGCTCATCGCGGCGCTCGGGATCGCGACGACCCGCGCATGGAATGCGAAGGCAGGGCTCGTGACGGCGAGCAGCAGAAGCAGCCAGAAGGCGCGTGCCAGATGCATCGATCCTTGCATGTGTCGACCCTGTCCGGCGCCGGGGCACCGGGAAAACCCTGTTCGGACGACTCTAGCAACCGCACCTTTCAACCATATTTCGGCGAATCCTACGGGTTTGTCAGCAGGGCGGCGCACACATCGCACACACGATGCGCGCGACTGCCGCGCGAAACGCGTCGGGCCGCTCGGCCGGCATCAGATGCCCGCAGCGTTCGATCGTGTCGAAGCCGGCGCGGCGCGCGAGCGCCCGGTCCGGCACGTGCGAGCCTGCACGTCGAACGTGCCGACGAACCCGTGGATGAGGTCGACGGGCGCGGGCAGGGTCATCGGGCGGGCGCGGAAGGAAGGGGCGGCAACTCGAGTTCGGCGAGCAGCTCGTCGAGTTCGAGCACGTGCGTGCGGTCGTGGTGGAGCAGTTCGCGCACGAGTTCGTCGAGCGACATGCGGCGGATGCCGTCGCGCAGCCCGCAGCGCGCGAGCTGCGCGGGTTCCAGCGCGGCGGCCGTTGCGCACAGCGCGGCGCGGCCGGTGCGGAATGCGGCGACGGCACGGTCGATCGGCTGCGCGAGATAGTCGCGCTGCGCGGCGAGCGCGGTGCCGTCGATCGACGCGATCACCGGCAGTTCGACCGTTCGCACCGCGTCGATGCGTTCGGCGAACACCGCGTCGAGGTCGCGCAGGTGGCACGCATGCTCGACCAGCGAGAATCCCGTGCCGGCCGGGCGGCGCGTCCACAGCGCGGCCGGTACGTGCGCGGCATACGCGGCGAGCCGGTCGGGCATGCGGGCCAACTCGGCGACGACGTCGGCGAACGGCAGCGTTTGCGGATACGCGCTGAACACTGCGCCATAACTGAACAGCGTACCGCCGAGCCGCCCGCGCGCCTGCACGACGTCGTGGCCGTGGCGGCGCATGACTTCCGCGACCATCGCACCGCAGAACTGGCGGGCTGTCGTGTTGGCTTCGATTTCGGGGAAGTTGCGCGCGATCTCGTGCTGGATCGCGCCGATCGCGGCGACGCCGACGCGCGACAGCGCCGCGAATTCCGGATAGCGCTGGGGCTGTGCGATCAGCGCTTCGAGCTGGGTGCCGAGCGCGGTGGTGCGGAAACGGTCGAAACGGGAATGCATGGCGAACGGGCCTCACCTTGTAACGTGTCAAAACGATACGTTACAAGGTGAGATGTCGTCAACCGGTTCATTCGGGCGAGAGATGGTGCGACGCGACGCATGTCGGGCGCCGCGTCGCGCTTCGGCGCGATCCCGGGTGCGCGAGATTCGCGCCCGCCCGCCGGTCAGGATTTCTGCCGGGCGTCGATTCCCGCGCGTATGCGCGCTTCCTGATGTTGCAGCTCCGGCGTGAAGTCGTCGCCGAATTCCTCGAGCTCGAACAGCGGGCGGATCTCGATGTCGGAGTCGCCGGGCATCGGATTCGGGCAGCGCTTGACCCATTCGACGGCTTCTTCCATCGACTTGACCTGCCATAGCCAGTAGCCCGCGACGAGTTCCTTCGTTTCGGCGAACGGGCCGTCGATGACGGTGCGGTTCTTGCCGGAAAAGTGCACGCGCTTGCCGCGGCTGCTCGGGTGCAACCCGTCGGCGGCGAGCAGGATGCCGGCTTTCACCAGTTCTTCGTTGAAGCGGCCCATCGCGGCCAGCATTTCGGTGTCGGGCATCCGGGAGGACTCGGAATCGGCGGTCGCCTTGACGATTACCATGACGCGCATTGTCGTATCTCCTTGAACGGGAATCGGGGGTTGCCGCTGGTCGTGCCGACGGCAAAACGATCGGTTACGACAATACGACGCGCGAGAATGGCGCGAATCGACATCGTGCACGAAGAATTTTCGATGACGGGCGAACCGGCGGGCGCTGCCGCGGAGCGCCCCGTCAAAACTGGTATGCTGATCCTCACCACGTTTACGCGGAGGGTGCCATGGCTGCTAAAGAAGTCTCGAAGAAGAAATACCTGAAAATCCTGAACAAACGCCTGCGTGCCGAGCCGTCCGCCCCGGACGGCGCGTCGTTCGTGTTTTTCCCGCTGGGATCGAAGGCGAAGCACGCGACGGGCGTCGTGTCCTCCGACGCGCGTAGCAAGCGCGAGTTGGCGGTGATGGCCGCGGTCCAGCGCAAGGCGGCCGAAGAGTTCGTCGTCACCGGCGCCTGACCGGCATCCGTCATATCAACGCTTGCATCGCCGCCTGCGTGCGTTACGCGGCCGCCGCCTCGCAATACGCAATCGCACCGGCCAGCACGCGCGGGATGTCGTGCGTGATGGCCGGCCCGTGCATCGGCAGGATGATGTCGAGATCGAGCGCCTGGATGTGGCGCAGCGCGCTCGCCAGGTGCGCGAGCGACGGCAGATAGTCCGAGCGCTCGATCGAATCGACGATCGCCGGCAGCGGGTCGTCCGTTGCTTCGTCGTCGGCGCCGAACGCCTTCCCGGCCTGAAAGAAAATCGCCATCCGATCCGCGGATCAGGACACCTCGTCCGCTGCCGCTGCCGGATACCGGCCGCTGCCGCCGGCTTCGTCGCCGGCCGCCAACTGCTCCAGCGCGAGGCCCTTCGTCTCGATCCCGAGCGTCCACACGGCGACCGCGGCCGCGATGAACGACAGCGCGCCGAGCGTGAACACGCCGCCCTGGCCGAACACGGGCAGCACGAGGCCCACCACGTAAGGCCCGATCAGCGAGCCGACGCGCCCGATCGCCGACGCGAAGCCCGAGCCCGTCGCGCGCGCGCCGGTGCCGTACAGTTCGGGCGTGTATGTGTACAGCGCGGCCCACATCCCGAACAGGAAGAACTGCATCGCGAGGCCCGTACCGATCAGCAGCGCCATGCTGCCGCCGTACAGCGCGCTCTGGCCGTATGCGTACGCCATCGCGCCACCGCCGATCAGCGACGCGATGCAGGTCGGCTTGCGCCCCCAACGTTCGACGAGCCACGCGGCGCACAGGAAGCCCGGCACGCCGCCGAGCGAGATCAGCACCGTGTAGAACACCGATTTCGTGACTTCGAAGCCGGCCTGCTGCAGCAGCGCGCCGAGCCACGACGTGAGGCCGTAGAAGCCGAGCAGCGCGAAGAACCACAGCAGCCATACCATCACCGTGCGGCGGCGGTACACGCCGCTCCAGATCTCGCGCAGCGCGCCGCGACCGCGCGCGGCCACCGGTTCGGCGAGCCGCGACGGCGGCGGCAGCGTCGCGACGCCGGCCGAGCGCATCACCTTCGCCTCGATCGCGTGCATTACCGCGTCGGCTTCTGCGTGCCGACCCGCATGTTCGAGCCAGCGCGGCGATTCGGGCACGATGCGGCGCACGACGAGCACGAACACCGCGGGAATCGCGAGCAGCGCGAACACCGTGCGCCAGCCGAACTGCGGCAGCACGAAGTACGCGACGACGCCGGCCGTGATGAAGCCGAGCGGCCAGAAGCCGTCCATCAGCGCGATCAGGCGGCCGCGCTTCTCGGTCGGCACGAATTCGGACAGCAGCGTCTGCGCGACCGGGAATTCCATCCCCATCCCGATCCCGAGCAGCACGCGGTAGACGATCAGCGCGTCGACGCTCTGTGCGGTCGAGCACAGGTACGACGCGGCGCCCCACAGCACCATGCTCCACTGGAACACCGGCCGGCGGCCGAAGCGGTCGGCGAGCAGGCCGGCGACGGCCGCGCCGAGCACCATCCCGAAGAAGCTTGCGCTCGCAACGAGGCCGGCGGCCGCGGTCGATAGCCCGAACTCCTTGCGGATCGAGCCGAGCACGAACGTCATCGTGCCGAGATCGACCGAGTCGAAGAAAAACGCGATCGCGATGATGAAAAAGATCCGCTTGTGATAGCCGGAGAACGGCAGGCGTTCGAGCCGGGCGGCGGCGGAGGCGGGAGCGGTGGCGGCGGGCATTGGCGTCCTCTGAAATGAAAAAGGGCCTCGCAGCGCATGCTCCAAGGCCCCGATGCTTCGGTATTCAGTAGACGCGACCACAAAATGCCGCATCAGAGGAAAAGCGCCGCCTGCTTGCCCAAATGCGTCATTGGCGGGCGGCGCGGGATGAGTCGGTTGGCGTCAGTTCTTCAGCTTGTATCCGGTGCGGAACATCCACGCGACGATCGCGAGCAGGATCACGAGGAACAGCCCGGTTGCGGCGAGGCTGATCCACACATGCACGTCGGCGAGCCCGTAGAACGACCAGCGGAAGCCGCTGACCAGATACACGATCGGGTTGAACAGCGTGATGATGCGCCATGCGGGCGGCAGCATGTCGACCGAATAGAAGCTGCCGCCGAGGAACGTGAGCGGCGTGATGATCAGGAGCGGCACGAGTTGCAGCTTCTCGAAGCTGTCGGCCCAGATGCCGATCACGAAGCCGAACAGGCTGAACGTGACCGCCGTCAGCACGAGGAACAGCACCATCCAGAACGGATGCAGGATGTGCAGCGGCACGAACAGGCCGGCCGTCGCGAGGATGATGACGCCGAGCAGGATCGACTTCGATGCGGCCGCGCCCACGTAGGCGATCACGATCTCCCAGTACGACACGGGCGCGGACAGGATCTCGTAGATCGTGCCCGTGAAGCGCGGGAAGTAGATACCGAACGACGCGTTCGAGATGCTCTGCGACAGCAGCGACAGCATCACGAGGCCCGGCACGATGAACGACCCGTAGCCGATGCCGTTCACGTCGCTGATGCGCGAGCCGATCGCCGAGCCGAACACGACGAAATACAGCGACGTCGAGATCACCGGCGCGATGATGCTCTGCATCAGCGTGCGGCGCGTGCGGGCCATTTCTGCGCGGTAGATCGCGCGGATTCCATGAAGATTCATGTGCGTCAGGCTCCTTGTGCGCCGTTGCGGCGGTTGTCGATCAGGCTGACGAAAATATCCTCGAGCGAGCTCTGCGTCGTGTGCAGGTCGCGAAAGCCGATGCCGGCCGAGCCGAGCGCGTTGATCAGCGTCGCGATGCTCGCGTCGTCGCGCTGCGAGTCGTACGTGTAGACGAGCGCGGCGCCGTCGTCCGCTCGTTCGAGCCCGAACGGCGCGAGCGCGGGCGGCACGTCCGCGAGCGGCTGCTCGAGCTGCACGGTCAGCTGCTTCTTGCCGAGCTTGCGCATCAGCTCGTGCTTTTCCTCGACGAGCACGAGCTCGCCGCCGAGGATGATGCCGATCCGGTCGGCCATTTCCTCGGCTTCCTCGATGTAGTGCGTGGTCAGCAGGATCGTCACGCCGCTTTCGCGCAGCGAATCGACGAGCTTCCACATGTCGCGGCGCAGCTCGACGTCGACGCCGGCGGTCGGCTCGTCGAGGAACAGGATGCGCGGCTCGTGCGACAGCGCCTTCGCGATCATCACGCGGCGCTTCATCCCGCCCGACAGCGTCATCAGCTTGCTGTCGCGCTTGTCCCACAGCGACAGCGCCTTCAGCGTCTTCTCGATGTGCGCGGGATCGGGCGCCTTGCCGAACAGGCCGCGGCTGAACGACACGGTCGCCCACACGGTTTCGAACGCGTCGGTGGTCAGCTCCTGCGGCACGAGGCCGATCATTTCGCGGGCCGCGCGGTATTGATCGCGGATGTCGTGGCCGCCGACCGTCACGCGGCCTTCGGTCGGCGTGACGATGCCGCAGATCGAGCCGATCAGCGTCGTCTTGCCGGCGCCGTTCGGCCCGAGCAGCGCGAAGATCTCGCCGGGGCGGATGTCGAGGGTCACGTGCTTCAGCGCCTGGAAGCCGGACGCGTAAGTCTTGGAGAGGTCGGAGACGGAAAGGATCGGTTGCATGCTCACGGATGGCACGGCCGGCCGGCGCGACGGTGTGCGCCGCACGTGCCCGGAGTCGCCGCCGCTGCGAAGCGGCCGGGATCGGGGACGGCATGGCGAACGGGCGTCATGTCGAACGGCGTTGTGGTGCGGGATCGCGGGACCGCCATATTAGCAATCGGTAGATGGAAATGCATTTCGGTGGAAAGGCCATGCGTTGTCGGTGCCGGATTTGCTTGAAATGGCCGAGTGTTGCTCAATAGAGTGGTGCTTTGTTTGAGTTGTTCGAACAATTTGGCCTGTTTCCGGCGAACCGGACGGTGATTGCGTTTTCTCGCGGCCGCGCGGCGGCCGGCCCGCCGACTGTGCTGCCCGAACGCCTCTGCGCCGTACCGGGACGGCATGCCTGGCGCTCGCGATAATGCGTTCCTTTCACGGTTCACGGAGCGGGGCGAATGTCTTTGATCGATTTCAAATCCGTTGCGGCTGCGCAGGCCGCCGCGTGGAAATCCACGATCGTCGGCGAGGTCGGGCCGGCCAGGATCAAGGTGTTGCGCATGGATGCGCAGCCGTACGAAGCGGAAGTGCACGACTACAACGAAGGGCTGCTGGTGCTCGACGGCCAGCTGATGCTCGAAGTCGGCGCGGAAACGGTCGTGGTCGAGGTCGGGCAGATGTATCTCGCGCTCGCCGGCACGCGCCACGCGGTGCTGCCCGGCAGCCACGGTACGCTCGCGATCATCGACGTGTAAAAGGTTGCGCGCCGCGTTCGCGGGGCCGCCTGCGGGCCGGCTCGCCCGCCCGGCTCGGAAAGCGGCTGCCGCGCAAGCCCGTCGCGCGGCCCATCTATTTGTCTGAGCAAATAAAATGAAGGCCGTTTGAAAAACTGTCAAACACCGTGAAAACACTAGGATCGTGCGGTTCCGGCCGTTTGGAACTCTGCATCCATTTACTTGTGCGTATCGTCCGATCATAGTCTCGTCAAACGACGCATCACGATAACGAATCAAGCGTACGTACGGAGACCAATTCATGCGACGCGTATCCGCGGGGCCAACCGGACTGCCGTTTCCCAGTTTTTCGCTGAATGCAGGCGCGACATACGTCGTCAGCCTGCGTTGCCGCATCGCCGTGTAGCGGCGCACCACTTTCCGTTTCGATCGTTCCGACGGCGCCGTGCCGCATGACGGCGCCGCGGGAACGCGCTTGTCTGCCGCCGCGGCTTTCGTCGCATTTGCATGAGCTGCAGGGCGGTTGCATTGCGAACACCATCATGCGCCGCGCGCTCGTGCGGCGGCGCGATACCAACCGGCGAGCCATGCAGCCCGTCCGGACGAGACTTGCCGTACCTGTAAAGGAGGGGTTGATGATTTGCATTCCTGAATGGCGGAAGGTAATCCTGTCGTGCGCGGTGCTGGCGCTGCCGTTCGTCGCCGGTTGCGGCGGCGGCGACGATCCGGGGCCGATCAACGTGCCGCAGTGCTCGGGCAGCGCATGCGGGCCGAGCGGCGCGATCACGCAACCGCCCGTCGTGACGAAGCTGTGTCCCGATTCGCTCGATTACACGACGACCTACACGGGTGGCGCCGGCAGCGGCGAATACGTGAAGGTGAAGTTCGACACGACGAAGCTCACGTATCAGATGCAGTTCATCGAATCGTCGGTACCGACGTCGGCAGGGCAGGTCAACAACACGCGCGCGGGCCTGACGATCAGCGGCGCATTCCATCATCCGACCAACCTTCCGACCGCCGAGCAGAACCGCTGCGCGTTCGTGCTCGACAGCGGCGCGACCAGCGACGGCGCGTATTCGGTGACGATCAAGCGTACCGATCCGCCGATGCTGTTCGTCGGCAATGGCGTGGTTGGCGGCGGAATTCCGGGGGCGACGATCGCGTTCCAGGGCATCGAGCCGATTCCGGGTTTTGTCCTTGGCGTGGTGCCGTCGCGCACATTCGATTTCTATCCGTTCATCGGCTTTGTCGAAACGGAAACCGACTTCACGAAGGTCGCGGGCAATTACAACGAAGTCGGTATCCATTTGTCGCCGGTCGGCGGTACCGCCCAGGATGCGAACGGGGCTGTCGGCTGGGAGCCGGACGTCGTCAACTGGAACCAGACGTTCAATGCGGACGGTTCGTGCACGATCATGCAGGGCAGCGACTACTCGTGCCAGACGACCGGGTCGCCGTGGACGCTGCGCAAGAACGCGGACGGGTCGGCGGACAACGTGTTCGTGAGCAATGCGGTGGCGAACCCGTTCGGTACGGTTGCGTATCCGGTCGCCGGGCAGGCGCCGGGCCTCGTGATCGTGACGCCGAGTCAGGCGAAGGGCATCATGATCGTCGGCAAGCTGAACGGCGTACGGGTGCCGATCGTGATTCGCGTCGGCTATACCCATGTGGATACGAGCAATCCGCTCGCCTCGGTCGCCGATGCCGAAGTCGGGATCTCGATGCTCTCGTCGTCCACAGCGATTGCCGCGAACTCGCTGAAGGGCGGTTACATCGGCGCGACGAGCGCATCCGCATGCGGTGTCGTGACATCTACCGGTGTGGGGAACACCATCGCGCAGTCCGGCCCGAGCTTCGATAACCAGGTGCCGCACCCGGATCTTCCGGGCACCTTTGCCAACGGCTTCTTCATGGCGGAAGCGGGTAGCTGCAACGACGGCACTGCCGTGTCGACGATCTCCGCGAACTACACGTCGACGTTGTTCCAGGGCGGCACCGCGGCATTCATCGATCCGCAGACGTCTTCGGTGACCTCGCAGTTTGCGCTCGACTACACGCAGGCGTCGCCCGGCAAGATCAAGGTCACGGCCAACAGCGATTTCAACGCGAAGGGCGCAAGCGGCAATGTCGCGATCTTCAAGAAGGGCGACACGGGCTGGATCGTGACGGCCGGCAACGTTTACGCAATGGTCGTCAACAACAGCCAGGTCAACCCGTTCTTCACGGTCGGCGCGTTCGTCCAGTAACTGCGTACCGAACAAGTCACGCCGGCGGCGCATGCGTCGCCGCCGGCGAATCGAATTTCAAGAGGATTCCTATGAATGTGAAGCAATGGATGGTTGCGGCCTCGCTCGCACCCGTGCTGGCTGCGTGCGGCGGCGACGGCGACCCGCCGCCCGCGCCGGCGGTCCGGCTGTGCCCGCAGACGATCGACTACAGCACGGTATTCATCGGCGGCTCCGGGTCGGGCGAGCTCGTGAAAGTGCAGCTCGACACCACGAAGATGACGTTCCGGATGACCTACCTCGCATCGCCGGTGCCGACTACCGCGGGCACCGTGCAGCCGACGCGCGACACGGCGCCGGCCAACGTCGTCGACGGCACGCTGGCCGACGAAACGGGCCTGCCGACGGTGAAGCTGAACCAGTGCACGTTCCGGATGCAGAACGCGAGCCTCGATCCGAGCCGGCCCGCGCGGCTGTTCCTCGGCGAAGGCGTGCTGGGCGGCGCGATCCCCGGCGCGACGATCCAGTTCGACGGCGTGATCGGCGTCGGCAGGATTCCGAAGACGACGTTCCCGTATTACCCGTTCATCAGCTTCTCGTCGCTGGAGACCGACCTGACGAAGATCGCCGGCACCTACAACCAGCTCGGTTATCACCAGGTGCCGTCGCAGAACTTCCAGCCGGTGGCGCTCGATCAGAAGGTGACGATCAACGCGGACGGCAGCTACGTCGAGACCGACAACTTCGGCAAGAAGAACGGCGGGCAGCCGCTTGCGTCGAGCACGACCGTGAACCAGCCGTTCACGCTGCGTCCGGATGCGCCGGCGTTCCAGTCGCTCAACTACCAGCCGCAGATTCCGCCGACGCTCGCCGCGCTCGATCCGGCGAAGGCCGGCAAGGGGATCCTGATCGTCGGCAAGCTGCGCAACCAGCTCGTGCCGATCTTCATCCGCACCGGCGCCGCGAACGCGGACCTTACGCAGGGCCCGCCGAGCGCGGACGACGAATCGGGCATCTCGTTCCTGAGCCCGCAGACGGCGATCGCGCTCGGCTCGCAGAACGGCGAGTACACGGGCGTCGACAGCGCGTTCAACTACCGCGCGACCGCGCTCGTCGGCGCGCAGGCCACGCTGCTCGATCCGTTCAACGCGTCGCAGGCCGCGCTCACGCGCGCACTGAACCTCGACTTTACGCAGAAGGTGCCGGGCGTCGTGACGACCGTGCATGCGGATGCTGCGTCGGGGCCGGCGACCGGCAAGTTCGTGTTCACCGGCGGCGTATTCGGGTTCCTCGACATGGCCGATACGAGCAATCCGTACTTCACGGTCGGCGCGTTCGTGCAGTGACCACACCCGGACGGAGACACGGCGGCGTCGCGCGCGGATGCGCGGCGCCCGGACAGAATGAGAGGGAGACTTCATGAAGAAGCTGATTGTCGCGGGTGTCGTCGCAGGCGTGTCGACACTCGCATCGGCCCAGCAGGCGGGCGACAACGTCGCGACGCTGGGCTGGCTGCACATCATGCCGCAGGATTCGACCAACGGCCTGACGACGAATCTCGCGAACATGCCGATCAACGGGCCGCTGCGCCTGCCCGGGTCGTTCACGTCGCCGGGCACGAGCCTGACGGTCAACAACGCCGATACGGTCGGCCTCACGCTTACGCACTTCTTCACCGACCACATCGCGGTGACGTCGGTGCTCGGCGTGCCGCCCGAGTTCACGCTGACCGGGCACGGCGTGATCCGGCCGCCGGGTCCGGCCGGCTCGCTCGGTTCGGTCGACATGGACAAGACGTCGAATCAGCCGGCGGTGAAGAACGCGCGGCAGTGGAGCCCCACGATCATTCTGCAGTACTACTTCAATGCGCCGACGGCGAAGTTCCGCCCGTTCGTCGGGATCGGCGTGGCCTACAGCTGGTTCAGCAACATCGAGCTGAACGGCAACTTCGCGAAGGACATCAACGAAAACCTCGGCAGCGTGCTCGCGGCCGGCGCCGGCAAGCCGGGGCCGACGTCGGTGGAGGGCAAGGCGTCGTCGTCGTTCACGCCGGTCTACAACATCGGCGCGAGCTATGCGATCGACAAGCACTGGGGGCTCACTGCGACGCTGACGTACATGCCGCTGAAGACGTACTCGTCGCTCGTGATCAAGGCGGCCGACGGTTCGACGCTCGCGACCACGCGCACGCGGCTGAAGGCCGATCCGCTGATCACGTTCGTCGGGATTTCCTACAAGTTCTGAGCCGACCGGCGCGCATGACGCGTGCCGGCGGCTTCCTGCGACCGGCTGGCCGGGCTCTTTCGGCCGGACGGTTGCGTTCCTGGCGGCGTGCCGCCATTTGTGAAGAGAGGGGGCAGTTCAAATGAGCATTCGCAAAATCGTATCGCTTGTTGCTGCAGTGGCATTCACCGCGGTTTCGGCCGCGCCTGCTTTCGCAGTCACCGTTTCGCGCGCTGACGGGCAGCCGATGAACCCGAACGGCGAGCCGTTCTCCGTATCGGGGCTCACGACGCTGAGCAAGGGATCGATCAGCGCAAACTGTACCGCGACGTTCAACGGGACGATCACGTCGACCGGCATCGTTCACATCACGTCGACGCAGTTCGCCGGAGGCGCCACGTGCGGACTGATCAGCGGCAGCGCGAGCAGCACGTCGCCGTGGACGGGCCAGGCCGACAGCACGACGCAGCTGTCGATCAACAACGTGCAGGTGAACGTCGCGCTGCTCGGCGCGTGCGGCCCGAGCAAGGTGGTAACGGCATGGAACGATCCGAACTCGTCGCTGACGTTCAATAACGCTGCATTGACGCCGAATTGCACGGTGTCCGGCACGGTCACGACGTCGCCGAAGTTCCACGTGCAGTAAGCGTCGCGGATCGAAGCGGGGCGTCCGCCGTGCGCGAGGCCGTGCGGCATGCGCGGCGGGTTTCCGCAGCTTCGATGCATTCGAGCCGTCGCGCGTATCGGCGCGACGGCCGATTGGCCGCCCGCATCGCGATCCGATGCGGGCGGACCTGCAAGGTCGGCACGGTGTACCGTGCGGACTGAAACGACATTATTCCAATTGGCCAGAACACTCCCGGACGACCCATGCTCACCGACCCAGCGAAGTATGGTGATGCCCGCGGCGCGACGCCTGACCGGCTGCGCACGGCCGCGTGGCTGCAGTACCTGATCGAACATCTCGACGCCGCCGCTTGCGCACCGGCGGCGGGCGACACGGCAGTCGTCGCGTCATACGCGATACGCATGCGGGCAGGCGAGAGCCTGTCTCGTGACGCAGCGGCCGTTCTTCACGGGCTTGCGCCGTGGATCGCAACGGATGGCGGCGGCTGCGCTTGCGACCCGGCCGACGTGCTCGGCGCGTGCTCGCATGTGCCTTCCGCGCGGCAGCTTGCCGAAGCCGAACGCTGTTGCCCCGGCTCGCGCGCCGTGTTCGATGCGGCGCACGGCGTGATCGATGCGTGCGCATTCGACGATCCCGATGTCGGCTGGGCCGCGCTCGCGCGGATTGCCGGCGGTGTCGAATGCAACGGCGAAGACGCTGGCGAACGTACCGCACATGAAAGAGAAGAGCATGGCGAGGCGCCGCCTGCGCAGAACCTGAGAGAAAAGCTGGCTGTCATCGCGGCGGCGAGTGCGGAAACGTCGGCCCGTCACGGTGCCATCATCGACGCGATCGTGCTGCGCATGTGCGGCCCGCGCGACGACGCATCACGCATCGACGAGATGGCCGCGCTCGCGATGTTCTCGGCCGCGCTTGCCGCAGGCAACGGGATCTCCGTTGCCGCGTATGGTGGTCAGCACAACCTCGTCGCGCGGGCGATCCGTACGAATCGCGCCGATCTCGCATCGGTGGACGGGTTGCTTGCCGCGCTGTCCGTGTGCCGGCTCGACCGACTCGCCGGCGCGGGCAGCTTCTGGGCGTACTACCTGCTGACGGGCATCGTGATCGCCGCGCCGGACGCGGTGCGCGAAATCGGCCGTCGTTTTCATGGCGACACATGGCAGACGTGGCTCGACGACGTGCTCGCGTGGCCGGCGGTCAGCCGTTTCGGGCCGAAGGAGGATGTCGCGTTCGAACGCCTGCGCGACGCGATGAGCCTGACGTCGCGATGGAACCCGATCGTCCGCGCAAAGCGGGTGCGGACGCGGGCCGTGGCGACTGCCAGGTTCGGCGAAGACGCGGAGAAGGCCCGCTGACACTCGGCTTTTGCCGACATGAAGCGACATGACCTGCGCGCGAGCACCCGTTCGCGCTGAAATACGGCACCCCATTCGCGCGCGCGAGTGGGGCATGAAGCGGCGGCGCCCCTAGCCGCCACGCGCGGTCGGCGCCTCCCGCCGACCGCGCGGCGGAGGCAGATCCGGGCCGCATCGTCCGGACGCAGTATGATTCCGCAGACGATGCCGGCGATCGATCGATTCGGAGTACCCGCCCGCACCTCCGAAGATCCGCCAAGCTTGTCGAAAGCCGGAAGCGAGACGCAGTCGCGTGAGAGCGCCGCTGCCGAACCCGCGTCCGGATCACCTTCATCGAAACGGTCAGTCAGATGTCAAAGCACAACAAAAAAATTCTTCTCCTGAGCGTCAGCGCCGGCGCCGGTCATACCCGCGCGGCCGAAGCGATCCGCGCATTTGCCGACAGCCATCCCGCCGGCATCGAAGCCACGCACCTGGACGTGATGGATTTCGTCTCCACCGGCTTTCGCAAGCTGTACACCGACCTCTACATCAAGCTCGTCAGCAGCCAGCCGGCGCTGTGGGGCTACCTGTACCAGAAGACCGACGAGGTCGATCCCGCCGCGCCGTCGCAGAAGATCCGGCGCGCGATCGAGCGGCTCAATTGCCGGCAGTTGCTCGCGGAAATCGAACGGCAGCGCCCGGACGCGATCATCTGCACGCACTTTCTGCCCGCCGAACTGCTGTCGCGCGAGATCCGCAAGGGGCGCGTCGACACGCCGGTGTGGGTGCAGGTCACCGATTTCGACCTGCACAGCATGTGGGTCGTGCCGAACATGCGCGGCTATTTCGCGGCCAACGACGAGATTGCGTGGCGCATGCACGCGCGCGGCATGGCGCCCGAAACGGTGCACGTCAGCGGTATCCCGATCATGCCGGCGTTCGGCCGGCCGCTCGATCGCGCAGCCTGCGCGGCAGAGTTCGGCCTCGATCCCGCGCGACCGACGTTCCTGATGATGTCCGGCGGCGCGGGTCTCGGCGGGCTCGACGTGCTGGCGACGCGGCTGCTGGAGATGGACGCCGATTTCCAGTTGATCGCGCTGGCCGGCAAGAACCAGACGATGCTGGCGTCGCTGCAGACGCTCGCCGCGCAGCATCCGGGCCGGCTCTTTCCGCAGGGTTTCACGCAGCAGGTCGAACGCCTGATGGCCTGCGCCGACCTCGTCATCACGAAGCCGGGTGGCCTGACGACGTCCGAATGTCTCGCGATGCAGCTGCCGATGATCGTCAACTCGCCGATTCCCGGCCAGGAGGAGCGCAATGCGGATTTCCTGCTCGAACAGGGCGTTGCGCTGAAGGCCATCGACGACGATGCGCTCGTCTACCGGATCCGCGCGCTGCTGCAGACACCGGAGCGCCTGGCCGACATGCGCCGCCGTTTGGCCCCGCTCGGGCGGCCGCTGGCCGGACGCTTCGTGCTCGATCGCGTACTCGGCCTGGAGCCTGCCGCATGAGCGTCGCGCGCTTTGTGCCGACGCGCCAAACGCTGTTCGTCGTCGCATGGGTCATGTTGCTCGCGTTCTTTTTCGCGAACGTCGAGATCCAGATCGAGGGCAGCGCGGGGTGGGCCGCCAACCTGCCGACCTGGCGCATCGACAAGCACTGGCTGCTCGACATCTTCTGGGGCGGGCGCCCGATGACCGGATACCACGCGTGGGTGTTCCCGTTCGTCGCGCTGTTCTTCCACCTGCCGCCCGTATTCAACGGGCGCTGGTCGTGGCGCATCGAAGCCCGCATCATCGCGTGCATCATGGTGTTCTGGCTGACCGAGGATTTTCTGTGGTTCGTGCTGAATCCGGCCTACGGTCTTGCCCGCTTCAACCCGGTGCACGTGCCGTGGCATGTCCACTGGCTGGGCGTGGCACCCACCGACTACTGGACCATGAGCGCCGCCGCGATCGTCCTGTTCATCCTGTCGCGCGAGCGCAAGCGCGCATTCCACTGAACACCGAACCAACATGAAAATCGCCTTCATTGCCGCGATCGCCGTCACGCTTGCCGGGCTCGTGCAGCCGGCATACGCGGACGCGGTTTCCGGCGTTGCGGCCCGACCGATCGCGGCCCGACCGATCCAATGGGCGCAAAACATTGCCGATGCGCGCGTGAACAACCTGCATCGCATCACGCCGGCGTTGTACCGCAGCGCGCAGCTCTCGCGGGAAGACGTGCCGGAATTGCAGAAGCTCGGCATCCGCAAGGTCATCAGCTTCCGCGCGTTTCACGCGGACGACAGCATCCTGGCCGGCACGCAGATCACGATGCAGCGCATCCGGATCAACACGTGGTACATCCGCGACGAAGACATGGTCGCCGCGCTGAAGGCGCTGCGGACCGCCGACCAGGACGGCCCGGTGCTGATCCATTGCCAGCATGGCGCCGATCGCACCGGGCTCGTGTCGGCGCTGTACCGGATGGTGTACCAGGGCTGGACGCGCGAGCAGGCGCTCGATGAGTTGCAGCACGGCGGCTACGGGTTCCATCCGATCTGGCAGAACATCACGAATTACCTGAAGCACGTCGACGTCGAGCGTTTGCGGCAAGAGGTCAACAACGGCTGAGCCGGAAAGGAAAAACGCCGCTGACGGTGATCGTCAGCGGCGTTTTTAGTGGGCGTTCGGGCAGTGCGCCCGCCGTCGTCAGACCGTCTCCGGCTGCCGCACCGCCTTCGCGACGAAGTAACGCACGACGAAGCACACGAGCGGCTTCCTGCCGCGAATCTGAAGTGTGGTCATGATTGGCGCCTTGTGGCCCGACAGACTTCCTTTCTTCAGAAGCGGGGGCGAACAAGGCCGTGCACTCGTGCAACATGCGATCTGACCTCCGCACTGCCTCGGATAGTCCGCGCAGCCCCGGGGCGGTCTGATCGGCCGCTTCTTTGGTGTGGAGCTGCTTAACTCCACTATATTGTGGCTATTTGCGTAATCTTTCCGATAAGGCGTGGAATTGAGGAATTACGCCTCTTGAACCAAGGTGGCATTAATTCTATAATTTTGGGTGCTAACTGGCATAGAAGGGGGTAGATACACACTATGTTGGATTTAAGCTTTAGCAAGCCGAGTGAGGTCGTCAAGCGCCTCTGCGATCGCTTGCGCACAGAGCGTTTGGCTCTGGGCATGACACAGTCGGATCTGGCCGGGCGTGCCGGCATTGGGGCCAACACCGTGTCCAATCTGGAGGCCGGGCGCAATGTTGGCTTCGAGGCCGTGGTCCGGGTGGCGATGGCGCTCGGCCGAATCAAGGAGTTCGAAGGTCTGTTCCAGCCAAAGCTGGACAGCATCGAGGACATTCTGCGCTACGAGAAAACAGCCAAGCGCCTCCGTACAAAGAGAAAGTCCAGCAATGCCTGAACAAGTGAATGTCTTCTACGAGGGCTGGGGGGAGCGATGGCATTGGGGCACGCTGGTTTCCACGACTGCCCTGACCGGTCGCCCACTGATCGTGTTCGAGTACAGCAACGAGGCCAGGCAAAGGGGCCTGGAGCTGTCTTCGTACACGCTGCCGCTGGAGGGCCCTCAGTTGCGGCGAGATTTCCCAGGCCATCAATTGCAACTTCCGGGGCCTGTCTATGACGCCTTGCCAGACGGGTGGGGCATGCTGCTGATGGACCGCATGTTCAGGCGCCGTGGACTCAACACGGCCCGCATTGGCGCCCTGGAGCGGTTGGCCTATATCGGTAGCAACGCGATGGGGGCCATGACGTTTGAACCCGTCGCACCCGAAGGAGAGGCGCCGGACGTCCACATCCCGCTGCAACAGCTTGCCGCCGAAGTGCGGGAAGTGCTCCATGGTGAAGGTAGTGAGTTCCTGCAGACGTTGCTGCGGGTGGGCGGCTCGCCCCAAGGTGCAAGGCCCAAGGCCTTGATCTATCGCGATCCGCAAACCGGTGGGTTTACCACGGCCGTCACGCCGGGCTTCGACGCCTGGCTGGTCAAGTTCCCGGCCAGAGAAGAGCATGCCGAGGTGTGCGCCATCGAGATGGTCTACGCCGAATGTCTGCGCAGATGTGGCATCGAGACCCCGGACACGCAGTACTTCAGTTTGCCCAATGGGCTGGCGGCGTTCGCCAGCAAGCGCTTTGATCGGCATGACGGATTGCGCGTCCCCATGCAGAGTCTCGCGGCGTTTACGGGGGCCGATTACCAGATTGCGGGGTCGTTGGACTACTTCAACTTCTTGCGGGCGACCCAGATCTGTACCAACGATGTGCGAGAGATGGGGAGGGCCTTCGAGCGCGCCGTCTTCAACGTCGCGTTCAACAACCGAGACGACCATCCCAAGAACTTCTCCTACGTCATGGCGCCAAATGGTCAGTGGAGACTGGCGCCGGCCTACGATGTGACCTTCTGCGAGGGACCCGGTGGATATCACCAAATGGACGTGATGGGTGAGGCACTGGAGATTTCCCGCGCACACATGCTTCGGCTTGCCGAGGAAGCCGAAGTGCCCCAGGACGTTGCCAGCAGAATGATTGACGGCATTTGCGAAGTGGCCAGCCAATTCTCAGACACGGCCGAGAACATGCACCCGCGGATTATTACTCGAGATACCTTGCGCACGATCCAAGGCCGCATCAACGAGAACGTTGCTCTGCTACGCCAGGGTCCCGCGGGCCGCGCTCACCGGTGAAGATGAACCGGCCGACGAACGGTTCAGAAGTCCTCCAGCCGTTCGCCCGGTAGCGCGTACTGCACCCGCTGGTACAGCGGGAACACTGTGGAGTATCCGGGCACCGGCACCAGATCGGTGCCGGCCAGGTGCGGGAACACGTACATGACCAGATCGGGATTGGGCAGCCGATGGAACGGGCGGTAGATCTCGTTCCGAGCCGTGTGGGTGTAAGCGCTGCCGTCAATCGGTGCGTCCTGCTCAGGCAATGGCCGGCACAACTGCTGGCGGCGTCGAGCAGCAGGCGTGCGGACTGGCCGCCTTCCGCATTCGCCAAAAGAGCGCGACGTCTTCGCGGGTTTTCGTTCTACTTGCCGCTCGTCCGCGCTTTCGGCGGTGCAGTGGCATGCGTACTCGACTGTCGTCGGCTGGTCCGCTGCCCTGAACCCCGGCAGCCTCATTTCAAAGCGCGTGCGCCCGCGAACTCATCCGGCCGATGTGATCGCATGGCTGGAAGTCGGGAACTCGCTTCCGCGCAAGTCACCGTAAAAGAAACGAAAACGCCGCCAACCATCACTGCCGGCGGCGTTTCGTCAATATGCCGATGAGCGGGCAGCACGCCCGCCGTCGTCAAACCGTCTCCGGCTGCCTCACCGCCTTCGCGACATCGCGCGCGAGCGCGCCGTTCGCGACGAAGTACGGCACATCGACGCGCGCGAGCGGCTGCTTCCCACGAATCTTGTCGGCGATCTTCTCCGCGATCATGATCGTCGGCGCGTTCAGGTTGCCGGTCGTGATGATCGGCATGATCGACGCATCGACGACGCGCAGGCCTTCCAGCCCGTGCACGCGACCCTCTTCGTCGACCACCGCCATGTCGTCGTAACCCATCTTGCACGAGCACGACGGATGGAACGCGGTCTCCGCACGAGCACGCACGAACGTGTCGAGCTCCTTGTCGGTCTTGCAGTCGGCGCCCGGGTTCAGCTCGCGGCCGCGATAGCGGTCGAGCGCGGGTTGCCGCATGATCTCGCGCGTCGCGCGGATCGCATCGCGGAACTCGCGCCAGTCGAGCGCTTCGGCCATGTAGTTGAACAGGATGCTCGGATGCTGGTTCGGATCGCGCGAGCGCAGTTTCACGCGGCCGCGGCTCGGCGAGCGCATCGAGCCGACGTGCGCCTGGAAGCCGTGCATCTCGATCGCGTTCGAGCCGTTGTAGTTGATCGCCACCGGCAGGAAGTGATACTGGATGTTCGGCCAGGGATCGTCGTCGCGCGTGCGGATGAAACCGCCCGCCTCGAAGTGGTTGCTCGCGCCGAGGCCGGTGCCGTTCAGCATCCATTCGAGGCCGATCTTCGGCTGGTTCCACCACTTGAGCGCCGGGTACAGCGACACGGGCTCCTTGCACTCGTACTGGATGTACATCTCCAGGTGGTCCTGCAGGTTCTGGCCGACACCGGGCAGGTCGAGCACGACGGGAATGTCGAGTTCCTTCAGCCATGCGCCGGGGCCGACGCCCGAGCGCTGCAGCAGTTGCGGCGATGCGATCGCGCCGCTGCACACGAGCACTTCGCGGCGCGCATGCGCGGTCGCGCGCTCGCTGCCGCGCAGGTACGTGACGCCCGATGCGCGCTTGCCGTCGAACAGGATGCGGTCGGCGAGCGCATGCGTGACGATCTCGAGGTTCGGCCGCGCACGCGCCTGGTCGAGATAGCCGCGCGCGGTGCTCGCGCGGCGGCCGCGCGGCGTGACGGTGCGGTCCATCGGGCCGAAGCCTTCCTGCTGATAGCCGTTCAGGTCGTCGGTGCGCGGATAACCAGCCTGCACGCCCGCGTCGACCATCGCCTCGAACAGCGGGTTCACGCCCGGCTTGCTGGTCGTGACCGACACAGGGCCGTTGCCGCCGTGGTAGTCGTTCGGGCCGACGTCGCGCGTCTCGGCTTTCTTGAAGTACGGCAGGCAGTCGAGATACGTCCAGTTCTCGAGGCCCTTGTGCGTCGACCAGTTGTCGTAGTCGAGCGCGTTGCCGCGGATGTAGCACATGCCGTTGATCAGCGACGAGCCGCCGAGCCCCTTGCCGCGGCCGCATTCCATCCGGCGGTTGTCCATGTGCGGCTCGGGATCGGTCTCGTACGCCCAGTTGTAGCGGCGGCCCTGCAGCGGATAGGCGAGGGCGGCCGGCATCTGCGTGCGGAAGTCGAAGCGGTAGTCGGGGCCGCCCGCTTCGAGCAGCAGCACCGTGACGTCCGGATCTTCCGTCAGGCGCGTTGCGAGCACGTTGCCCGCGGAGCCTGCGCCGCAGATGATGTAGTCGTATTCGCGTGTCGTCATGACGGGTTGTCCTCCTTTAAAACACCGGGTTGTAGCGGCCGAGCTCGACCTGCACCGACTTGATCCGAGTGTAGTGCTCGAGCGTCGTGATGCCGTTCTCGCGTCCGACACCGGATTGCTTGTATCCGCCAACCGGCATTTCGGCCGGCGATTCGCCCCACGTGTTGATCCAGCAGATGCCGGCTTCGAGGCGATGGATCGTGCGGTGCGCGCGCGACAGGTTCTCGGTCACGACGCCGGCCGCAAGGCCGTAGTGCGTGTCGTTCGCGCGGGCGATTACTTCGTCCTCCGATTCGAAATCGAGGATGCTCATCACCGGCCCGAAGATTTCCTCGCGGACGATCTTCATGTCGTCGTGGCAGTCGCCGAACACGGTCGGCGCGACGTACTGGCCGCTGCCGAAGTGGCCGTCGGTCAGGCGCGTGCCGCCGGCGAGCAGCTTCGCGCCTTCGGCCTTGCCGCTTTCGATGAAACCGAGCACCTTGTCGAGCTGTGAGGCCGACACGAGCGGGCCGAAGTTGGTGTCGGCATCGGTCGGCTTGCCGACGCGGATGCGCTTCACGCGCTCGAGCACGCGCTGCGTGAACGCGTCCTTGATCGAGCGGTGCACGAACACGCGCGTGCCGTTCGTGCAGACCTGGCCCGAGCTGAAGAAGTTGGCGGTCACCGCGATGTCGGCCGCGCGGTCGAGGTCCGCATCGTCGAACACGATCAGCGGCGACTTGCCGCCGAGCTCCATCGTCACTTCCTTCAGCGACGATGCGCCGGCCAGCGACATCACCTTCTTGCCCGTCTCGACGCCGCCGGTGAACGACACCTTCGCGATGTCCGGGTGGCCCGTGAGCAGCGCGCCGACCGAGCCGTCGCCCTGCACGACGTTGAACACGCCGGCCGGCACGCCGGCTTCCGTATAGATTTCCGCGAGCTTCAGCGCCGTCAGCGGCGTGACTTCGCTCGGCTTGAACACCATCGCGTTGCCGGCCGCGAGCGCGGGCGCCGTCTTCCAGCACGCGATCTGGATCGGGTAGTTCCATGCGCCGATGCCCGCGCACACGCCGAGCGGCTCGCGGCGCGTATAGACGAACGAATCGGCGCGCAGCGGCACCTGCAGCCCTTCGATCGCGGTCGCGAGGCCCGCGTAGTACTCGATCACGTCCGCGCCGGTGACGATGTCGACCGCGAGTGTTTCGCCGATCGGCTTGCCGGTGTCGCGCGTTTCCAGCGCCGCGAGCTCGTCGTTGCGCTCGCGCAGCAGGTCGACCGCGCGGCGCAGGATGCGCGAGCGCTGCATCGCGGTCATCGCAGCCCATTCGCGCTGGCCTTCCTGCGCGGACGCAACCGCGCGGTCGACGTCGGCCGCGCTCGCCTGCTGCACCTGCGCGAGCAGCTCGCCGGTGGCGGGATCGAAGGTGTCGAAAGTCTTGCCGCTCGTGGCGTCGACGTAACCGCCGCCGATGTAGAGGCGCTGCAAACCGAATACGGACATGAGGATCTCCTTGAGGGCGACTGCGTGCGCGTCAGTCGGACGCGAGCAGCAGGTCGATGTAATCGTGGGCGAGCTTCAGCGCCGCCCGGGTGTCGATGGGGCCGCCGGCGAGCGCGCCGCGCAGCCACAGGCCGTCGATCAGCGCGGCGAGGCCGCTGGCGGCTTCGCGCGCCTTCGTGCGCGGCAACGCCTTCGCGAATTCCGCGCACAGGTTCGAATGAAGGCGCCGCGTGTTGACGTGCTGCAGGCGCTTGAGCATCGGGTCGTGCATGCTTTGCGACCAGAACGCGAGCCACGTCTTCATCACGGGCGCGCTGACCTGCGTCTCGTCGAAGTTCGCGGCGACGACTGCACGCAGCCGCGAACGCGGATCCTTGCGTGCCGCCACGCGGCGGCGCGTGGTGGCCGACCACAGGTCGCGCAGCACGTGCCGCATCGTCGCTTCGAGCAGGCCGTCCTTGTCGCCGAAGTAGTGGCTGACGATGCCCGTCGAGATCTTCGCGCGTTGCGCGACCGATGCGAGCGTCGTGCCGGGCAGGCCCGCTTCGTCGATCGAACGCAGCGTGGCGTCGATCAACTGTGCGCGGCGTATCTCCCGCATTCCGACTTTCGGCATCGCGACTCCCTTCGCCCGGACGGGCCATCCATGGAAGTCGAGAGCTTAGCGGTTTTTTATTGAACGATCAATCAACAAAAAATCAGGGGTCCGACGATGACGGGGTCTCGGCGGTGTGTGGCGGATCGACCGCTTGCCGCGATGTGCAGATGCGGAAAAACGAATTGAAAGACGGTTAAATAAGGTGGAGTTTGTTTAAAACGGTTTGTGAAAAATGGTGCAATGCGCTGGAAAATTTCAAGGTGCGTTTCTATTACGAAATGAAAGAGTGTGGATGTCTGTAATATTATTCGCGATGTGGAATGGCGAGTGATGGCGGTGAAGATGGGTAAATTCAGGAGGTCCGTTTTAATCAGTCGATTAAAATGAAATATCACTTTGAATTTAAAGAAAAATGCTGGATTTCCCTATGCCAGGGAGCGATGCTCGCAAACGATTGCCAGCGCCTTTGTGGCGATCCCTCATACCATATAAATTGATAAAAAATTTGAATCCAGTGTATTCCCGAGTCGAGTAGAGGGAATCGTTGGAGTGACTTGAGTCAGTAATATTGTCCGTATTAGTATGGCGCCGCACTACGCGGAATGAATTGGCGCCGCCGGTATTTGCCGCGGTGCGTCGGCAATGGGCGCGGCGAAGGACCGCGCGCGGGGCCGGCACCAGCCATTGCGCACCTGCAGCATGCCGCGACGTCGAGACGCCGCATCCACCGGAGAACGACGATGCCGACCGAAAAACACGTGGTCCCGCTGCCGAATGGTCTGAAGGTCTACGTCGAACGGAACGTGTTCGACCCGGCGTTCGACACGGCGATGCTCGTCAACGGCGCGCTCGCGACGACCGCGTCGTTCGGGCAGACCGTCCAGTATCTGGGCGAGCGGATGAACACGATCTGCTTCGACCTGCCGTACGCGGGGCAGTCGCGCCAGCACAACCCGGGCTGCTTCATCCTGACCAAGGACGACGAAGCCGCGATCCTCCAGCATCTGGTCGAGCGCTTCGCGCCGGCATTCCTCGTGTCGGTGTCGTGGGGCGGCGTCGCCTCGCTGTTCGCGCTCGCGCGCGGCTGCCCGAGCGTGCGGCGCGCGGCGATCTGCTCGTTCTCGCCGTTCCTGAACGACGCGATGGTCGACTACGTGACGCGCGCACGCGACCACATCGCGGCCGGCGAGAACCTGAAGGCCGCGCAGCTGCTGAACGACACCGTCGGCCGCTACCTGCCGCGCATCATGAAGCTGTACAACTACCGGTATCTCACGCGCCTGCCGCGCGACGAGCAGGACCAGGTCGCGTTTCACGTCGACCAGATCCTGTCGCTGCAGCCCGAGCGCTACTTCAGCGAGTTCTCGAACATCGGCTGCGAGCTGCTGTTCCTGAACGGCGAGCGCGACGAATACACGACGCCGGCCGACGTTCGCCAGCTCGGTGCGCACGTGTCGCGCGCGCGGTTCGCGACGGTGCCGGACGCCGGCCATTTCCTCGACATCGAAGGCCGCGCGCAGCGCGAACACACGCGGGCGGCGCTGCTCGACTTCTTCTGCGACGGGTCGCCGGTCGCGGCCGGCATGGCGCACGCCGCCGCGCATGCGTGCGTGCCCGCGCCGATCCACGCGCTGTCGTCGTGACGCCGAACGTCGTGCCGTGGGCCCGGCCCGCGCACCCGAATTCCCATCCCAACGAGGCAGGCCAGCCGTGAATATCGTTCAGACCATCGCCATCGTGGTTCCCTGGGCCGCATGGCTCGCATACTGGATCGCCACGTCGCAGGGCGTGAAGACGACCGTGCGCAAGGAGGCGTCGCGCTCGCGCACGCTGCAGTCGATTCCGCTGATCGTCGGCGGCGCGCTGATCATCCTGCCCGATCCGTCATGGCAGGCGCTCGTGCCGGACTGGCAGCGCTTCGGCCTGCAGGCGCAGTGCGGGCTCGCGGTGCTGGTCGCGGGCTTGCTGTTCTCGGTGTGGGCGCGGCTGCATCTCGGCACGAACTGGAGCGTGTCGGTCACGCTGAAGGAGGACCACGAACTCGTCCGCACGGGGCCGTACGCGCTCGTGCGTCACCCGATCTACACGGGCTGCCTGCTCGCGCTCGTCGGCGCCGCGCTGATCGGCGACGAATGGCGCGGCGCGATCGGCGTGCTGCTCGTGTTCGCGTCGCTCGCGTACAAGGTGCGCGTCGAGGAGAGCTGGCTGACCGGGCATTTCGGGCCGGCGTACACGCAGTACCGCCGCGAGGTCGCGGCGCTGATTCCCGGCTTCTACTGATTCCCGCGAGGCGCGCGATGGCGAAAATGATCGTGACCGCGATCGGCTCGGCGGGCGACGTGCATCCGTTGCTCGGCGTCGCGCGCACGCTCGCGGCGCGCGGTCACGCCGTCGTGTTCTGCACGCACGCGCCGTTCGAGGCGGCCGTGCGCCGTTGCGGTTTCGCATTCGTGCCGGTCGGCACCGCGGCCGAATACGAGGCCGCGATGGCGAACCCCGCGCTGTGGGACCCGCGCACGTCGTTCCGCACGCTGTGGCAGGTAATCGCGCCGATGCTGCGCCCGCATTACGACGCGCTGCATGCGCTGACCGACGACGATACGGTGCTCGTCGGCACGCTGTGGGCGTTCTCCGCGCGCTTCATGCAGGAGCTGCACGGCACGCCGTACGTGTCGGTGCAGGTGTCGCCGTCGACGCTGCTGTCCGCGCATGCTCCGCCGACGCACCCGCGCCTGACGATTCCCGCGCGCTGGCCGCTGCCGGTGAAGGCGGCGCTGATGACGCTGATCGAGCGACAGGTGCTCGACCGCGTATGCGGCCCCGCGCTCGACGCGGTGCGTCGCGAACTCGGGCTCGCGCCCGCGCGGCGCGTGCTCGGCCGCTGGCTGCATTCGACCGACGGCGTGCTGTGTCTGTTTCCCGGCTGGTTCGCGCCGCCGCAGCCCGACTGGCCGTCGAATCATCTGCAAAGCGGCTTTCCGCTGTTCAACGACATCGCGGCGCCTGACGAAGATGCGGAACTCGATGCGTTTCTTGCGGCCGGCGAGCCACCGGTCGTGTTCACGGCCGGCTCGACGCTCGTCGAACACGCGACGTATGCGCGCGCGGCGGCGGACGCGCTGCGCGCGACGGGCGCGCGCGGGATCCTGCTGACGCCGCACGATGCCGCGCCGGACGGCAACCGGTTGCTCGTACGCCGTTTCGTGCCGATGCGCACGCTGCTGCCGCGTTGCCGCGCGCTCGTGCATCACGGCGGGATCGGCACCGCGGCGCTCGCATACGAGGCCGGGATCGTGCAGGTCGTGACGCCGTTCGCGCACGACCAGTTCGACAACGCGCAACGCGTCGCGGCGAGCGGCTGCGGCGTGCGTGTCGACGGTCCCGTCGACGGCGCGCGTCTCGGTGCGGCGCTGGCGCACGTGCTCGGCGTACCCGCATTCGCGGTGCATGCCGAGCGCGCGCGTGCGCTGCTCGCCGCCGCGCCGGACGGCTGTCATGCGGCCGCCGATTTCATCGAACGGTTCGCGCCGAAGCGCGGGCGGGCGACCAAGCGGGCCGATGTCGCGGTGGTCGGCGCATGAGCACCGCGTCGCCGCTTCGCGATGCGCCCGGCGCGCCGTCCGCATTCGACGTACCGGCCCCCACGCCGGCCGCGCAGCCGGTGCGCGGCATCCGGCTCGCGCTGCTGACGTTCGCGCTGTCGCTCGCGACCTTCATCGAGGTGCTCGACTCGACCGTGACGAACGTCGCGGTGCCGGCGATCTCCGGCAGTCTCGGCGTATCGAACAGCCAGGGCACGTGGGTGATCAGCTCGTATTCGGTCGCGGCCGCGATCGCGGTGCCGCTGACCGGCTGGCTCGCGCGCCGCGTCGGCGAATTGCGGCTGTTCGTCGGCGCGGTGCTGCTGTTCACGCTGACGTCGCTGCTGTGCGGGCTCGCGCGCGACCTGCATGTGCTGGTGATCTGCCGCGCGCTGCAAGGGCTGTGCTCGGGGCCGATGGTGCCGCTGTCGCAGACGATCCTGCTGCGCACGTTCCCGCCGGACAAGCGCACGATCGCACTCGCGCTGTGGGCGATGACGGTGCTGCTCGCGCCGATCTTCGGGCCGGTGGTCGGCGGCTGGATCGTCGACAACTTCTCGTGGC
Source organism: Burkholderia sp. LFS061 (assembly GCF_047978125.1). Classification (NCBI taxonomy): domain Bacteria; kingdom Pseudomonadati; phylum Pseudomonadota; class Betaproteobacteria; order Burkholderiales; family Burkholderiaceae; genus Burkholderia; species Burkholderia sp. LFS061. The sequence continues at coordinate 133,193 of NZ_JBFPFS010000001.1, read as the reverse complement.
CGTGGATCTTCCTGATCAATTTGCCGATCGGACTGTTCTCGTTCGCGGTGTGCACCGCGATGCTGCGCCCCGACGCGCAGCGCGGCGCGGCCGGACCGATCGACGTGCCGGGCATCGTGCTGCTGGTGATCGGCGTCGGCTCGCTGCAGGCGATGCTCGATCTCGGCCACGATCGCGGCTGGTTCGATTCGCCGCTGATCGTCACGCTCGCGGTGGTCGCGGCGCTCGCGATCGTATCGCTGCTGATCTGGGAGGCGGGCGAAGCACACCCCGTCGTCGATCTCGGCCTGTTTCGCGACCGCACGTTCTCGTTCTGCGTGCTGATCATCTCGCTCGGGATGATGAGCTTCTCGGTGGTCGGCGTCGTGTTTCCGCTGTGGATGCAGGCCGTGATGGGCTACAACGCGTTTCATGCCGGGCTCGCGACCGCATCGCTCGGCGTGCTCGCGCTCGTGTTCTCGATCCTCGTCGGGCTGCATGCGCACCGCTTCGACGCGCGCGTGCTCGCGACGTTCGGCTTCCTCGTGTTCGCGGCCGTGCTCGCGTGGGACGCGCATTTCACGCTGAAGATGACGTTCGCGCAGATCGCCGCGCCGGGGCTGATCCAGGGGATCGGGCTGCCGTGCTTCTTCATTCCGCTGACCGCCGCGACGCTGTCGCGCATTCCGGACGACCGGCTCGCCGCCGCGTCGAGCCTGTCGAACTTCCTGCGCACGCTGTCGGCCGCATTCGGCACCGCGATGAGCGTGACGCTGTGGGACAACCGCGCGACCTATCACTACGACGTCGTGTCGCAATCCGTCACGCATGCGTCGGCGAATACGCAGCGCTTCGTGCACACGCTGAATGCGATGGGCGTGGACGGCGTGCGCGAGCTGACGACGCTGCACCAGGTCGTGATGCAGCAGGCTTACATGATGGCGACGAACGACATGTTCTGGATGGCGAGCATGACCTGCCTCGTGCTCGCCGCGATGATGTGGCTGACGCGGCCGAAACGCGGCGCGGCGGCGTCCTTCGGACATTGAGGAGACGAACATGACGACGCTCGGCGCACTCGTGATCCTGTATCACCCGAGCGATGCGCAGCTCGAAGCGCTCGGCGCGTGGCGGCACGCGTGCGACGCGTTGCTCGTCGTCGACAACACGCCGCAACCCGATGCGCGGGCGCGCGACCTGTGTGCGCGCGCAGGCATCGCGCTGCTGCATCACGGCAACCGCGGCGGGATCGCGGGCGCATATAACGCGGGGCTCGCGGCGCTGTTTCGCGATCGCATCGATGCGGTCGCGCTGTTCGATCAGGATTCGACGGTGCCGGCCGCGTATTTCCCGGCGATGCGCGATGTCTGCGCGGGGCTCGCGGGGCGCGCGTTCCTGGCCGGCCCGCGCATCTTCGACGAGAACGCGCGCAGCTTCCTGCCCGAACTCTCGACCAACGGGATCGGGCTGCGCCGCCTGCGCATCGAGCCGGGTGCGCCGCTGCAGCGCTGCGCGTTCCTGATCTCGTCGGGCTGCGTCGTGTCGCGCGCCGCGTTCGACGTGCTCGGACGGTTCGACGAGACGCTGTTCATCGATCACGTCGATACCGAATACAGCTTCCGCGCACTGTCGCGCAACGTGCCGCTCTATGTCGTGCCGTCGCTGGTGCTGCCGCACCGGATCGGCGCGAAGCAGCGTCATGCGATCGGCCCTTTTGAAATGACGTCGATGAATCATTCGTGGCAACGGCGCTACTACAGCGCACGCAATGCGGTGCAGCTTGGAATGCAATACGGGCTGCGCTTTCCGGTGGCGATCGTGCCGAACCTGCTGACCGTGTGGCAGGTCGTGCAGATCGCGCTCGTCGAGCGCGACAAGCGCGCGAAGCTCGCCGGCATTCTGTTCGGTGTCGCCGATGGCCTGTTCGGCCGGCTCGGCCCGCTCGAACGCACGCGGCCGCGGCTGGCCGCACGCGCGCAGCGCATTCGGCAGGGGTGAGGGGCGCGATGCGGCGTGTGAAGAAAGCGGCGGGTTTGGCGTGTGGCGTGCAACGCGGCTCGATGATCGCGGCGGCGGCCGTGCTGCTGGTATTGAGCGGATGCGTGCCGTCGGGCTTCCTGCCTTCGCTGTCGCTGCGCGCGCCGGCCGGCGATGCGCTCGCGCACACGGCCGGCCCCGGCGCGAACGGCGCGTGGCCCGCGCCCGACTGGGTGAAGCAGTTGCAGGATCCGCAGCTCGACGAGCTGGTGACGGAGGCATCGCAGAACAACCCCGATCTGCAGGTCGCGCAGGCGCGGCTGAGGATCGCACAGGCGCAGCTTCAGCAGTTCGATTCGCTGACGGGGCTGACAGGCACGGCTGGAGCCACGATCAGCCGCGCGCGGATGCCGAAGCCCGGCGACATCGCCGACGTGACGGCCGCCGGATACCGCGTGCCGGTCGAGATTTTCGGCGATCCGAACGTATCGCCGTCGTCGGTGTTCGTCGGGCTGAACTACCAGCTCGACCTGTGGGGGAAGAACCGCGCGGCGACGAAGAGCCTGATGTCGCTGCGCGATGCGGCTGGCGTCGAGGCGGAACAGGTGCGGCTCACGCTTGCCGTCGCGATCGTCACCGTGTACTGCCAGCTCGACCAGGCATACGCGGTGCGCGATCTGCTGCAGCAGAAGCTGAAGATCAGCCAGCGCGTGACGGCCGTGCTGCGCGAGCGCACCGCGCGCGGCCTCGACAACGCGTACGACGCGAGCGATGCATCGATCAAGCGCAGCCGCCTGCTCGAACAGATCGCGCTGAACGACGAGCAGATCAAGCTCGCGCAACTGCAGCTCGGCGTGCTGTCGGGCCGCGGCCCCGAGCGCGGGCTCGCGCTGCAGCGGCCGCGCGTCGGTGCGTTCGCGGGCAGCGCCGTGCCCGCGCGACTGCCGGCCGACCTGCTCGGCCGCCGGCCCGACATCGTCGCCGCACGGCTGCGCGTCGAAGCCGCGTTCGCGAATGCCGATTCGACGCGCGCGCAGTTTTATCCGGACGTGAATCTCGTCGCGCTCGGCGGCGTGTTCGCGCTCACGCCTGCGTCGCTGTTCTCGCGCGACTCGCTGGCAGGTTCCGTCGGCCCCGCGATCTCGCTGCCGATCTTCGATCGCGGTCGGCTCAAAGCGAAGCTCGGTGCGGATGTCGCGCAGGCCGACGTCGCGATCGGGCTGTACAACAAGACCGTCGACGACGCGCTCGGGCAGGTTGCGCAGATCGTCACGTCGCTGCAAACGTCGCAGACGCTCGTCACGCAGCAGCAGGACGCGGTGGCGGCCGCGCAGAAGATTGTGCAGATCGCGGCCGACCGCCACCGGCGCGGCGTGCTGATGCAGAAGGATGTCGATGTCGCGGATCTCACGCTGATCGACGAGCGCGCGCAGATGATCGCGCTGCTCGGCCGGCAGCGGACGCTGCGCGTCGGACTGATCGGCGCGCTCGGCGGCGGATTCGATGCGGGCGCAACGGTTGCGCAGGCGCCGGCCGTGCATCAGGCGCGCAGCGGGGCGGCAAGGCGTGGCGCTGCGACCGCTGGTGCCGCGAGCCGGGCGGTGGCGGGTACGTCGAACGATGCGCGCTCGGGTAGCGTGGCAGTACCGCCGGTTACCGGCACGACGAGTGCCGCACCCGCATCCGCACAGCGCAACGACGCGGCGCGTCCGTCGACGGTCGGTGCGACCAACCCCGGCGCGACGCCTCACGGTGTGCCTGTTCTCGCGCGCACGGCATCGGCGAGCCCGGCGCCGGGCCCGTCGGTCATCCCGGCGATACCCGTCTTCCAGCACGATCGTCTGATCGTTACGCAAAGCGACTGATGCACCACGACAACCTTCATACCGCCGCGCAGCCGGCCGCGCTGAACGATCCGGCACTCGATGCGCGCCGCGCGACGCGCCGCAAGCGCTTCACCGTGTTCTGCGCGGTCGTGCTGCTGGCCGCGCTCGCATGGGTCGCGTACTGGCTGTTGAGCGACCGCTATTACGAAGATACCGACGACGCGTATGTCGCGGGCAGCATCGTGCAGGTCGCCGCGCAGATTCCGGGTGCCGTGACCGACGTGCTGGTTGCCGATACGCAGGCCGTGCGCGCCGGGCAGACGCTCGTGCGGCTCGACGACACCGAGGCGTCCGTCGCATTCGCGCAGGCGAAGGCACAGCTCGCTCAGGCCGTGCGGCAAGTCGCTAACGCGAAGATCTCGAACACGATGTACGTCGAGGCCGTGAACGCGCGGCGCGCCGACCTGTCGCTTGCGCAGCGTGCATGGGTTGCGCGCTCGGGCGCGTCGGTCGAGATCGTCGCGCCCGAGGAGCTGGCGCGTGCGCGCGCGGCGGTGGCCGGCGCGCAGGCGAATCTCGCGGCCGCGCAGGCGCAGCTCGATGCCGCGCGCGCGCTCGGCAGCAAGCTGCCGGTCGACGAAAGCCCGGCCGTCGTGCAGGCGGCCGCGCAGTTCAAGCTCGCGTACCGGAACCTGAAGCGCACGACGATCGTCGCGCCAGTCGACGGCACGATCGGGCAACGCTCGGTGCAGGTCGGCCAGCAGGTCGGGCCCGGCGTGCCGCTGATGTCGGTCGTGCAGTTGAACCGGCTGTGGATCGAGGCGAATTTCAAGGAAGGGCAGATCCGCCACATGCGCGTCGGGCAGCCGGTCGAGATCGTGTCGGACCTGTACGGCACGCGTGTTGCCTATCGCGGCCGCGTGCAGGGCTTCTCTGCGGGCACGGGCAGCGCGTTCTCGATGCTGCCGTCGCAGAACGCGGCCGGCAACTGGATCAAGGTCGTGCAGCGCGTGCCGGTCGTGATCGCGATCGATTCGCGCGATCTCGCCGCGCATCCGCTGCGCGTCGGGCTGTCGATGCGTGCGACGGTCGACACGCACGACCGCAACGGCCATGCGCTCGACAGCGAACCGCCGACGCCGGCCGTCAGCACGCGCGTGCACGATGGCGTCGCGAGCGAGGCGGAGGCGGCTGCTGCTGCGATCATTCGCGAGAATCAGGGTGGGTGAGTGCTTTGGCGCTCGATTGGCCGCGGGCAATCGGACAACGTATCAGCCGACAAGCCCTAACGAAGGTATTGCATACGTTGCGAGATGGAACGTCACGGCGAAGAGGGTAGCGCAATCGAACACGATTCCCCACTTGCGTGCAGACCATCGCTGATACGCGATGGCGTTGAGTATGGGGAAAGCGATGAACGGGCGGAGTCGCCTTCCTGCCGGCAGCAGACGAAAAAATAGATGATGCCGATCCGATCGTTAAACTTGCTCTGCCAATCCAGACCGGTGATATTTTTGGGCTTGCCTGGGCTAAATCGATAGTTGCATTACTCCGCAAGTCAACAAGTCATTGAGGGTGACAGTCGCACTCAACTTGTTACGCAGTGATCGATCGGTGCATTTGTGGCGCGATATGCGCGCCGGAGAAAAATGAATACTGCCCGCATTGTGCGGGCCGCGTGGTTACTTCGTGAAGTAATCGACGAGGTATAGCACTGCGGTCACGACAAGAATTGCGATGCCCCATAGCGTCCACTTTCTGATAGTCCATCGCTTCCAAGCAACCGAGTTGAGTGCGCAGAAAGCGAATGCAGGGCCGAATAAATACGAGATCAATACCGGCGCAACCCACCAGGGCGTCGGGCATTTACCTAGCTCATGACAGCCTGTCGCTATGTGTTTCGGCTTTACCCAGTAGGCGTGACTGAACGTATAGATGAAGACCCACGTGACGAGCAACCCGAACAACAAGCCGCACAGCGATACCGCAAGTCGTTTCACTTGATTTCCCAAAATAGAATTTGTTTCGATCCACCAAGGTCGGAATACGACGCGTCGGGCAGTATGGTTGCCCCTTGACGGATAGACCTAGCGCCAAAATATCGCCCCCACGTCGCGAATCCATCCCAAAAACTGCTAACCGTCAAGCGAGATCCGTTCCATAGGTCTATGTGACCGCCGCTCGCGTTGTCTGCGGATTCGCTGCCACGTGTCCAATATCTAGAGAACTGAATGATACCTGTACGGCCCTTCGCCTTGGACTCCCAATCTGGTCCGGTTATGTTCTCGGCTTTGGGAAGGCCGGCAAACGGTTGTAGCTGCAACCATGCACCTAGTTCGTCGGCGCGTGTTGCGGTCGACTTGCCGTCAAGCAAGATGCGCCCGATTGTCTTTGCGCCTAACATCGGCTTGACGGTCTTCGAATTGAACGACTTCATATCGATGCCGACGCGATGCAGGGTGACACTCAGACGGATAGCGCACTGATTCGTGTATTCGCGGTTATCGTATGGGTTGCCAGAGGGGAAGTTATCCCACAGCTCTTTGAACGTGATCGCGGGAACAGGAATTGATTTCTGCGATTGCGGCGTGTCGTTTGAGCGGACCGTTGATGGTTTGGTATGCGGCATTGTTATTCCTCCCCGTGTTGCTTCGCAAGTGCATCGTCGCCCCAGTAGACGGTGTAGTCGTCGGGGCTGTCGCCGGTATGAATTCGCGGTAAGACTCCATCCGTACCAAGGCGGCCAGAATGCACGCGTTCGTCTGCCGTTTCGATGAAGTAGGGCAAGCCTTCCACCCGATGTTCGGTTGCCTTCACTTGCTCATCGAAAGCCCCTTCTTTGATCGAAACGACGCTTCCAGTTGCAGAGAGGCTAGAAACGACCTTCCCGTTGCCTTCCACCCTGTCATCGCACCATTTTTCGCCACCGAGCGATGCGACGATGTGCGGAGGTGTCGGGCATGCGCAGATCACGATGTCCCCGTCTAGCGCCACCTCGCCCATGATTTTTATTCGGTAGGGCCCGCCTGACTTGGCGATGACTCCGGGACGCATGCATGCGGTACAGAAAGCCTGTCCGCCGATCAGGGCGGCTTGATGACTGCCCATCTTGAACGCCGGCCCGCTATATGGGCTTATCTGACCGCCGCTCGACAGCGTGTCGCCTACTACTGCGATTCGTCGCATCATGTTTTGAGTCTCCCCCGGAAAGCCATAATCCTAGCGTCACGATGCCTGAGGCCATCTCAATTTTGTCTGCAGTACGATTCACGACGTGCGATCTCGCCGCGCACCCGCTGCGTGTCGGGCTGTCGATGCGCGCGACGGTCGACACGCACGACCGCAACGGCCATGCGCTCGACAGCGAGCCGCCGACGCCGGCCGTCAGCACGCGTGTGCACGACGGCGTTGCAAGCGAGGCGGACGCGGCCGCCGCGGTGGTCATCCGCGAGAACGCCGGCGGTTGATCGTCTGCCGGTGCGCGATACGGCGAAGGCACCGGTCGGCCGAGGTCCGAAAGATTCGAAAAAGGCATGATTCGCGGCAGAAAATATCGTGCCTTGTACCGGCGCAACGTCATGTTGCGCGCGGCTATGCTGTCGTGCTATCGGAACAGCAACTCGAATCGGAGGCACGTGTGTTCGATCTTTCAGGCAAGGTCGCAGTCATTACCGGAGGAGCGAGCGGGATCGGGCTCGGCATTGCGCACGGCATGGTCGCCGCCGGTGCGCGCGTCGTTCTCGTCGGCCGCGATCCCGGCAAGGGCGACGCGGCGCTGGCGTCGCTGCCGGGCGGCGGCGAGCGGGGCCTGTTCATCCAGGCGGACATCACGCGGCGCGACGCGTGCGTGAAGGCCGTCGAGCAGGCGGAGCAGCATTTCGGCAGGCTCGACATCCTTGTGAACAACGCGGGGATGAATATCCGCAAGCAAGGGCATGAACTGACCGCCGACGAGTGGTATCGCGTCATCGATACGAATCTGAGCGGCGCCCATTTTTGCGCGCAGGTGATTCATCCCGCATTCCGGCGCGCCGGTGGCGGAAAGATCGTCAATATCGGCTCGATGTTGTCGCTATTCGGCACGACTTACGGCGCGGCCTACGCGGCCAGCAAGGGCGGCATCGTTCAGTTGGGCAAGGCGTGGGCCGTCGAATGGGCACCGGACAACATCCAGGTCAACACGCTGCTGCCCGGCTGGATCGAAACCGAACTGATCGACGAGGCCAAGCACCTGTTTCCGGATCTCGAACGAAGCGTCCTCGAGCGCACCCCCTTGCGGCGCTGGGGCAAGCCGCAGGACTTGGCCGGCATCGCTGTCGCGCTGTGCGCCGGCGAGTGCGACTTCGTGACGGGCGCCGTGATTCCCGTGGACGGCGGTTATTCGGTTCAGGGATGACAGCCGGCTGAAGCCCTCCCGTCGTTTCCCGCCCGACTTCCGTATTTCCGCCATCGATGTCGGCGCCGTTCAAACGCATGTCGCGTTTGAGACATCGGCGCCCCTGCCTCCGGGACTACTCTCGAACAGCACGTTGCGTGCGCGCCGCATTCGCCGGCGTGCCGCCGCGCCATCCAACGAGACATGGAGACAATACGATGAGCAGCAATCGAGGTGTCGTCTATCTTGGACCGGGCCAGGTCGAAGTCCAGAAAATCGATTATCCGAAGATGGTCGATCCGAGCGGCCGCGCGATCGGCCACGGCGTGATTCTGAAGGTGGTCAGCACGAACATCTGCGGTTCCGACCAGCACATGGTGCGCGGCCGCACGACCGCGCCGGTCGGCCTCGTGCTCGGTCACGAGATCACGGGCGAAGTGGTCGAAGTCGGCCGCGACGTCGAGACGCTGAAGATCGGCGATCTCGTGTCGGTGCCGTTCAACGTCGCGTGCGGCCGCTGCGCGATGTGCAAGGACACCCATACCGGCGTGTGCCTGAACGTGAATCCTTCGCGTGCCGGCGGTGCATACGGCTACGTCGACATGGGCGGCTGGATCGGCGGCCAGGCCGAATACGTGCTCGTGCCGTATGCCGATTTCAACCTGCTGAAATTCCCCGACCGCGACCAGGCGATGGCGAAGATCCGCGATCTGACCTGCCTGTCCGACATTTTGCCGACCGGCTATCACGGCGCGGTGAGCGCGGGCGTGAAGCCGGGCTCGACGGTCTATATCGCGGGCGCGGGCCCGGTCGGGATGGCGGCGGCCGCATCGGCGCGCCTGCTCGGCGCGGCCGTGACGATCGTCGGCGACATGAACGCGGAGCGCCTCGCGCATGCGAGGGCGATGGGCTTCGAGACGGTCGACCTGTCGAAGGACGCATCGCTCGGCGAGCAGATCGAGCAGATTCTCGGCGTGCCCGAGATCGATTGCGCGGTCGACTGCGTCGGCTTCGAGGCGCACGGCCACGGTTCGTCGGGCCACTCGGAGGAAGCGCCCGCGACGGTGCTGAACTCGCTGATGGAAATCACGCGGCCGGCCGGCGCGATCGGCATCCCGGGCCTGTACGTGACCGACGATCCGGGCGCGAAGGACAAGGCCGCGCAGCACGGCAGCCTGAGCATCCGCTTCGGACTCGGCTGGGCGAAGTCGCATTCGTTCTTCACGGGCCAGACGCCGGTGCTGAAGTACAACCGCAACCTGATGCAGGCGATCCTGTTCGACCGGCTGCCGATCGCGAAGATCGTCAACGTCGAAGTGATCTCGCTCGACCAGGCGCCGGAAGGCTACAAGAAGTTCGACGGCGGCGCGCCGCGCAAATTCGTCATCGACCCGCACGGGTTGCTGGCGGCCTGATGCGCTAGCGTTCGACACGCGCAACGCGAAACGGGCGGCTCCGGAAACGGGCCGCCCGTTTTCGCTGTGGGCGCGAACGGCCGGACCGCACGCTCAGTGGCCGGCATAGAGCTTCGCGATGTCGGTTTTGTCGGATGCGTTGCGCCGCGCGTGCCCGTGGCCGGTATGCAGGCTCACGCGGCGAATCACATGCGTGCGATGCGCGTGATCACGGCTGCGTCGCCAGTCTTTCACGCGAACTGCCCTGGTGTGGGTCCGGCCGGGCTCGCGAATCGACGGCGCGGCCTGCGCAACCGGCATCCGGTTTGCGGGTTCGCCGGCGCTCGGGCCGTCGCGTTGTGGATTGGCCGCCAGTTGCGTTCCGTCAGTCGAATGAAACGGATAGACGGGCACCGGCAACACCGGCAACACCGGATCGGGCGATGCATGCAGGCCGGACTCGGCCGCTGACGCGGCAGGCGTATCGGAGCCGCGACAAACGGGATCGGCTTTGCACGTCCGGTCGGCCGTCACGTAGCCACCGACCAGCAACATGAGCGTCAGGATGCTCAGGATCGGTGCACTCGATGCGCGAGGCTGCCGGAAGGCCGCGTTGCGCAGCGTACGCGCGACGCGCGACGACCACGTGTGGAAGGACCGTGGGGCACGTATGGCGTGAGCGTCGTCCGATGCGCGGCGAATCGGATCGAACGGCCAGTTCCATCGGCCGCAGACGGGGCAGTGTTCGAGTGCGCGAAACGCCACGAAGCCGCATGCCCTGCAGCGGCAGCAAGCGGTTTGTCGCGATTCGGCACGCGAGTTCAGCACGGCGCGCCAGGCATCGCGCGCGCGGACGTTCCGGTTGGGCAGGACTCGCATGATTCCAAGCAGGTGTCGTTAACGAGACGAACGGTCCCCCGACGATCGTGATTTTTTCGTGCGCGGCAATCGATCCACGCGTGGCATCAGCCGGCGGAGCGTATGTCGCCGACTGTCGTCCGCATGCGATGCTCCTGTGATTCTCCATAACATCGGACGCGTTGACCGCGTTCGTCCGCGGCTGCCTTCCGCTTCATTCTTTGTCGCTCGCGCACGAAACGCAAGGAGCATGTCGGTCTTCGCGATCCACACGTTCCGCGCTAACCGTCGTGCCGCTGCCGGGCCGCCAGCGTTCCGATGGTTTCCATCGCGCGCTCGACGGCGGGCGTCCACGGCCGGCCGTAGTTGAGCCGCAGATAACGGCGGAATCCGCCGGTCGCGGAAAAGATCGGCCCCGGCGCGATGCTGACGCCGCTTTCCATCGCATCGCCGAACAGGTGCATCGCATCCACGCGCGGCGGCAGTTCGATCCACAGGAAATACCCGCCGTGCGGCGCGAACACTTCGGTGCCGTCCGGAAAATACGCGCGAACGGCGGCGAGCATCTGCGCCTGGTGCGCGGCGAGATTGCGCCGCAGTTTCCGCAGGAAGCGGTCGTAGGCACCGTCGCGCAGGTAGCTCGAAATCGCCATCTGCGCGGGCACGTCGGCCGCCGGTGCGCTCGCGCCTTTCGCCTGCCGGATCTGCCGCACGTAGCGTCCGGCCGCGACCCAGCCGATCCGGAACCCGGGCGCGAGACATTTCGAGAACGAACCGCAATGCAGGACAAGCCCGCTGTTGTCATACAGTTTCGCGGGGCGCGTGGGCGTCGTGCCGAAATGCAGTTCGCCGTATACGTCGTCCTCGATCAGTGGAACGCCGCGCGACGCGAGCAGGTCGATCAGCGCATGCTTGCGCTCGTCGGTCAACGTCGCGCCGGTCGGATTGTGGAATGACGTCATGAACCAGCACGCGCGCACCGGATGCGTATCGAGCGCTTCGGCGAGCGCGTCGAGATCGAGACCTGTGCACGGGTCGACCGGGATCTCGACGGCTTTCAGGTGCAGGCGCTGCACGGCCTGCAGCACCGCGTAGAATGCCGGTCGCTCGATCGCGACGATGTCGCCGGGGCGCGTCAGTACCTGCAGGCTGAGCGTCAGCGCTTCGAGCGCGCCGGTCGTGATGATGATCTCGTCCATCGGCAAGGCCGCGCCCGCGTTCAGGTAGCGCAATGCGATCTGGCGGCGCAGCGCGTCGTTGCCGGGCGGCAGGCCGGACAGCAGATTCGTGCGGTCCATGCTGCGGGCCGCCGACGCCACGTAGCGCCACAGGCTGCTCATCGGGAACAGCGAATAGCTGGCGAACGCCGAGCCGAGCGGGACGATGTCCTCGTGCTTCAGGGAGTCGAGCAGGCGGAACAGCGGATCGTCGTCGCCGGTTTGTGCGGCAGCCGGCTTGCGCGGGGGATCGTGACCGAACCGTACGTGTTTGTCTTCGAGGTTCGCAACGAAATAACCGGACCGCGCACGCGCGACGATCAGACCCTCGCTTTCGAGCGTGTAGTACGCGCGAAACACGGTGGACGGGCTCACGCGATACGCGCGGCACGCGGCCCGTACGGTGGGGATGCGCGCACCGGCCGCCAGGTCGCCGCGCCGGATTGCGTCGGCGATCGTCTGCGCCAGCGCCGCATATCGCTTCATGCCAGCCCTCCGGCCGCTCGGGCCTTGCTGAAAAAAGAGTAGCACGGCACCCGTCGCGCGCAATTGCGCCCCAATCGCTGATCCGCAAGTTTTTGATGGACTTTGATCCTTTTCTTTCGTCTGACAAGCGGGCATGCTCTCGCAAGTTCTGTTCCCGACGTCTGACTATGAAGGAGTCCACGCTGCCCGGCGGCTGATCCGTGACCCTTGCGCGTCCTGCGCGCGACCTTGTCTGCGGCGTCCTTACCTTATCCGGAATCATTCAGCGTGAAATCGAAGACCCTCATCGCGGGCCTGGTGGCCGGCCTCGCCCTCAACCTGTTCAGCGGCGCCGCCACGGCGGCCTGCATCAGCAATCCCGCGGCCCAGCCGAACGCGACGTTTCCCGCCGCGCTGACCGGCAAGCTCGTCTATCACAGCTACGTGAAGTACGGCGACGGCACGAGCCAGCTGTTCCTCTACGACTTCTCGGCCCGTACGCTGACGCAACTGAGCAAGAGCACGTGGGGCATTACCGATCCGATGAACGGCGTGTTCAGCCCCGACGGCAAGTGGCTCGCGTTCATGGGCATCAGCAATGGCGCATGGAACGTGTTCATGCTGCAGCTCGGTGCCGGCACGCCGCCCGTCAACATGACGAACAGCACGGGCGCAACGCGCAACGAGGACCCGAAATTCAGCGCGGACGGCAAGACGCTCGTGTTCAAGCAGAACGGCGACGTCAAGCAGGCCACGCTGTCGTACACGAGCGCGGGCCCGGCGTTCACGTCGGTCGTGAGCCTGACGAACGCACCGGCCGGCGCCGAATACTCGATGCCGTTTCTCGCGCCGGACGCGAGCGCCGTCTACTACGCGACCGGCACCGGCTCGAGCATGGGGCTGATGAAGCGCACGATCGCGACCGGCGCGACCGCCGTGTTCGATCGTCCGGCCGGGCTGCAGACGTACTACCCGATCGTGCGTGCGGACGGCATGGTGTTCTACGCGCGCTGGAAAGACAGCGGCGGGGCCGACCAGATCTATTCGAAGACCGCGGACCCGGCGTCGACGCCGAACGCGTTGTCGCTCAACGACTGCGTGAGCAACAACTCCGATCCGGCGCCGGTGAGCGGCACGAACTATCTGTTCTTCTCGTCGACGACGGCGGGCGGCTATCAACTCTATGTCGGTGACGTGACGACCGGCCAGCGCTGGAGCCTGTCGCAGTTCGGCGTGAATGCCGATACGACGAAGGCCAAGCTCGGGTCGAGCTACTACGGCGGCCCGGCCGCCGCGCAGCCGACGCTGCTGTCGCAAGGGCATCCGGCCGCCGCGTCGGCGAGCTACAACGCGTCGCTCACGCCCGACAAGGCGTTCGACGGCAACACCACGAGCACGCGCTGGGATTCGCCGGAAGGCACCGGTGTCGATCCGCAATGGATCTCCGTGGATCTCGGCGCGCCGAAGACCATCAGCAGCATCGATCTCTACTGGGATGCGGGCGCGCTCGTCTACCAGATCCAGACCTCGAACGACAACGCGAACTGGACGACGATCTACTCGACGAACAACGGCGTATCGTACGGCCATGTGACGCTGCCGAACCTGAAGGCGAGCGGCCGCTACGTGCGGATGCTCGGCACGAAGCGCGCGACGCAGTGGGGTTATTCGCTCGACGAAATGCAGGTGTGGGGATCGTAAGCGCGAGCCGGAAGCGGCCTTCAAGGTCGCTGCATAGTGTCGGCACTGCTGGAGTGATCGCCGATACGTCGCAGATTCCGGTGTCTCGATGTTTTGGGAAGTCGATAGGTATGCATTCCATCAATCGCGGGAGCTAGGCTGGCCGGACGAATAGAGACGCGTGAGAACGCGCTGGAACGGCAGGAAGAAGGCGGCCCGCTTTGCGCGGGCCGGCAACTGCATCGTGTAACGTCAGTGCGTCTTAGGTATCGGGTTTAGGTTCGGGCAACAGTGGTCAGGGCATCCCGGACTAACGTTCACCTCGACACGCTGCCCCGATTGTCCGAACTCGTCCGGCTTGAAAATGTGACCCATGAAATCGCTTTTCTCGCCACGGATCGAAAACTGGCCTAGTGCAGTCATCACGTTTTCCGCCCGTCGCGTTGCAAGCTGCTGCGCGTCCTGCTCGTTTTTTTCGGCCAGTCCTACGAGCCACACCGTATCGATGATCGGAAAGCGCTTGTGCAAGTCGCTAGACCACGCCGATAACCTCGATAGTTCGGTCGGAAAAATAGCACTCGAATCAGTATCGAAAACAATGTCGATGTAATGGGCGGGCATGTTCGACGGACCGTCACACGCGAATGCCGTATGTGTGCAGCTCAACGCGAGCGCGACGGCAGTTACCAATTTAGTCAATGTCAACGACGTACCCCGCAATGCTGTCGGCGTTGGGATAAGAACGTTTGCATACGCGGACGTTTCGTTCCATGGTTGTCAATTGATGGCTTTACTTCGTGGCGTAACGCGTGGATCGTTACACATCCATGCACAGCTACTTTTACATATCGGTGTAAATTCCACGATTACCTGATGAATTTTGACTGTGCCGTCGGGCCGTTTCTCCACCATTTCATCGGTAAATGTCTTTTTGTCGACGAAAATATTTTCGGCGCTGATGCCAAGTTTTCGTAGGTAAGATATCGTATTCTCGGCGCGTGCATCCTTTAGCTTCTCAATGTCTTTTTCGTGGATATAAGCGCCGGCAATTACGATTGCTTTAATTTTTACATCAGGCCATTTTTTGGCCTCAATAGCGCTATTCGCTATCGTCAATCTGTCTGCATTGGAAAATGTGGTTTTGTTGAATGGAAATTGCACCAGCGCTTCTTCGCCTATCGTACATGCAGTCGCAGCGCCGGACAGCATTGACGACAGCGCGAGAAGGTAGGCTGCAAAGCCGGATTTTAGTGGATTTCTGTTCATTATTTGACTATCTTGTCAAAGGTTGCAATGTAGCCGGTGATGCTGTCCGCGTTCGTGATGGCGAGATCTGGGTTCTGCATCGCAAATACTCGCATCCCAATTTCCGTGTCTCCATAGATGACGTCATCGGAATTGAATGTGTCGGTGTAGTGCGTACATTCGTGAATCAGAACCTTTATTTTTGCTGCATGGTACAGCTCGCCAAACGAATCGCTGCAAAATTTAGAATAGATGGCGATGAGCCGTTTATGGGAGTCGGGTTTGCATACGGCGGCATGATTTCGGCCGTTGTCCGGTACGACCGAGCAAGTTAGATTCTTGCTAACTCGGCTGTCCCATCGAACAATTTTTTCAGGAACCAGATCGTGCATCGCGGCAAGCAATCGTGGTAGTCCGGAAGATAACGTGCTGCGAATCTGTGCGTCAGCACGTCCAAAATAGATTGTGGCGCGCGCTTGTTCGTTCGCGTCCCATCGCGCTACCGCTGCAATCCGGTCTTTAATCAGCCTGACGGCCGCGTCGCGTGCGCGCATAACGGTCTCTGCGAACTGCTCATTGCTCATGTTTGGGCATATCGGCGTCGTGTTGATGTCGACATATACCTTAGAGCCGGGCGTCGTGTTTGTCGTGGCCGTGTTGTGTACCAACACGTAGTCGTCATCAGGATTCGGCATTTCCGTTCCTCGCAATCTCGAACTTGAGCGATTCCGCATGCGCGGATATAACACGCTGCGTATGGCCTGTTGCGTCTGTCTTGCCGGTAAATACCTTTCCGGATGATAAGCGAATCCGATAGCGGACATTCGCGAGCGGTCGTCCGCTATCTGCATCGCGCAACACGTATTGTTCGTCGTGGATGCTCGATGCCGGCGCGTGTCGCGTGGGCGCAAACACAGAGCGCGCGGCGAACGGGTTCGCCGCATTGCGGCCGCCGTCGCCACCGTAGAAGATTGTGCTGTCGCTACCCGCGATTAGTCGGTTTTGCCCGCATGGACAGAGTACGGCATCACCCTCGAGAGCAACACATCGGCCGTGGTGAATCATGCGCTGCGCACCGCCCACTATCGTGAATGTCCCCTCGCAATTTCCGCATGTCGCCTTGTCGCCATCCAGGGCTACCTGTTTGCCGTGATTGAACATCGTCGACGTAACGGCGATGACGATGCCGCCCGTTGTCGTCGGGTCGCCGTTCCTGACTGCTCGTCGGCTCATAGTCGTTTCCTCAATCGAAGTTGGTAAAGACCCAATCGGCTGACTCGGGGTCATAGATCGCGAATTGATTGATCGCAGCGCCTTCAACAACGATGGTCGATGGCATATGTGCCAGTGCTTCGGCCTCTGCATCGGCTATCTGATCAGCGGTCCACGTATCCATTGCGTCAAGCGTCTCGCTGAACCCGGATAGTCCGGCCCGTAGATACGCTGTTTCGATGCGTTCGACCACGCTATCGGGGAAGCGGATAGTGAAGTGGTCGCGATGTTCGACCGGTACATCGAAGGATGCAGACGTGTAGGTCATTAGCGGATGACCCGCATCGGAAACCACCAAGCGACCCTCGGTCGCTCCATAGGCATAGTTCACGGCGACCGACAGTCGGCCATGCTGTTTCATAAAACGACGGGTATCGACTTGCCGGAAATCGATTGGCCAAAAGTGATCGTCGCCGCGCACGAGTGCTCGGGAGCCCATGACTGCGTCAAGAGGCGAAAGGTATGTGCAAATGAACTGATCGCCAGTGCAGATCATTTGCATGTTGACGCTATACATTGAATCGGTTGCATTGGGCGAACGGATCTGCGTGGTATGTAGCTTCTGCACCATCGCGTAAATCGGGATCGAAGAGTGAAGAAAATACGGACAATCGGTGTGTTCTTTTCCTGTCATAGGCTCGGACATCCTATGTATGAACGAGCTATGGAAGGTCGCCGGTAACGATTGGTTTGTATATAGGACGAGTATGATTTATCGTTAGGAATACGACTAAAGATAAGATGAATTGCCGATCGGCAATGCTGAGGTGAAGGATGAACGATCGATCGAGTATGGACGTCCACGAACCGAACGGGATGGTATGCCGCAATCTCGGATCTGATCGTTTGCTGTCGGCACTGCATGTCCACAAGTGGATGCAACTTGGTTCATGGAGCGCCGACCCAACGCATTGGGGACTCGATATTCAGCGTGTGCGGCGGAATGGATCGACTGCGACTGCGACGACCTGGAGATGGGCATGCTGCGCCGCATCGACGAATCAATCGCAGCCAACGGTGTGCGCAACGCGGTCGTGATGGCGTTGTGTCCTGTTCACTCAATCGAGGTTCGCGCTGCGCTCGATGCCAGAGAGGTTGCGACTCCAAGCAGACTGCGAACGCATGGCCGATGTGATTGCGCCTGTCGTCGCGCCGGGCGACGGTGTATGCGATCAGGTGATGGACGCGGAATTTCTGCTTTCGGAAATTTCCGGGCTTGGACGGGCGGCGCTGATTGGCGCCGCCCGGATCCCCGGAGAACGCCTCCTCTCAAACGAAAATGCCGTTCAGTTGATTAACTGAACGGCATCAGGATTCAAGGCCGCATGATTTTTTACCGCGCAGCGCGCGGTTCACGCATGCAGCACATGCGTCGGAAACGCCGGGCTCGCACTGGCGGCACCCTGCGCGAGCGGCGCGACCTGCTTGCGGCGCTCCCTCGTCGGCGCGACGCCGAACGCGTCGCGATAGCTCTTGCTGAAGTGGCACGCCGACTGGAAGCCGCACGCCATCGTGATGTGCATGATCGACATGTCGGTCTGCAGCAGCAGCTCACGCGCGCGGCGCAGCCGCAGCGTCAGGTAGTAGTGCGTCGGCGTCATCCCGAGATGCTCGCGGAACAGGCGCTGCAGTTGCCGCTGCGACATGTTCGCAAGTCGCGCGAGCTCCTCGCGCGACAGCGGCTCCTCGATGTTGTTTTCCATCAGCGAGATCACTTCGAACAGCGACTTGTTCGCCGAGCCGAGGCGCGCGACGAGCGGCATGCGTTGCTGCGCGCTGGTGTCGCGCACGTGTTCGACGATGAACTGCTCGGCGATCTGCGTGACGCGCGCGGTGCCCACGCGCGCGGCGATCAGGTTCAGCATCATGTCGAGCGGCGCGACGCCGCCCGTGCACGTGATGCGGTCGCGGTCGATCACGAACAGTTCCTTCAGGAAGCGCGTATCCGGAAACTCTTCCTTCAGCGCCGACATGTTCTCCCAGTGGATTGCGCAAGCGTAGCCCGCGAGCAGCCCCGACTTCGCGAGCGCATAGGTGCCCGTGCACAGGCTGCCGAGCGGCAGCCCCATGCGCGCGAAGCGGCGCAGCGCCGACAGATGGATGGGCGTGGTCGCGCGCTGCACGTCGACGCCGCCGCACACGAACACGATGTCGGGCTGCCCGACGCATTCGGCCGGGCCCGTGTCGACCGTGAGGCCGTTGCTCGCCGTGACCGGGCCGCCTTCCGGGCTGATCACCGACCAGCGGTAGAGCGGCTGGCCGCTCAGATAGTTCGCCATCCGAAGCACCTCGATCGCATTGGTGAACGCGATCATCGTGAAGTTCGGTAAAGGCATGAACGCGAAGTGAGACAGCGACGCTGTGCGGTCGGGCGACATGGGGAGCGTTCCTTGAATCTCTAATAGCTTTATGCCCGGCGAGCACGGATCGGGCTGCGATATTGTGTGAGCGAGTGCAACAAGCGTGCCATACGGCTAAACCCTAGCTCCATACGTTGTCTGGGCGTAACGCCGATGCTGCACTGCACCGTATGCGGGACGCGCCGCACTCCCACCGGGCGGCACAGGCACTGCCGGAGTGCGTATCCATAGGTGAATGGCCGACGCCGTTTTTATCGGTCATCCGAAAAAGCACGACCGATCACTTGTATAAAACGGACGCGCATGGCGGAAAAGGCAAAGAACGCGTCTAAATTCATCAATCCGCCGAAAATCCGAACGACAAGAATAGAGCCGTCGGCAGCCTTGCACTGGACAAGCAGGAAACCCAGGCAGAGCGGGCCTTGAGCTTCGGTTTCAGCCCTTTATTCTTCGTCACGGACGCACTATGTCGAACACCCAGTCTTTCTTCTCGCAGCCCCTTGCCGAGCGCGACGCGCCGGTGCGCAGCGCCATCCTGAAGGAACTCGAGCGTCAGCAGTCGCAGGTCGAGCTGATCGCGTCGGAAAACATCGTGTCGCGCGCCGTGCTCGAAGCGCAGGGCTCGGTGTTGACCAACAAGTACGCGGAAGGCTATCCCGGCAAGCGCTACTACGGCGGCTGCGAATTCGCGGACGAAGTCGAGGCGCTCGCGATCGAACGCGTGAAGCAGATCTTCAACGCCGGTTATGCGAACGTGCAGCCGCACTCGGGTGCGCAGGCGAACGGCTCGGTGATGCTCGCGCTGGCCAAGCCGGGCGACACGGTGCTCGGCATGTCGCTCGATGCGGGCGGCCACCTGACGCACGGCGCGAAGCCGGCGCTGTCGGGCAAGTGGTTCAACGCCGTTCAGTACGGCGTGAACCGCGACACGATGCTGATCGATTACGACCAGGTCGAGGCACTCGCTCACGAGCACAAGCCGAACCTGATCATCGCCGGCTTCTCTGCGTATCCGCGTGCGCTCGACTTCGCGCGCTTCCGCGCGATCGCCGACAGCGTCGGCGCGAAGCTGATGGTCGACATGGCGCACATCGCGGGCGTGATCGCCGCGGGCCGCCATGCGAACCCGGTCGAGCACGCGCATGTCGTCACGTCGACCACGCACAAGACGCTGCGCGGCCCGCGCGGCGGCTTCGTGCTGACCAACGACGAGGACATCGCGAAGAAGATCAACTCGGCGGT
Organism: Burkholderia sp. LFS061; assembly: GCF_047978125.1. Classification (NCBI taxonomy): domain Bacteria; kingdom Pseudomonadati; phylum Pseudomonadota; class Betaproteobacteria; order Burkholderiales; family Burkholderiaceae; genus Burkholderia; species Burkholderia sp. LFS061. The sequence goes on along the minus strand of NZ_JBFPFS010000001.1, from coordinate 113,303 downwards.
GTTCCCCGGCCTGCAGGGCGGCCCGCTGATGCACGTGATCGCCGGCAAGGCGGTTGCGTTCGGCGAAGTGCTGCATGCGGACTTCAAGACCTACATCGACAACGTGCTCGCGAACGCGCAGGCGCTCGGCGAAGTGCTGAAGGCCGGCGGCGTCGATCTCGTCACGGGCGGCACCGACAACCACCTGCTGCTGGTCGACCTGCGCCCGAAGGGCCTGAAGGGCGCTCCGGTCGAACAGGCGCTGGAGCGCGCGGGCATCACATGTAACAAGAACGGCATTCCGTTCGACACCGAGAAGCCGACCGTCACGTCGGGCATCCGCCTCGGCACGCCGGCCGGCACGACGCGCGGCTTCGGCGTCGCGGAGTTCCGCGAAGTGGGCCGCCTGATCCTCGAAGTGTTCGACGCGCTGCGCGCGAACCCGGAAGGCGACCACGCGACCGAACAGCGCGTGCGCCGCGAAATCTTCGCGCTCTGCGAGCGCTTCCCGATTTACTGATCGACACCGACAAGACTCAAGCGAGAGGCAGATATGAGCACGCTGCATCAGGACAGCATCATCATCGACGGACTGAACATCTCGAAGTTCGAGAAGCCGGTGTTCGAAGACATGCGCAAGGGTGGCATCACGGCCGCGAACTGCACGGTGTCGGTTTGGGAGAACTTCACCAAGACCGTCGACAACATCGGCGTGATGAAGAAGAAGATCCGCGACAACGGCGAGCTGCTGACGCTGGTGCGCACGACGGACGACATCTTCCGCGCGAAGAAGGAAGGCAAGACCGGGATCATCCTGGGCTTCCAGAACGCGCATGCGTTCGAGGACAACCTCGGCTACATCGAGGCGTTCCACGACATGGGCGTGCGCGTCGTGCAGCTTTGCTACAACACGCAGAACCTGGTCGGCACGGGCTGCTACGAGCGCGACGGCGGGCTGTCGGACTTCGGCCGCGAAGTGATCACCGAGATGAACCGCGTCGGCATCATGGTCGACCTGTCGCATGTGGGCGGCAACACGTCGTCGGAAGCGATCGCGTTCTCGAAGAAGCCGGTGTGCTATTCGCACTGCCTGCCGTCGGGCCTGAAGGAGCATCCGCGCAACAAGAGCGACGAGCAGCTGAAGGAGATCGCCGATGCGGGCGGCTTTGTCGGCGTGACGATGTTCGCGCCGTTCCTGAAGCGCGGGATCGAGGCGACGATCGACGACTATATCGAGGCGATCGACTACGTCGTGAATCTGATCGGCGAAGACGCGGTCGGCATCGGCACGGACTTCACGCAGGATTTCGCGAAGGAATTCTTCGACATGCTGACGCATGACAAGGGTCGTTATCGCCAGCTGACGAACTTCGGCAAGGTGATCAACCCGGACGGCATCCGCACGATCGGCGAATTCCCGAACCTGACCGCGGCGATGGAACGCGCGGGCTGGAAGGAGTCGCGCATCCGCAAGATCATGGGCGAGAACTGGGTGCGCGTGTTCAAGGACGTGTGGGGCGCATAAGCGTCACGCCGGCCGGACAGCCCCCAGCGATTCAACAATAAAAATCGGGACGTGCCCGCGCAAGCCGCGCGGGCACGCGGACGATGTCATGCCTGCGCGCCGAGACGCGCGGCCATTTTCCTCACGGAGTCACCACGATGCAACCGCAACTGCCGATCAACGTCGATCCCGATACCGGCGTCTGGACCACCGACGCGCTGCCGATGCTGTACGTGCCGCGCCACTTCTTCACGAACAACCACGTCGCGGTCGAGGAAGCGCTCGGCGTCGAAGCGTATGCCGAGATTCTCTACAAGGCCGGCTACAAGTCCGCATACCACTGGTGCGACAAGGAAGCGAAGCTGCACGGCCTGACCGGCATGGCCGTGTTCGAGCACTACCTGAAGCGCCTGTCGCAGCGCGGCTGGGGCCTGTTCTCGATCATCGAAGCCGATCCGGCCAGCGCGCGCGCGAAGATCGAGCTGCGCCACTCGTCGTTCGTGCTCCAGCAGCCGGGCAAGGAAGGCAAGCTCTGCTACATGTTCGCCGGCTGGTTCGCCGGTGCGATGGACTGGGTCAACGACACGACGCCGGAAGGCAAGGGCGCGCCGCGCGCGCAATCGAAGGAAGTGCAGTGCGCGGCCGAGCATCACGACCACTGCGTCTTCGAAGTGTCGCCGATCGCGCATTGATGCCCTGATTCACCGACACCGAACAACACCCGCAACACGAGACATTCGAACGCCAGAGGTCGCCTGCGATGCGTTATCCCCACCTGTTCAAACCCATGCAGCTGAACCAGCTGACGCTGCGCAACCGGATCGTCAGCACCGCGCACGCCGAGGTGTATGCCGAGCCGGGCGGCCTGCCGGGCGACCGCTATATCCGCTACTACGAAGAAAAGGCGAAGGGTGGCGTCGGCCTCGCGATCTGCGGCGGGTCGAGCCCGGTGTCGATCGACAGCCCGCAGGGCTGGTGGAAATCGGTGAACCTGTCGAACGACAAGATCATCGATCCGCTCACGCGTCTCGCCGACACGATGCACAAGCACGGCGCGAAGATCATGATCCAGGCGACGCACATGGGCCGCCGTTCGTCGTTCCACGGCGAGCACTGGCCGCACCTGATGTCGCCGTCGGGCGTGCGCGAGCCGGTGCACCGCGGCAACGCGAAGATCATCGAGATCGAGGAAATCCGCCGGATCATCGGCGATTTCGCGGCAGCCGCGAAGCGCGTGAAGGCCGCCGGCATGGACGGCATCGAAATCTCGGCCGCTCACCAGCACCTGATCGACCAGTTCTGGAGCAAGCGCTCGAACCACCGCACCGACGAATGGGGCGGCAGCCTGGAGAACCGCCTGCGTTTCGGCATCGAGGTGCTGACGGCGGTGCGCGAGGCGGTCGGCAAGGATTTCTGCGTCGGCCTGCGCATGTGCGGCGACGAATTCCACGAGGACGGCCTCGATCACGAGGCGCTGAAGGAAATCGCGCAGGCGATGTCGGAGACGGGCCTGATCGACTACCTGAGCGTGGTCGGTTCGGGTGGCGACACGCACAACACGATCGCCAACTGCATGCCGCCGATGGCATTGCCGCCGGAGCCGTTCGTGCACCTCGCGGCAGGCATCAAGTCGGTCGTGAAGATTCCGGTGATGCACGCGCAGAGCATCCGCGATGCGGGCCAGGCCGAGCGCCTGCTCGCGAACGGCATGATCGACCTGGTCGGCATGACGCGCGCGCAGATCGCCGATCCGCACATGGTGATCAAGATCCGCGACGGCCGCGAGGACGAAATCAAGCAGTGCGTCGGCGCGAACTACTGTATCGACCGCCAGTACAACGGCCTCGACGTGCTGTGCATTCAAAACGCCGCGACGTCGCGCGAAGCGACGATGCCGCACATCATCGAGAAGTCGCGCGGCCCGAAGCGCAAGGTGGTGGTGGTGGGCGCCGGCCCGGCCGGCCTCGAGGCGGCGCGCGTCGCGAAGCTGCGCGGCCACGACGTCGTGCTGTTCGAGAAGAACGCGGAAGTGGGCGGCCAGGTGATGATCGCCGCGAAGGCGCCGCAGCGCGAACAGATGTCGGGGATCATCCGCTGGTTCGACATGGAAACCAAGCGCCTGGGCGTCGATCGCCGCCTCGGCGTCGCCGCCGACGAGAAGATGATCATGGCCGAGAAGCCGGACATCGTCGTGCTGGCGACGGGCGGTTCGAGCTTCACGTGGCAGGTGCCGGGCTGGGGCGTGGCCGAGGGCCTGGCCGTCAGCTCGTGGGACATCCTGACCGGCAAGGTCGAGCCGAAGCAGAACGTGCTGCTGTTCGACGGCGTGAGTACCCATGCGGGCGCGGGCGTGGCCGACTTCATGGCGAGCCGCGGCTCGAAGGTCGAGGTCGTCACGCCGGACGTGAAGGTGGCCGACGATTGCGGCGGCACGACGTTCCCGATCTTCTATCGCCGCCTGTACGCGCTCGGCGTGATCCCCACGCCGAACACGATGCTCGATCGTGTCTATGAAGAAGACGGCAAGAAGATCGCCGTGCTGCGCAACGAGTACACCGAGGAACTGGAAGAGCGCGCGGTCGACCAGGTGGTGATCGAGAACGGTTCGTCGCCGAACGACGAGCTGTACTGGAAGCTCAAGCCGGAATCGCTGAACCGCGGCCAGATCGATCCGCACACGCTGTTTGCGGCCGAGCCGCAGCCGTGCCTGTCGGAAGAGCTCGGCAACGGCCGTTTCCTGCTGTTCCGTGTCGGCGATTGCATCTCGATGCACAACGTCCACGGCGCGATCTACGACTCGCTGCGTCTCGTGAAGGATTTCTGAAGATGAATCCGTCCCTCCTCATTACCGCACTGTTGTGGCTGTCGGTGGCGGGGCTCGCGTTCGCGGTCGCGAAGCGTTCGTCCTACTGGCGTCTCGGCCGGGCCACGGCGCCCGGCTCGTTCGGCGTCGCGAACCTGTTCGCGATTCCGAAGCGTTATTTCGTCGACCTGCACCATGTGGTCGCCCGCGATCCGTACATCGCGAAGACCCACGTCGCGACCGCCGGCGGCGCGATCGGCGCGCTCGCGCTGGTGTTCGTCAACTACGGTCTTGCGATCTATTCGCCGTGGCTCGACAAGCTGATCTTCCTCGCGGCGCTCGCGATGCTGGTCGGCGCGGTGTTCGTGTGGCGCCGTCGCGCGGCCAAGGACGTGCCCGCCCGCCTGTCGCGCGGCCCGTGGAATACGCTGCCCTGGCTGCTCGGTTCGTTCGCGCTCGGCCTCGTGCTGTTCATGCTGGTGCCGACCGGCGCGATGTCGGGCGCGTTCGCGGTGCTCTGCGCGCTGCTGATCGGCATCGGCGCATTCACGATGACGGTCGGCGCCGCGAAGGGCGGCCCGATGAAGCATGCGATCGCCGGCCTGCTGCACCTCGCCTTCCACCCGCGCCAGGAGCGCTTCGCGACCACGCGCGAGTCGTTCACGGGCAACGGCACGGCCACGCCGCCGACCGCGCTGAAGCTGCCGGATATCGAGCATCAGGAGTACGGTGTTGCGAAGCCGGTCGAATTCCGCTGGAATCAGCTGCTGAGCTTCGACGCGTGCGTGCAGTGCGGCAAGTGCGAAGCCGCGTGCCCCGCGTTCGCGTCGGGCCAGCCGCTGAACCCGAAGAAGCTGATCCAGGATCTCGTGGTCGGCATGGCCGGCGGCACCGATGCGGCGTACGCGGGCAGTCCGACTCCGGGCCTCGCGGTCGGCCAGCATCGCGGCGAGCCGAACGGTCCGATCGTGTCGGGCCTGATCGAAGAACAGACGCTGTGGTCGTGCACGACCTGCCGCGCGTGCGTGCAGGAATGCCCGATGCTGATCGAACACGTCGACGCGATCGTCGACATGCGCCGCAACCGCACGCTCGTGCACGGCTCGGTGCCGGGCAAGGGCCAGGAAGTACTGGCGAACCTGCGCGAGACGGGCACGATGGGCGGCTACGACACGGCCGCGCGCTACGACTGGTCGGTCGACCTGAGTGCGCCCGTCGCGCAGCCGGGCAAGCCGGTCGACGTGCTGTTCGTCGCGGGCGAAGGCGCGTTCGACATGCGCTACCAGCGCACGCTGCGCGCGTTCGTCAAGGTGCTGAACAAGGCGGGCGTCGACTACGCGGTGCTCGGCTCGACCGAGACCGACACGGGCGACGTCGCGCGCCGGCTCGGCGACGAGGCGACGTTCCAGCAGATGGCGAAGCGCCTGATCGGCACGCTCGGCACGCTGTCGTACAAGCAGATCGTGACGGCCGATCCGCACGTGATGCACAGCCTGCGCAACGAATACCGTGCGCTCGGGCTGCGCGTGACGGTCAAGCACCACACGACCTATCTCGCCGAACTGGCCGACAGCGGCAAGATCGCGCCGAAGGCCGTCGAAGCGCTGCGCGAGAAGCGCACCACGTATCACGACCCGTGCTACCTCGGCCGCTATAACGGCGAGACGGAAGCACCGCGCAAGCTGCTGAAGACGATCGGCATCCAGGTCGTCGAGATGGAGCGCAACGGCATGCGCGGCCGCTGCTGCGGCGGTGGCGGCGGTGCGCCGCTGACCGATATCCCCGGCAAGCAGCGCATTCCGGACATCCGCATCGCCGACGCACGCACGATCGGCGCGGACGTGGTCGCGGTTGCGTGCCCGAACTGCACGGCGATGCTCGAAGGCGTCGTGGGCCCGCGCCCCGACGTGCTCGACGTGGCCGAACTCGTTGCCGCCTCGCTGGAGTGAATCGATGAATACGATCAAACGAATCGATCCGCGCCGGCCGTTCATCATCACGGCCGCGGGCCTGAAGCGCATCACGCTCGGCGAGGAAGGCAGCGCCGACGCGAGCGCCGCGCACTGGTCCGCGCACGGCCACGCGGCTGCCGCGAAGCCGCGCCGCGCGGTGCAGGAGCCGAAGCACACGATGCTGGTGGTCGCGCACGGCGAACGCGGCGCGCTCGACGAGCATGCACGGCAGGCGATTGCTGCCGCAGCATTGCTCGCCGATGCACAGACCGAAGTCGCGCTGCTCGCATTCGGCGAATTGAAGGACGACGTGGCCGAACTCGGCGTCGACAAGCTGGTTGAACTCGCCGGCTTCGATCGCCGCGCATTCGACCCTGAAAGCGAATTGCAAGCGTTGCAGGCGTGTGTTGCAGCACTCGCGCCGAAGCACGTGTTCGTGCCCGACAACGCGACGGGCGACGGCGATCTCGGCCGGCGTTACGCGGCGGTCGCCGGCGCGAGCGTCGCGACCCACGTGGTCGAGATCGACGCGAAGCATGTCGGCGCGTATGCGCAGGCCGGCCGCGCGTTCGCGACGCGCGGGCTGCCCGACGTGATCCTGCTCGCGCAGAACGCGGTCGACGCGAAGCTGCCGTTCGTCGGGGCGGGCGAACGCCTGGCCGCCGATTTCATCCGCCCGGCCCATGATGCCGCGCAGCCGTATCGCGATCTCGGCCTCGAGGAAATCGATGCGGCGCGGGTCGCGCTCGAGGAAGCCGATTTCATCGTATCGGCAGGCAACGGCGTGTCCGACATCGGCGCGTTCGAGCGGCTGGCCGGTGTGTTCGGCGCGGCGATCGGCGCGAGCCGTGTCGCGGTCGACAACGGCCACTTCACTCGCGACAAGCAGGTCGGCGCGACCGGCAAGACGGTCGAGGCGAGCGTGTATATCGCGTTCGGCATCTCGGGCGCGGTGCAGCATCTGCAGGGGATCAAGGACTGCCGCCACGTGATCGCGGTGAACCTCGACGGCAGCGCGCCGATCGCGAAGCGCGCGAACCTGACGGTGGTCGGCGATGCACAGGCGACGATCGCCGCGCTGATCGAACAGGTGCAGGCCGCGCGGGTCGCGCGCGGACAATCGCCGGCAGCGGTCGGCAACCGTGAACCGGAAGGAGTCGCAGCATGAACGCCCCTCGCCAGTTGCAACGCATCGCGGTGCTCGTGTCCGTCGGCCGGCACCCGGTCAGCGGCGTCGCGCGCTACAGCCGCAACGACGCGGCTGCGCTCGAAACAGGCCGCCAGCTTGCGGAACGGCATCGCGCGCAGCTCGACGTGATCCACGCAGGCGACCCCGCGAACGCGGCGCTTGCCGAATATCTCGCGCTCGGCGCGCGGGAGGTCGAAGTGCTGGCCTGCCGCGACGGCGACGATGCCGTGCACGCGCTCGCCGCGCGCGTCGAAGGCTACGACCTCGTGCTGACCGGCACGCGCGCCGAGGGCGCGTACGACACCGGGATGCTGCCGTATCGCATCGCCGCAGCGCTCGGTTATCCGCTGGTCGGCTCGGCCGTCGACGTGACGGTCGAAGGCGGTCGTGCAGCCGTGCGGCAATTTTTGCCGAAGGGGCTGCGGCGCCGTGTCGACGCCGCGCTGCCGGCCGTCGTCGCCGTCCATCCGCTCGCCAATGCCGAGCCGCGCTACGCGTATGCGCGGCTGCGTGCCGGCGCGATCCGGCCGGCGCTCGCGGCGCCCGGCGCGGACGCCGACGCGGCAGCGTGGACGGTCGGTCCGGTCGAGCGTAAACCCGTAAAACTGGTCGCCGCCGAGAAGCGCTCCGGGCATGCCCGGATGCTGTCCGCGACGACCACCGAAAGCCGTGGCGGCAACGTCGTAAATGAAGGGAGTTCGGTCGAAAAAGCACAAGTGATCCTCGCGTATTTGCGCGAGCATCAGCTCATCGACTACTGATTTTGATGCCTGTCGGCAAGAACCCAGGGATGCAAGGAATCCGGAGCAAACGATGAAAGTATCGGCAGACATTCGTGCACTGATCGAGCGGCGCAAGGTAGGGCACAGCCTCGACGCACCGTTTTACACGAGCGAGGAAATTTTCGCGCTCGACATGGAGGCGATTTTCCGCCAGCACTGGATCCAGGTGGCGGTCGAGCCGGACATTCCCGAGCCAGGCGACTACTTGACCGTGGAACTGGGGAGCGATTCGATCCTGATCGTGCGCGACGACGACATGGCGATCCGCGCGTTCCACAACGTATGCCGTCACCGCGGCGCGCGCCTGTGCAACGAGGACAAAGGCTCGGTCGGCAACATCGTGTGTCCGTACCACAGCTGGACCTACAACCTGACGGGCCAACTGATGTTCGCCGAGCACATGGGCGAGCAGTTCGACCGCTGCAAGCACAGCCTGAAGTCGGTGCACGTCGAGAACCTCGCGGGCCTGATCTTCATCTGCCTCGCCGAGGAGCCGCCGGTCGACTTCGCGAAGATGCGCGCCGAGATGGAGCCGTACCTGCTGCCGCACGACCTGCCGAGCACGAAGATCGCCGCGCAGATCGACATCATCGAGGAAGGCAACTGGAAGCTCACGATGGAGAACAACCGCGAGTGCTATCACTGCGTCGCGAACCATCCGGAGCTGACGATCTCGCTGTACGAATACGGCTTCGGCTACCAGCGTTCCGACGCCAACGCCGAGGGCATGGACGCGTTTGCGGAGACGTGCGTCCGGCGCGGGAAGGAATGGGCCGAGATGGGCCTGCCGTCCGCCGAGATCGAGAAGCTGCTCGACGTGACGGGCTTCCGCACGCAGCGCCTGCCGCTCGACCGCAGCGGCGAATCGCAGACGCTCGATGCGAAGGTCGCGTCGAAGAAGCTGCTTGGTGGATTCGAGAAGGCCGATCTCGGCGGGCTGTCGTTCTGGACGCAGCCGAACTCGTGGCACCACTTCATGAGCGATCACATCGTGACGTTCTCGGTGATCCCGCTGTCGGCCGGCAAGACGCTCGTGCGCACGAAATGGCTCGTGCACAAGGACGCGAAGGAAGGCATCGACTACGACGTGAAGAACCTCACGGCCGTGTGGAACGCGACCAACGACCAGGATCGCGCGCTCGTCGAATTCTCGCAGCGCGGCGCGAACAGCAGCGCGTACGAGCCGGGCCCGTATTCGCCGTACACGGAAGGTCTCGTCGAAAAATTCTCGGCCTGGTACATCGGCCGGCTCGCCGAAAAAACCGGCGAATAGTATCCAGCAGCGAACAAGCGGAGCAAGACATGATGCGAGATGCGGCCAATTTCGAGCCGACGGACAGCCGGGTGACACGCCCGGCGTTCTGGAACGCTCTTCCTGAGCGCTGGACGAGCGACGTCGAGGAAACGCTGGTGTGCTGCCAGGTGCGGCAGGAAACGCACGACGTGAAGAGTTTCTTCTTCCGTTCGCCGCAGGGTCGCGCGTTCTCGTTCGAACCCGGGCAGTTCCTCACGCTCGAGCTCGACATCGACGGCGAAACGATCAACCGCTGCTACACGATCTCGTCGTCGCCGGCGCGGCCGCACACGGTGTCGATCACGGTCAAGCGCGTGCCGGGTGGCAAGGTGTCGAACTGGCTGCACGACAACCTGCAGCCGGGCGCATCGGTGCGGGTGCTCGGCCCGGCCGGCGAATTCACGTGCGCGCGGCATCCGGCGCGCAAGTACCTGTTCCTGTCGGCCGGCTCGGGCGTCACGCCGCTGATGTCGATGAGCCGCGCACACCATGATCTCGCGGAAGACCGCGACATCCTGTTCGTGCACAGCGCGCGTACGCCGGACGACATCATCTTCGCGCGCGAGCTCGACCTGATCGCGTCGAATCACACGAATTTCCGCACGTCGTTCGTCGTCGAGCGCGTCGGCGCGCGCACGAACTGGCCGGGCGTCACGGGCTTCCTGACGCTGCCGCTGCTGAAGCTGATCGCACCGGATTTCATGGAGCGCGAAATCTTCACGTGCGGCCCCGCGCCGTACATGAAGGCCGTGCGCGACCTGCTCGACGAAGCCGGTTTCGATCGCAAGCAGTATCACGAGGAGAGCTTCTCGTTCGAAACGCTCGCGCAGACCGCGAGCGACGAGCTGCTCGCCGATCTCGCGCCGCCGGCCGAAGGCGGCGACGCCGGGACGAAGCAGTACACGGTCAGCTTCGCGAAGAGCAACCGCGAGATCGCGTGCGGCTCGGAGCAGCATGTGCTCGACGCGGCGCGCCAGTCGGGCGTGCGGCTGCCGGCCTCGTGCACGCAGGGCATGTGCGGCACCTGCAAGGTGAAGCTCGTGTCGGGGCAGGTCGAGATGAAACACAACGGCGGTATCCGCCAACGCGAGATCGATCAGGGCATGGTGCTGCTGTGCTGCAGCAAGCCGCTGTCCGATCTCGTGATCGACAAGTAGTCAAATCGCGCCATCGGCTGTCCGGGCGCGTCGCGTCCGGACAAGCATCCGTCGGAAAACAACGATACCGCGGATTTGTGGTTGAAGAACCTAGAGAGGCAACGCGCACAAGCGCATATCAAGGAGATCGACCATGAAGTTGTTCGGAAAACTGTTGTGGACCGGCGCACTGTCGGCAATGGTGGCATTGAGTGCGTCCGCGCTTGCCGATACGAAGCCGACGCTGAAGATCGGCTATGTCGAAGGCTGGGACGACAGCGTCGCGACGTCGAACGTCGCGGCCCGCGTCATCGAGAAGAAGCTCGGCTACCAGGTCCAGCTCGTGCCGGTCGCCGCCGGGATCATGTGGCAGGGCGTCGCGCGCGGCGATCTCGACGCGACGCTGTCCGCATGGCTGCCGGTCACGCACGGCTCGTACTGGGATGAGTACAAGGCCAAGGTCGTCGACCTCGGCGCGAACTTCCCGGATGCGAAGATCGGCCTGATCGTGCCCGCGTACGTGAAGGCGAAGAGCATCGACGACCTGAACGCGGAGAAGGCCAGTTTCGGCGGCCGGATCGTCGGCATCGACGCGGGCGCCGGCGTGATGCGCAAGACCGACGAAGCGATCAAGAGCTACGGGCTGAACTACACGCTGATGCCGAGCTCGGGCAGCGCGATGACGGCCGAGCTGTCGCGTTCGGTCAACGCGAACAAGCCGGTCATCGTGACCGGCTGGGCGCCGCACTGGATGTTCGCGAAGTGGAAGCTGCGCTTCCTCGAGGATCCGAAGAAGGTGTTCGGTGGCGCGGAGCACGTCGACAGCGTCGCGAATCCGGGCCTCGAAACGAAGGCCAAGCCGGTCGTCGCGTTCCTGAAGAAATTCCAGTGGAAGCCGGGTGAAATCGACAGCGTGATGCTGGCGATCCAGAACGGTTCGAAGCCGGAAGCGGCCGCCGACGCGTGGATCGCGGCGCATGCCGACCGCGTGAATTCGTGGACGGAAGGCGCACAGTAAGCACCAAGATCTTTGTCATACGAAGCACCATAAAAAATACGCCGGGAATGGAATGCAGGAATCCGAAATAATCGTGAATTCATGCAGCCATATCCCGGTTTTCTTTTACTGATTCTGCAAAAAAGCCCGTAAGTTGTTACACTACGGCCCTTGTGCAGAGTCATCACAGGAGGAATTGGATGAGTCAAGCAGGACTGCGTGCGAACAGCACCAGTGATGTTGAGGCAACGATCTCACATGATTCGACGGGCCACACGCTGCATCGTGGCCTGACTTGGAAAGACGCATTCTGGGTAACGAGCGGCGTGCCGGCAGGCGTGCTGTTCACGATCGGCGGCGTATGCGCGACGATCGGCCAGCCCGCGTGGGCGATCTGGATCGCCGCGATCACGATGGGGCTGATCCAAAGCGCGACTTATGCGGAAATATCGGGGCTATTTCCTCATAAATCGGGCGGCGCGTCGGTGTATGGCGCGATCGGCTGGGTCCGTTACAGCAAGCTGATTGCCCCGGTGTCCGTGTGGTGCAACTGGCTCGCGTGGTCGCCGATGCTTGCGCTCGGCTGCGGTCTCGCGGCGAGCTATGCACTCACGAGTCTCTTCCCCGCCGACGCGGCGGTGCTGCATTGGCAGCTCAAGTTAGCGGACCTGAGCTTTATCAAGCCTGGTCTGTCCCTGCGGATCAACGCGACGTTCATCATCGCGACAATCCTGCTTCTCATCACGTTCAAGCTTCAGCACAGCGGTGCATCGAAGGCCGCGCGCACGCAGCGCATCCTCGGCATCGCGTCGCTCACGCCGCTGTTGATCGTCGGCATCGTGCCGTTCGTCACCGGTGACGTACCGATGTCGAACCTGCTCCCGCTGCTGCCGCCCGGTCACGACGCGCAAGGCAATCTCACGGCCGCGACCTTCGGTTCGTGGAACGGGCAGGGCGTCACGATGGCGCTCGGTGCGATGTTCATGGCCGGCTGGGCGTCGTACGGCTTCGAGACGGCTGTCTGCTACACGCGCGAATTTCGCGATCCGCGCCGTGACACCGCGAAGGCGATCTTCTGGTCGGGTGCGCTGTGTCTCGTCGTGATGACGCTCGTGCCGCTGGCGTTCCAGGGTGCACTCGGCACGCAGGCGATGCTCGATCCGGCGATCGGCGACGGCACCGGCGTCGCGGCCGCGATGGCGAAGATCGTCGGCGGCGGCGCGTGGGTCGCGAATGCGGTCGTCGTGATGCTGATGCTGTCGATCCTGCTGATCGTGATGACGTCGATGATGGGCTCGTCGCGCACGCTGTACCAGGCATCGGTGGACGGCTGGCTGCCGAAGTACCTGTCGCACGTGAACGAGCACGGCTCGCCCACGCGCGCGATGTGGACCGATCTCGGCTTCAACCTCGTGTTGCTGATGATGTCGGACTACATGACGGTGCTGTCGATCTCGAACGTCTGCTACATGCTGTTCGTATTCCTGAATCTTCAGTCGGGCTGGATCCACCGGATGGATCGCGGCAACTGGGATCGGCCGTTCCGCTGCCCGACATGGCTGCTCGTCGGCGGCGCGATCTGCGGCTATGCGAACCTCGTGTATGTCGGCGCGGGTGCGAACCTGCAGGGCGAGGGCACGCTGCGTAATGGCCTGATCGCGATGCTGCTGATCGTGCCGGTGTTTCTCTATCGCCACTACTGGCAGGATCGCGGCCGGTTCCCGGCGCAGATGCAGCGCGACATGGAGCTCGAGGTGCCGAAGCGCAGCATGTGGCTGAATCTGGTGCCTTACGCGGCGCTGACCGGCGCGGGGTTGACGATCTGGTTGTCGTATTACCTTGCGTGGGTGAAGTGACGAAGTAATGCGCGTATCGCCGCGCGCGATGGTCCCGGAAACCGCACACGGGGCCGTCGCGTGAAGCGTCAGACGCAATGCGATTGCAAAATGGCCCGACCGGTACGCCGGTCGGGCCATTTTTCGTTTTCTTCGCGTTCGAACGAACGCGCCGCCCTCTTACGAAAACACCACCGTCCGATCCCCGTTCAAAAACACCCGCCGCTCGATAAACGCCTTCACCGCGCGCGCAAGCGTGATGCTTTCGACGTCGCGCCCCACCGCCAGCAATTGCTCCGGACGCAGCGCGTGATCCACACGCTCGACGACCTGCTCGATGATCGGGCCTTCGTCGAGATCGTCGGTGACGAAGTGCGCGGTCGCGCCGATCAGTTTCACGCCGCGCGCATGCGCCTGGTGATACGGCTTCGCGCCCTTGAAGCCGGGCAGGAACGAGTGATGGATGTTGATCGCGCGGTTCGCGAGCTTCGCGCTCGTCTCCTGCGACAGCACCTGCATGTAGCGCGCGAGGATCACGAGTTCGGCGCCGCTCGATTCGAAGAAGTCGAGCCACTGCGCTTCCTGCTGCGCCTTCGTGTCGGCCGTGATCGGGAAGTGCCGGAACGGCAGCCCGTGCTGCGCGGCCATCGGCTCGAAATCGGGGTGGTTCGACACGATGCCGACGATGTCCATCTTCAGTTCGCCCATCCGCCAGCGGAACAGCAGGTCCGCGAGGCAGTGCTCGAGCTTCGACACCATGATCAGCACCTTCGGCCGCGCGTTCACGTCGTGGATCGCCCATTGCATGTCGCCGCCGAGGCCGGCCGCGATCGGCGCGAATTCCTGGCGCAGCGCGTCGATCTGCAGCGTTTCATCCGTCGGATGAAAGACGCAGCGCACGAAGAAGCGGTTGCTGAGATCGTCGTCGAACACGTTCAGCGCATCGACATAGCAGCGATGGCGATCGAGAAAGCCGACGACGGCGGCGACCTGGCCGGCCGCGCTCGAGCACGACAGTGTCAGGACGAATTGATCGGGGCGGTGCTCGGCGGTCATGAGAATCCTCGGATGGCATGGGGCGCACGGCCGTGCGGCAGCGCACCAAAGCGCCGCGCCGCGCGGGTTGCGGGAGACTCAAGTAAATCAGGACGATTTTGGGGAGGATAGAACCAACGCGCCGTGTGGCTGGTATCGGCGCGCCAGCGCGCGGGGAGCAGGCGCGCTTCGTCAGGCGCTTGCGCACGCGTCGAGCAGCCAGCGCCGGAACACGTGGGTTGCGTCCGGCTCGGGCCGCTGCGGCGGCCGCACCAGGAAGTAGCCGCGCGACGTGACGACGGGCGCGTCGATGAGCTTCACGAGCTGGCCGGACGCGACGAGCTCGTCGACGAGCGGCGACCAGCCGAGCGCGACGCCTTCGCCGAGCAGCGCTGCGTGGATCACGAGCGCGTAGCTGTTGAAGGTCACGCCGCGCGCGGCGGCCGCCATGTCGAGGCCGTGCGCGTCGAACCAGCCGGGCCACGACAGCCAACGCTCGGGGCGCGTCGGCTGCACGTGTAGCAGCGGCAGCGCGAGCAGTTGGTCGGCCCGCGCGACGTGCGGATGCGCGTCGCGGAACGCGGGCGAGCACACGGGCGTGACGGATTCCGGAAAGAGCCGCGCGGCCGTGCACGACGGCCAGTGGCCGTCGCCGAACAGGATCGCGATGTCGCCGTGGTCGCGCTGCGCGTCGTAATCCTGTGACGTGACGACGCGCACGTCGACATCCGGCATCACGCGCTTCAGGCCCGCCAGGCGCGGCATCAGCCAGTAGGTCGCGAAGCCGAAGTCGGTGACGATCGTGAGCGCGCCGTGCTCGCGGCGCGCTCGCAGCGTCGCGGTGGCGCCGCGCAGCGTGTCGAGGCTCAGCCGCACGGCTTCGTACAGGCACTGGCCGTCGGCCGTCAGCGTGACGCCGCGCGGGCTGCGCTCGAACAGCGGCACACCGAGTTCGGCCTCGAGCTGGAACACCTGCTGGCTCACGGCCGGCTGCGTCGAGCCGAGCTCGCGCGCGGCGGCCGTGAAGCTCGCGAGCCGGGCGGCCGATTCGAACGCGCGCAGCGCCTGCATCGACGGTAACGGTTCGGATTTCGACATAAGTCCTTCTAATGGCCCCATAAGGGCAGGACGCCTTCCCGCCCGGATTCGGGCGGGCGATAGTGCATCGGACGGTACGGCAGACGCGCTTCACGGCCGCCGCGCCAGGCCTTTCCGCGATTCTAGCCAGTCGCGGCGGGCATGCGCGGCACTTTCTTCGGGCCGCCTCCGCCATGCCGGACGTCTCGCCGCCAAAGCGGCGCGCCGTTCCATTCGAACACCGATTTCCCCACGACCGCCGATGACGAACCCAACACCCAACATCCTGATCCTGATGGCCGACCAGCTCACGCCGTTCGCGCTGCCGGCATACGGCAATCGCGTCGCGCGCACGCCGACGCTCGACCGGCTCGCCGCGCAAGGCGTGGTATTCGACGCCGCGTATTGCGCGAGCCCGCTGTGTGCGCCGTCCCGTTTCTCGCTGCTGACCGGCAAGCTGCCGTCGGGGATCGGCGCCTACGATAACGCCGCCGAATTGCCGGCGCAAACGCTGACGTTCGCGCACTACCTGCGCGCGGGCGGCTACCGGACGATGCTGTCCGGCAAGATGCATTTCTGCGGGCCCGACCAGTTGCACGGCTTCGAGGAGCGGCTCACGACCGACATCTATCCGGCCGATTTCGGCTGGGTGCCCGACTGGGACAACCCGGCGGAGCGGCCGAGTTGGTATCACAACATGAGCTCGGTGCTCGACGCGGGCCCGTGCGTGCGCACGAACCAGCTCGATTTCGACGACGAAGTCACGTTCGCCGCGAAGCAGAAGCTGTACGACGTCGCGCGCGAACGCGCGGCCGGGCATGACGCGCGGCCGTTCTGCATGGTCGTGTCGCTGACCCATCCGCACGACCCGTATGCGATCACGCGCGAATACTGGGATCTGTATCGCGACGACGAGATCGACATGCCGGCCGTGCGGCTCGATGCAGCGGACAGCGACCCGCATTCGCAGCGGCTGCGCTTCGTCTGCGAGAACGACCGCACGCCGCCGACCGATGCGCAGATCCGCGCCGCGCGCCGCGCGTACTACGGCGCAACCTCCTACGTCGACACGCAGTTCGGCAGCGTGCTGGCCGCGCTCGAGCAGTGCGGGTTCGCCGACGACACGATCGTGATCGTCACGTCCGACCACGGCGACATGCTCGGCGAGCGCGGGCTCTGGTACAAGATGACGTTCTTCGAAGGCGGCTGCCGCGTGCCGCTGATCGTCCATGCGCCGAGCCGCTTCGGCGCCGCGCGCGTGCGCGGGCCGGTGTCGCACGTCGACCTGCTGCCGACGCTCGTCGACCTGGCTGGCGCCGCGCCCGCCGGCGGCTGGCCTGACCCGGTCGACGGCGCAAGCCTCGTGCCGCACCTGCACGGCACGCCCGCTCACGATGTCGCGCTCGGCGAATACCTGGCGGAAGGCGCGGTCGCGCCGGTCGTGATGATCCGCCGCGGCGACTGGAAGTACGTGCATTGCCCGGCCGATCCCGACCAGCTCTACAACCTCGCCGACGATCCGCGCGAGTTGACGAACCTGGCCGGCTCGCCGGAAGCCACCGGTGTGCTCGCGGCGTTCCGCGTTGAAGCCGCGCAGCGCTGGAACCTGCCCGAGCTGGACCGGCAGGTGCGCGCGAGCCAGCGGCGCCGGCGCTTCCATTACGCGGCGGCGACGCAGGGTCGCATCCACGCGTGGGACTGGCAGCCGTTCACCGACGCGAGCCAGCGTTACATGCGCAATCACATCGAACTCGACACGCTCGAGGCGATGGCGCGTTTTCCGCGGGTCGGGCGCTGAGCGTCCCGCATCGCGAACATTGATGAACGACGGAGGAAGCGGACGATGGAACGGCAATGCAATGCAGCAATCCGGATCGGCGCGGCGCTCGCCGCGGCCGCCTGCCTGATGGTGGCGCAGGGCGCGCACGCGGCCGACCCGCAGACATGCAGCGACGTGAAAATGGCGGCGCCCGGCTGGACCGACATCGACGCGACGAACGCGATGGCGGGCGTCGTGCTGAAGGCGCTCGGCTATCGGCAGGACGTGGCGAACCTGTCCGTGCCGATCACGTACCAGGGGCTCAAGAAAGGGCAGGTCGACGTGTTCCTCGGCAACTGGATGCCCGCGCAGGCGCCGCTCGTGAAGCCGTTCGTCGATGACAAATCGATCGACGTGCTGCACGCGAACCTGAGCGGCGCGAAGTTCACGCTTGCGGTGCCCGACTACGTCGCGGCCGCGGGCGTGCATACGTTCGCCGATCTCGCGCGCTATGCAGACCGCTTCGGCGGCAAGATCTACGGGATCGAGCCCGGCGCGCCCGCGAACCAGAACATCAAGCGGATGCTGTCCGACCACGCGCTCGGTACGGCGAACTGGTCGCTCGTCGAATCGAGCGAGACGGGCATGCTCACGCAGGTCGAGCGCGCGGTGCGCGACAAGCGCTGGATCGTGTTTCTCGCGTGGGAGCCGCATTTGATGAACACGAAGTTCCATCTGACCTACCTGTCGGGCGGCGACGCGTACTTCGGTCCGAACTACGGCGGCGCGACGGTCAACACAGTCACGCGCGCCGGGTTTGCCGGCCAGTGCGCGAACCTTGCGCGGCTGTTCCGGCAGATGACGTTCTCCGTCGACGTCGAGAACCGGATGATCGCCGACATGCTCGACAACAAAACGTCGCCCGCGCTCGCGGCGCAACACGCGCTGAAGGCCGACCCGGCGCTGGTCGCCGGCTGGCTGGATGGCGTGACGACGGCCGCCGGCGCACCGGGCCTGCCGGCCGTGCGAGCGGCCCTCGACGGCCGCTGACCCCGCCTCCGGGCGGCCGGTTTTTGCCGTGCCGCCCGTCTACGTGTTTTCCCGACCCGTCGCATCGTGACCATTTAGTGTCGCCTTCAGACGGGTGACCCGAAATATGGGTTTGTATTTTTCGGCAATGGCTGCGTTATTGCGAAAAACGAAATACCGAAGCCAGCGGGCGTACTGAATTCGAATCCACCGGCGTATCGCGGCACGCGCCGGGACGAGATTCTTTCCATCGAATGGTTCAGGGAGGGTGGTCGATAATGAAGCACACGAAAGTCGCCGTAGCCGCCGCGCTTGCATGCGCGGCCTGTATTCCCGCCATTGGCCATGCGCAGAGCAGCGTGACGCTGTACGGGATTCTCGATGCGGGCATCACGTACGTGAACAACACCGGCGGCTCGCACGTGGTCAAGTTCGACGACGGCGTCTCGTACGGGAACCGCTTCGGCCTGAAGGGCACGGAAGACCTGGGCGGCGGCCTGAAGGCCGTGTTCGCCCTCGAGAGCGGCTTCCACCTCGGCAACGGGCAGCTCGGCTTCGGCGGCGCGGAGTTCGGCCGGCAGGCGTATGTCGGCCTGCAGAACGACTGGGGCACGCTGTCGTTCGGCAACCAGCTCGACATCACGAACGAACTCGTGTCGATCTACAACATCTCGGCGTGGGGCAGCGGTTATGCGATCCACCAGGGCGACTTCGACCGCTTCAACGGCGACCGCCTGCCGAATTCGGTGAAGTTCCTGTCGAACGACCTCAGCGGCTTCAAGTTCGGCGCGATGTACTCGTTCGGCAACGTCGCGGGCAATTTCCACCGCAACAGCGCATGGAGCGCGGGCGCGAGCTTCACGAAGGGCGACTTCTCGATCGGCGCCGCGTACACGCGCCTGAACAACCCGAACGGCATCTATGCGTTCGACCCGTACGCGATGATCGGCACGCACACGTTCCTCGGCCAGCAGACCGTCACCGTCGATCCGGCGACCGGCGCGCGCACCGACCTGTTCGCGAACACGCCGATGGACGTCGACAGCCAGGGCACGTTCGGCATCGGCTCGAGCTACACGATCGGCAAGCTGACGCTCGACGCCAACTTCTCGTACACGACGATCAAGGGTTTCGGCCAGTCGTCGCACATGCAGGTGTATGAAGGCGGCGGCTTGTACCAGTTCACGCCGGCGCTGAGCCTGATCGCGGGCTACCAGCATACGCGTTTCGAAGGCCATCACTGGAACCAGGGCACGGCGGGCCTGCACTACCTGCTGTCGAAGCGCACCGACGTATATATCTCCGGCGATTACCTGCGCGCGTCGCACGGCGTCGATGCGGTGGTCGGCTACAGCTTCACGCCGTCGACGACGCAGACGCAGGCCGACGTGCGGATCGGGATGCGGCATTCGTTCTGAGCGGGGTGGTTTGGAGCAGCGACGTCTTCAGCGAGGTCTCTCTTTGGCGCGAACTGCGGTTCGCGCTTTTTTTTGTTTCTTCGCGGATTTCCGGGGATGTCGCTGTTCGACCGAGGCTGTGTGGAAACCCGTAACTCAGCGTCGGCGAGCGCAGATCCCGTGCCGCATTTTCGCAGCCTTCAGGTGAACGAGGAATGTCGCCATAGCTTCAGTGCCGAGTTGCTGTCGTCCCTCGGCATGTAAGCGCACCCTGGAGTGCTTCACGCACCCACCAGCCGCATCGCCTTCATGGTTTTCGAGAACCCGAGTATCGCTATGACGCGTTTGAGGTTGTATGCCAGCACATGCAAACTCATTTCGGTGCTCACGTTGGCAAACCGGCGAGTCAGGAAGTGCGTGTAGCCCATCCAGTGTTTGAACGTCCCGAACACATGCTCAACTGTCCGCCTTCGCACCGTCATCGCATTCGGCATTCGGTCCAGTCTTCGCTGCGCAGCTTCCAGCGCGTGATCCGCCGGTAATTGCTTGGCGTGCATTGTGGTTTCATGGCGCAGCCGATACAGGCGCTACTCCAGTAACGACGAAGATACATGCCATGTTCCAGACCAGTAAAGCGGTAGATCGCACGTTGCCCGGCCGGGCATAGATATTCGTCATCCCGGGCAATGTAAATAAAGTCGGCCCGATCGAAGCGGCCATCAGCCTTCGCGCTGGATGTCGTGACCTTGGGCAGAATGGCGGCAATGCCTGCGTCCTCGCAAGCCTTTATCTGTGGGCCACTGTAATACCCTCGATCAGCGATAGCCTTCAATTTGGTTCTACCCATGGCATCCCGAGCAGCTTGCGCCATTGGACTTAGCTGCGCGCGGTCACTACCCGCGTTCGTAACTTCATGCGCAACGATAAGATGGTGCTTGGCATCTACGGCGATCTGCACGTTGTAGCCGACCATCCCAGAACCACGGCCACTGGTCGCCATGGAACGTGCATCAGGATCCGTCAGCGAGATCTGTCCGTCAGGCAGCGTCTTCAACTCCTCTTTGATCTGCTCAAGGTGACGCATTTGCCCCTGCAATTGCGCAATCTTCTCTTTGAGTCGAGTCGTTTTGGCTTCCACCTCGGGCGGCTGCGTTCGATCGGCCGTTTCTAATGCGCTCAGGTAACGGTGGATGCTTTCCTCGATTTGCTGCTGCCGCTTATCGATCTTGCCCGTCGTAAAGTTTCGGTCGCGTGTATTGGAGGCCTTGAACTTACTTCCATCGATGGCGACCATGGCCTGGGAGAACAGCTTGAGATCGCGACACAACACGACAAACCGACTACAGACGTTGCGAATACCAGCGCCGTTGTTGCGTCGAAAGTCAGCTATCGTTTTGAAGTCTGGCACCAGGCGGCCAGTCAGCCACATCAGCTCGATATTGCGCTGACATTCGCGTTCCAGGCGTCGGCTTGATTGAATCCGGTTTAGGTAGCCGTAGATGTATATTTTCAGTAGCACTGCCGGATGGTAGGAGGGGCGGCCTGTCGTCGAAGGCGTGACACTGGTGAAGCCAAGTGTGTTCAGATCAAGCTCTTCGACAAAGGCCTCGACGATCCTGACCGGGTTATCCTCGGCAACAAAATCGTCCAGGCACTCGGGCAATAGCGCTACCTGCTTGCGGTCATCGCCTTCAACGAATCGCTTCATGGGCCACCCATCCTGAATGCGTTGACTCAGTCTAGGCGATCAACGCGTTTTCACACAGCCTCGACCCGTTGCTGACATTGGACACTGCTCGGCTCAGATGTCTGCTTCAAAGGTTAAAGCAGTCATAGCACCTCCAACTACCGAAAACCCGGTCTAGAACAAACTGTCACCGCGCACAACGGTATCTTTTCGATTCGTCGAGCGCTACGCAACAGCCGCGGTTGGTCGTATCATTCGACACGGTTACTTATAAAAGAGAGGGCTATGTTTTCCGTAGAAATTTTTGATTTAAAGAAACGATTGCGGAATCCGATGGATGGACATAACTGGGGCTGCCGTCCGATATCGGAGCATCTCATTCGCGACGCGGCAGATCTTATTCTCAATAATTCCCTCAATGCAGAGGAGCGGTCTTGGAATACTGTCAATAATGAAATGTCAGAAAAGGAGGCCGTTAAATTTCACATCAACCGGATTGCGTCACTTTATTGTAGATTGAAATCTCAGCCTCTAGATCCGATCGATATTAATCTTCGGGTAAATGGACCTCGCGCAATAACTGCCGAGATTTACGATGGGCAACACAGATTCGCCGCAGCCATACTCGGATCAATGGAATCCATGTGTGTGCGTTTTCATATTCTGCCTCAGGATGGCGCCTTAGAGAAAATCTTGTTAGCGTTTCCTAGCGCTGTCATTGTTGGCTGATAGCGCGAAGCCGTTCTTCTAAGATAGTGGCGCGAGCGTAGGGCCGCATCCTCAAGTTAGCGGATAGCTACGCGACCACACCGCCGAACGTCCGGCACTGGCCGATCACGGTCTTATGCAAATCGCATAGCCGGTCCGAGTCTCGCACGGCCGTGACCGGCGGCACGCGACTGCGGATTCAACCCGTCTTCTTGATCGGCGCTTGATTATGTCAGAGTTGCGAGAAGCTTATCGATAATGCTGTTATACGGTAACCGTGGTCGCGCGCCGGCGCGGATTGCAAGCGCGAAAGACCGCTCGCGATTTTTGATTGCGAAGCCATAAAGCAACCTGATGGAATTGCAGGTCGCTCAGACCTGCGTGTCGTCCTTAGTCTGTGGCGATGAGCAGGCGTCGGTTCCGCACGCTAGTCGTCGAGAACTGTTGATGACCATTCGTGCCGCTATCGTGAATGATGTTCGGGCGGTTGCCGGACTCGTCGGCGCGCTTCGAACCGAACTTTGCGGTACACCGAGGGACCGCAGGTTGATGCGCGCGACGTGCTAGCCGGAGAGGGGCACCAGCGTTCTTGGTTGCGAGGCGAGGGCTATGCATTGTGAATGCCCGAGGCAACCCGGGCATTCACGGGGCTTTGCGCGCGCCGTGAGCGGTGTTCTACGGATATCGCTGCGCGCTTACTCACCAGGACAGTCGCGCACGGTCGCGAGTGTTGATGGCGCCGAAGGGAAGTCGGTGCGCTGGCGCAACCGAAGTGGGAGCGGCCGCCGCCTTCTTTAAGTCGAGCGGTTTCGCAATCACTATCTTCTTAGAACGGGGAAGAAGTGGAAGTCCGAAAATTTCTCTATAAATTCTTCTTCCATTCCCTTCATGCAAACGTGTCTGCGTTTCAAAATGCCGTGGGTAGGGTTAAATCGGATGCATATCCCCGTTTCGCCGTCTTCGTCAAATCGAAAGTGAGTGACACCTTTCTCTACCAGAAAATCCTCAGGGATCTTGTGCTTGGCATTTGGATTGTGATAAACGAATAGCCCATCATGAAGGGTTTCATCGGGTTGAGTGCCGCTATAGCGCAATATCTGAAGCTCTTGTCCGTAGGTTTCCCTATCCACAACTATGCACTTGTCCTGTGGGATATGATTTTTCGACAGGCTACTAAGTTTCCCAAGTGTGGTAGTGCAACTATAGATAACAGCCGAAATATGTTCGTTTCTTTTGTCGTTAAAAAGGCCGAGCTTTAGTGGTGCACCGTTTTTCTTTGGATGGCTTTCGATGAATTTATATTCTTTGTCGAGGCTGTCTTCGCAAAGTATTTTTAGATCATCCCGCTTGTCGTTCTTGTCATAATACGCGCCGTAGAGTAGTGCTAGCAATGGGTAATAATATGATTGTCCATAATTTATTTGCGCATAATCACCTACTGCCAATACGAATGGCGAGCCTTTAATCTCCTGATTGTTGGAGTAGTGATTTTCGTAGCGTTCTTGCTTATTGCAAAACGAATTGTATAGTCGAACTATTGATTCATCCAATATGTTGTAGTAGTCGTTGTTTCCATATATATCTTGAAAAGTTCGCTCATTTTCCTTTGGTTCAGATTCTGCGATGTTTGAAACAACGGCCTCGACGAATATTTTTTTATCGTCCTTGGTAAGGCAGAAGTCTGGAGATTTGATTTTTTCTGATATTGTAAATCCAGATTTCAGGAAAGTCTTGTTCAGGTAGATTTCCCAGAACATCGAGTGAAAATTATTTTGGAATTCTTCAATTGTTTTTTTAAATCCATCCTTAAATACGAAATCATTCATCCAGTCGACCAGAAGCTCTCGTTCTGAAGAGTAAAATATATTGAGTAGGTGTTTGAATTTTCCGTGTAATTTTTCACTATCGACAATTATCTTAAACCAATCTCGCATGTGATTTCTCCTTTTGTTTAGTTGCGGTGTGGTATGTGCTGCTTGTGTCTATTTTTTGTGTTGGCTGCAATTTTGAGGTACAAGGGACTCGTGTCAAATTCTATAGAATCTGGCGGCCAATACATATAGGCATTGACTGCTGTTCCAGCAGAGTCACTGGGCGCTTGCTATCGTCGCGCGTGTCGTTTCAAGACGCGCATTACCTCAAGTGTCAGTGTTAGCAGTCAGCACCATCCGGCCGAGTGCCGAACCATAGCCGTCGCTCGAATGACTATCAACCATTTGGGGGGCGAACGTCGGTTCATGGCCGATCCCCGCAGTCTGCCCCGCGTTCACCGGAAATCCACGACGAACTTCTTTTTTGCGGTGCGGGACGGGTGCGCCGGTGTAGTGCGCTCCTGCCTCGGCCGATCGAACGGCCGTTTTGCCGTGATTGACATATCATCGCGATTTGGCCGCGTCTGCGCTGTCCAGCCGACCGTCTCCACGACCGGGGACCGATATCGCGTCGCGATGGGCAAGTCGTTGCGCAAGCACGCACATGCGCAGGTAGCCGCTCGTTGAGCGGTTGCGTCACGCACTGCCGATCGCCGAGACCCCGATGACCGCCCACTTACCCGAACCCGCTCCTTCCTCCCCGTTACCCGCGAACCTGTTCCGTCACGCACCGTTCCAGCGCTTCTGGGGCACACGCGTGATGTCGTCGCTGGCTTTCCAGATCCTGTCGGTCGCGATCGGCTGGTACGTATATGCGCTCACGCACAGCGCGTTCGCGCTCGGTCTCGTCGGTCTCGCGCAGTTCGTGCCGATGTTCGCGCTGACGCTCGTCGTCGGGCAGGTGGCCGACCGCTACGACCGCCGGCGCATCGCGACGATCTGCCAGGGCGTCGAGGCGCTGGCCGCCGGCGTGTTCCTGCTCGGCGCCGTGCAAGGTTGGCTGGCCGCGCCGGTCGTGTATGCGCTCGCGGCGATCGTCGGCACGGCCCGCGCGTTCGAGTCGCCGTCGGTGTCGTCGCTGCTGCCGGCCGTCGTGCCTCGCACCGACCTGCCGCGCGCGACCGCGCTGTCGACGTCCGCGAACCAGGCCGCGCAGATCCTCGGGCCCGCGTTCGGCGGTCTGCTCTACGGTGTCGGTGCGCCCGCCGCGTTCGGCACAAGCGTCGTGGCATTCGCGATCGCGGCGGTGCTGAGCGGCACGATTCCGTTGCGCAGCGCGCCGCCTGCACGCGAGCCGGTCACGCTGCGTTCGGTGTTTTCGGGGATCGCGTTCATTCGGCGCGAACCGGCGATCCTCGGCGCGCTGTCGCTCGACCTGTTCGCGGTGCTGTTCGGCGGCGCGACCGCGCTGCTGCCGATCTACGCGCGCGACATTCTGCAAGTCGGGCCGTGGGGGCTCGGCGCATTGCGCGCGGCGCCCGCGGTCGGCGCGCTCGCGGGCACGCTGTGGCTTACGCGTTTCCCGTTGAAAGGGCGGCCGGGCCGCGCGATGTTCGGCGGCGTGATCGCGTTCGGCATCGCGACGATCGTGTTCGGGCTGTCGCGGCACTTCGCGCTGTCACTCGTTGCGCTGGCCGCGCTGGGCGCATCGGACGTGGTCAGTGTCGTCGTGCGCCTGTCGCTCGTGCAGCTTCGTACGCCAGACGACATGCTCGGGCGCGTGAGCGCAGTCAATTCGCTGTTCATCGGCACGTCGAACCAGCTCGGTGAATTCGAATCGGGCGTGACGGCCGCATGGTGGGGTGCGCCGACGGCAATCGTCGTCGGCGGTGCTGCGACGATTGCCGTCGCGCTCGCGTGGATGCGGCTGTTTCCGCAGCTCACGAACATGAAGTCGCTCGAGCGCGACGTGTGATGGGCGTCACGCGTCCTGCGCCACACGCACGGCCGTGCCATAGCAGATCACTTCCGTGACGCCCGACCCGATCTCGGTCGAGTCGTAGCGCATCGCGACGACTGCGTTCGCGCCGAGTTTGCGCGCATCGGCGAGCATCTTGTCGAATGCCTGCTGGCGGGCTTTCTCGCACAGCGACGTGTAGAGCGTGATGTTGCCGCCGAAGATCGTCTGCAGCGATGCGCCGAACGAGCCGACGATCGAGCGCGAACGCACGATGATGCCCTGTGCGACGCCGAGCGAGCGAGCGGTCGTATGGCCGGGCAGGTCGAATGCGGTCGTGACGCGAGCGGGCGACAGATCGTCGACGGAGCGGGTGGTGTCGGTCATGGGGGGAAGCGTGTAGCGGAGTGGTCGAGTGACGATTCTATCCGGATGAGCACGCGTTCGCGATTCGACGGGAGTCAATCGTGCGACGGGGGTGACGCACGATGCCGGCGGCGGACCCTTCGTGAAGGACGCGTGTGCGAACCGCGAGCACATGAGTCCTTCGTTTCCGGATCGACGAACGACTTGACTGCCTGCCGTCAGGGCTTCGCGACTACGGAGCCATCCCCGCCAAGATCAACCGCATAGGCCAGCGCCAGCTTGCCGAACTTCAGCGCGTGGTTTGCCTGGCGATCCGAGTTTTCCAGCGTGTCGTTCACGGTATGGATATACGGGCTGTCGTTCTGGTCGGCCTCGAACGGGAACGACGCCGGATAGCCCTGCGCATTCCACGACGCATGATCCGAGCACGCATACCCGCACTGCGACGTGCCGATCGCGAGTTCCGGCAGGTAGGTCTTCGCCAGATTCGTCAGGTAGGTGTTCTGCGACGCGTTCGTGTAATCGGTGATCAGGTAGATATCCTTCGGATCGCCCTTGTAGTTCGTCATGTCGAGCTGCAAAACGCCGACCACGTTCGCATTCTGCGCGCGGAACTGTTTCGCGATCGCCTTCGAGCCGAGCAGGCCGGCTTCTTCTGCCGCGTATCCGACAAACTTGATCGTCCGCTTCGGCCGGTAGTTGTTCGCGAGCAGCACGCGCAGCGCTTCGGTGAGGCTCGCGATGCCCGACGCATCGTCGTCCGCGCCGGGCGAGCGCGTGTTCTCCGTCGTGCGGCCGACGGTAGAATCAAGGTGGCCGCCCAGCACGACGGTGCCCGCGGCCGGATCGCTGCCGCGGATCGTCAGGATCACGGATTTCTGCGGAAAGCCCGTGTGCGCGAATTGCTCGACGGCGATGTCGGCGCGCGAGCCCGCCAGTTGCTTCCACTGCAGCGCGAGCCAGTCCGATGCGGCAACGCCGTGCGACGTCGTGTAGTAGCGGTTCGTGAAGCCCGACAGCGCCGTGATCGTGCCGACGATGTTGCTGGCCTGCAGTTGCTGGATCCAGGTGCCGATCTGCGGTGCGTTCGACACCTTGTACGCGGGTGCCGCGACGTGCTTCGCGAGCGAAGGCGGCAACGGCTGCAGCGCCTGGCGCGCTTCGTCGAACGAGTCGTGCACGACATAGCCGGGCCCGTGGCCGCGCGTGTAGTGGACGGCATGGGCCAGCTCGCCGAGTCGTGAATCGTCGATCTCGACGACGTGCACGGTTTCGCGGCGCGCGACGCCGTCGGCCGTCTTGCCGGCATCGACCGTCGTGCTGTACTGCGCGGTCGCGCTTGGGTCGATGCGTTGAAGCTGGCGGAACGCCGCATCGCCGAGCGTGATCCACGCGGGTGCCGCATGCGCGGCGGCGGTCAACAGCATGCCGCCCAGTGCGGCGCTCAGATGGGTAAGTTTCAGAGTAGGCATGTTCGATCTCGCTAGGGTAACGATGTCGAGGAAGAGGGCGCGCCGCAGGTCGTGCGATGCGCCCCCGCCTGCTGCGGAATTACGATTTCTGCGGCACGGTCACGCCGTACGTGCAGCTCTTGTTGTACGCGTTGCCGATCGCCGTGAGTTGCGCGCTGCTGTAGCCGAGCGCGGCCGCGGCCGTCAGCACGGCCTGCGCGGCGGCCTTCTGGTTGGTCGAGCCGTTGGTCATCGACAGCCCCTTCAGGAACGCCTTGTCCATCGCCTGCGCGCCGATCGCGTCGCGCGCGACGAGGTTGCACGATGCCCAGTACTGGCCGGCCGTGTGGATCTCGGCACCGCGCGCCTGCGCATAGGTGCGCCCGACGTTCCAGTTGGTCACGCGGCCGCCCCAGTACTCGTTGTGGCCGTCCCAGTTGAAGACCCAGTTGTACTGCGCATCCGACGGGCTCCACTGGTTGAAGTCGCGGCTGTACGCGGCGGCGAGATAGTCGCCGGTGCCTTCGGACAGCCCCTCCTGCTGCGACAGGCCGCCGTTGGTCACCCAGTCGTGGATGCCGTGGCCGAGTTCGTGGATCACGACGTCCGCATCTTCCGCATCGTCGACACCGCCTTGCCCGAAAGTCAGCCGGCCGCTGCTCGACGAGTACGACGAGTTGTCGTCGCCCGATTCGCCGTGCGGGTCGTACTGCACGCCGCCCGTGTACTGGTACGGCAGCGCCTTGATCCCGAGCGTCTGGTTCACGTAGCGCAGGAACGTATCGATGTGGTAGTACGCGTTCACGGCCTCGAAATACAGGTTGCCGCGCGTAAACTCGAACGCGGGTGTCGACTGCAGCGGGCAAGCGTTGTCGCGCGGCGCATCGAAATCGACGCACGCCGCGTACGGTCCCGACAGCGCGTAGCGCGTGCCCGATTGCCCGAGATCCTTCAGCGTCACGCGCACGCGCGCGGCCGTGAGCTGGGTCGAATCGGCGTCGCTGCTGTCCTTGTAGCCGGTGCTGCCGTAGCTGCTTTTCGTCGGCGACAGCGGATCCGGGCGGAACACGAAGCCCGTGCCGTCGGTGGCATAGAACGCCTTGTCCTCGGCGCGCAGCACTTCGCCGCTGCCCGAGTCGATCAGCAGTTCCCAGTCGCCCTTCGGGCCGTCCTGCGGGCGGCCGCGCACCTTCCATGCGGTGTGCGTGCCGGCCTTGTCGACGAACGCGACGAGCTGCGCGTCGAGATTCGTGAAGCTGCTCACGCCGAGATACGCGCGCGCACGGTCGAGTGCCTGCTGCTGGTCGACGGCCTGCGACTTGCGCGACGTCGCGACCACGCCGTTGATCGTGTTGCTCGCAACGTACAGGATGCGGCCGTCCTTCGCGACAGTCACTGCGATGTCGCTGCCGTACACAGGCAGCCCGGCGGCCTGCTGCTGCAGGCGCACGACAGTGAAGTCGGCATCGTTGCGCTCCGACGTGACGACGAGGCTCGCGAGCGCGGCCGCGTCGAGCCCGAGCTGCGTCGCCTGAGTTGCGACGAAGTCGCGTGCGGTTGCAGCGGGCGTCGCGGCGGCCTTCTTCACGCGATACGCGGGGTTGTACAGTGTGACGGCGACGCCGTCCGCGCGGAACTGCCCGGTGGCCGTATCGGCTTTCGCGGCGGGCGGCGCGACGCCGCGCGTCAGGCTTTCGCGCAGGCTCGCTGCCTGCGGATTCGAGACCTTCGTATCGGCCGCGGCGACGCCGACGATGCCGAAACCGAGCGCAAGGCTCAGGGCGAGCGGCAATGCTTTGCGTGATGTCTGCATACGTGATCCTCATCTCAACGGTTGGACACGCCCGCGCACTCGTGGCGCGCAGGCACGACACGGCCCGCGCGCCGGCTCGATGGAGCCGGTGCGGCGAAGCGGTGTTGGGAGCGTCGACTGACTAAGGAAACCTAAATGTCAGGTCGAGAAGAAACAGGTGGGAGCAGGGGTGAGGAAGCGAACGGCAGGCAGGTTCGGCGACGGCGAAGCGAGCATCGTCATGTCAGACCCCTCGGATCGATACTGATATCGGTTGGATATCGGCCGGCAGCCTTGCGCGGATCGACGTGCGTCGAATCCAGTCTCTCGTCTCGTTAGGCTGCCTATCTAATTGCGAGGTATGTTACAGAATATTTTCGGCGACATTGCAAATTATTTTCGACGATCGCTTCGGTCCGTCGATCGATCGCCGGCATTGTTCAGCGAGCGGCGGGAAACGCCGCCGGAACGCGCAATTCCGCGCAGGATTGTGATTAAAACCCGCGACGATCAGCGCGTCGCGCGCCGGTCGCTGCGCGGGCTCAAGCCGAACCGCGCGCGATACGTGCGCGAGAAATGCGACGGCGATTCGAATCCACACGCGACGCACACCGACGTGATGCTCATGTCGGTCTGCTGCAGCAGTTCGCGAGCACGATCGAGGCGCAGGTTCAGGTAGAAATGTGTCGGCGTATCGTTCAGCATCGCGCTGAACAGCCGTTCGAGCTGGCGTCGCGTGATCGATACGTCCTGCGCGAGCGCGTCGGAGCCGAGCGGATTTTCCATGTGCTGCTGCATCGTGCCGATCACCTGGATCAGCTTGCGGTTGTGCACGCCGTAGCGCGCGGCGATCTCGAGCCGCTGGCTGTCCGAGCGCTGCCGGATGCGGCTGACGACGAACTGCTCGGAGATCGCCGCCGCGAGATCGGCGCCGTGCCGGCGCCCGATCAGGTCGAGCATCATGTCGATCGACGCGGTGCCGCCCGCGCACGTGATGCGCCGGTCGTCGATCTCGAACAGCTCCTGCGTCGAGTTCAGGCCCGGATAGCGCTCGCGGAACGCGGCCAGCGCTTCCCAGTGCAGCGTCAGCGGCTGCGACGCGTCGAACAGCCCGGCTTCCGCGAGCACGAAGCTGCCCGTGTCGATGCCGCCGAGCGTCGCGCCGTGCCGGTGCTGGCGGCGCAGCCAGTCGCCGAGCGCGCGCGTGTAGCACACGAGCGGATCGAAGCCCGCGACGACGAACACCGTATCGACCTGCTCGATGTCCGCGCACGCGGCTTCGGCGGCGACGGGGATGCCGTTGCTCGCGGCGACCGGCGCACCGTCGGCGCTGATCACGTGCCAGCGGTAAAGCTCGGTGCGGAAGCGGTTCGCGACGCGCAGCGGCTCGACCGCGGACATGAAGCCGAGCGCGGAGAAGCCGGGCAGCAGCAGGAAGTGGAAATCCTCGGGCATCGGGGCAGGGGATGGAATCCGGTGGTCGTCGCACATCGCACGGGATTGCGAACGGACGGGCACACGCCCCGGCCGGCTCGCAGGCGCCGAACGGTCAGTGGGAGATTATCGCGGGTTTCGCTCGTCTTCAGCGCGTTTTTGCGGCGCGCACGGACCGGCGCGCGGTGATCGACGGAAGTTCGCCGGAACGACTTCCCGAATGAAAAAACGCCAGCCCGGCTGGGCTGGCGTTTCGCTTCGGGTATGACCGGTATCAGAACTGGTTCATCGTGTTGTCCTTACCCGCCGCCTTCAGCGCCGCTTCGCCGCTGAAATATTCCTTGTGGTCGTCGCCGATGTCCGAGCCGGACATGTTCTGGTGCTTCACGCACGCGATGCCCTGACGGATTTCCTTGCGCTGCACGCCGGCCACATAACCCAGCATGCCCTGGTCGCCGAAGTATTCCTTGGCCAGGTTGTCGGTCGACAGCGCGGCGGTGTGGTACGTCGGCAGCGTGATCAGGTGGTGGAAGATGCCGGCTTCGCGCGATGCATCTGCCTGGAACGTGCGGATCTTCTCGTCTGCGAGCGCCGCCAGTTCGGTCTGATCGTATTCCACGCTCATCAGCTGCGCGCGGTCGTATGCCGACACGTCCTTGCCCTCGGCCTTCATCGCGTCATACGCCTGCTGGCGGAAATTCAGCGTCCAGTTGAACGACGGGCTGTTGTTGTACACCAGCTTCGCGTTCGGGATGACCTTGCGAATCTCGCTGACCATGCCGCCGATCTGCGCGATATGCGGTTTTTCGGTTTCGATCCACAGCAGGTCGGCACCGTTCTGCAGTGCGGTGACGCAATCCAGCACGCAGCGTGCTTCGCCCGTGCCGGCGCGGAACTGGAACAGGTTGCTCGGCAGGCGCTTCGGACGCAGCAGCTTGCCGTCGCGCTTGATGACGACGTCACCGTTGCCCAGTTGGTCGGCCGACAGTTCTTCGCAATCGAGGAACGAGTTGTATTGGTCGCCCAGGTCGCCCGGCGTGCTGGTCACGGCGATCTGCTTGGTCAGGCCGGCGCCCAGCGAGTCGGTGCGGGCCACGATGATGCCGTCGTCCACGCCCAGTTCCAGGAACGCGTAGCGGATCGCGCGGATCTTCGCGAGGAAGTCCTCGTGCGGCACGGTGACCTTGCCGTCCTGGTGGCCGCACTGCTTCTCGTCGGACACCTGGTTTTCGATCTGGATGCAGCATGCGCCCGCTTCGATGAACTGCTTGGCCAGCAGGTACGTGGCTTCCGCGTTGCCGAAACCCGCGTCGATGTCGGCGATGATCGGCACGACGTGCGTCACGTGGTTGTCGATTTTTTCCTGGATGGCGGCCTTCGCAGCGCCTTCGGCTGCATCCAGCTCGCGGAACAGGCCGCCCAGCTCACGGGCATCGGCCTGGCGCAGGAACGTGTACAGCTCGCGGATCAGCGCGCTGACGGAGGTTTTTTCATGCATCGACTGGTCCGGCAGCGGGCCGAACTCGGAGCGCAACGCGGCCACCATCCAGCCGGACAGATAAAGGTAGCGGCGTTCGGTGCTGTTGAAATGCTTCTTGATGGAGATCATCTTCTGCTGGCCGATGAAACCGTGCCAGCAGCCGAGCGACTGCGTGTACTTCGCCGGGTCGGCATCGTAAGCGGCCATGTCTGCGCGCATGATCTTGGCGGTGTACTTCGCGATGTCCAGACCCGTCTTGAACTTGTTCTGGGCACGCATGCGGGCGGCATACTCGGGGCTGATGGCATTCCACGCGCTGCCGTGGTTTTCTTTCAAACCGGCAACTGCCTTGATGTCGTCTTGATACTGGGTCATGTCAATCTCCTGAGAGCAAAGCGCGTTTGAGTAAATGGTTGAGCGTGGGCCCGTATGTCGAAGCGAACTGCATGACTGAATAGTAGCGCCGCCCGATGCGCTTTGGGTGATGTCTTATATAAGACATAAGACATAAATTTCCCTTGTTTTTCAATGGGATGCGTGGCGATTTTTGCGATGCAAAACAAGTTTTCAAGCGGCGAAAAAGGGATGCCGCGGGAATTCGACGCGAGTTCCGCAATGTGAAACGGCCTTTCGGCTGCTGGAGGAAGGGCAGGCACGATGGTTCGAGCAACGATTGCTCGCGGGATGATCGTGTAGACGTCTGTTTCTACGAACGGACGGACGGCTTTCCAACGTACGATCAAGCGCGCTGTGGAAGTCGCCGGGCCGACCTGGTCAATTCGTCCGGGCAGCTCCAGCTTCGAGCCCGAAGCCGCATCGGCATCCCGTCCCTTCCCGGCGGAATCGAAAGCCTCGCGCCGCATGTAGACAAGCCAGTTTCACCCAAAACACGCGGCAAAACCCCATCCAACAAGCCTCTCCAAAACACTAGTGGTTTCCACTCATAGTCGCAAATAGTCAAGAACAGGTCGCCGCCGGTCTTTTCGCGGCCAATATGGCTCGTTACTTTTACTCCCACGATGCAGGCCGGCGCACACCCCGCGCACCGGCTGCGACGAGTCCCACCGGGAGGAACCGAACCATGAAGTCGACGAAGATCGCCGCGCTTGTCGCGGCCGTGCTGGCGACCGCCGCGTTCACGAACGCGGCGCGTGCCGAAACGGATGCCGCGACCTGCCGCACCGTGCGTTTCGCGGATATCGGCTGGACCGACATCACGTCGACCACGGCGCTCGCGTCGACCGTGTTCGAGGCGCTCGGCTACAAGCCGACCACGATGATCGCGTCGGTGCCGATCTCGTTCGCCGGCCTGAAGAGCAAGCAGCTCGACGTGTCGCTCGGCTACTGGTGGCCCGTGCAGCAGAAGCAGCTCCAGCCGTTCCTCGACAGCAAGTCGATCAACGTCGTCGAAACGCCGAACCTGTCCGGCGCGAAGGCGACGCTCGCGGTGCCGAGCTACGAATACCAGGCCGGCCTGAAGACTTTCGAGGACATCGCGAAGCACCGCGCGGAACTCGACGGCAAGATCTACGGGATCGAGCCGGGCAGCAGCGCGAACGCGACGATCCAGAAGATGATCGACACGAACCAGTACGGGCTCGGCGGCTTCAAGCTGGTCGAATCGAGCGAGGCCGGAATGCTGGTGACGGTCGAGCGTGCGATCCGCGAGAAGAAGTGGGTCGTGTTCCTCGGCTGGGAACCGCATCCGATGAACATCCAGCTCAGCATGAACTACTTGTCCGGCGGCGACGCGTCGTTCGGCCCGAACTACGGCGAAGCGCGCGTGTACACGCTGACGGCGCCCGACTTCATCGCGCGCTGCCCGAACGCGGGCAAGCTCGTCACGAACCTGCGTTTTTCGACGCAGCTCGAGAACCAGCTGATGCAGTCGGTGATGAACAAGACGAAGCCGGCCGACGCCGCGAAGGCCTACCTGAAGAAGAACCCGCAGGTGCTCGATCCGTGGCTCGCAGGCGTCAAGACGTTCGACGGCAAGGACGGCTTGCCGGCGGTCAAGGCGTATCTCGGCCTGTAATGGCCTGCGCGCTGCACGACGCGTGCACCGACAAAACATCAGCAATGCGAAATAACCAGAGTCAAGCGAGGCAATCAGCATGAACCATGAAGTCATCGTGACCTGCGCCGTCACCGGCGCGGGCGATACGGTCGGCAAGCATCCGGCGATTCCGGTCACGCCGAAGGAGATCGCGGCCGCCGCGATCGAGGCCGCGAAGGCCGGCGCCACCGTCGCGCACTGCCACGTGCGCGATCCGCAGACGGGGCGCGGCAGCCGCGACCCGAACCTGTACCGCGAAGTGGTCGACCGCATCCGCTCGGCCGACGTCGACGTGATCATCAACCTGACGGCCGGCATGGGCGGCGATCTCGAGATCGGCCCGGGCGAAGACCCGATGCGTTTCGGCAAGGGCACCGATCTGGTCGGCGGCCTCACGCGTCTCGCGCACGTCGAGGAACTGCTGCCCGAGATCTGCACGCTCGACTGCGGCACGCTGAATTTCGGCGACGGCGACTACATCTACGTGTCGACGCCCGCGCAGTTGCGCGCCGGCGCGAAGCGCATCCAGGAGCTCGGCGTGAAACCGGAGCTGGAGATCTTCGATACGGGCCATCTGTGGTTCGCGAAGCAGTTGCTGAAGGAAGGGCTGCTCGACGATCCGCCGCTGTTCCAGCTTTGCCTCGGCATTCCGTGGGGCGCGCCGGCCGATACGGGCACGATGAAGGCGATGGTCGACAACCTGCCGCCGGGCGCGCACTGGGCCGGCTTCGGGATCGGCCGCATGCAGATGCCGATGGTCGCGCAGGCGATGCTGCTCGGCGGCCACGTGCGCGTCGGCCTCGAGGACAACATCTGGCTCGACCGCGGCGTGCATGCGACCAACGGCACGCTCGTCGAGCGCGCGAGAGAGATCGTCGAACGGCTCGGCGCCCGCGTGCTGACGCCGGCCGAAGGCCGCCGCAAGCTCGGCCTGCCGGCGCGCGGCGAGCGCCCGCTCGAACGCCGCGCGATCGCCGAATTCGCTTGAGTTTTTACCGACCGATACGACACGGCGGCGCGCACCGGCGCGGCCGTCCACCGATTTCCCCTGAATTGAAGGATGCGTTGACATGGCTGTGAAGACCGACATCAAGACGTTCGCCGCCATCGGCACCGGCGTGATCGGCAGCGGGTGGATTTCCCGCGCGCTCGCGCACGGTTTGGACGTGGTCGTATGGGACCCCGCGCCGGGCGCGGAAGAACGGTTGCGTGCGAACGTCGCGAATGCGTGGCCCGCGCTCGAGCGCGTCGGCCTCGCGCCGGGCGCCGATCCCGCGCGGCTGCGTTTCGTGTCGACGATCGAAGCGTGCGTCGCCGATGCCGATTTCATCCAGGAAAGCGCGCCCGAGCGCGAGGCGCTGAAGCTCGAACTGCATGAGCAGATCAGCCGCGCGGCGAAGCCCGACGCGATCATCGCGTCGTCGACGTCGGGGCTGCTGCCGACGGATTTCTACGCGCGTGCGACGCATCCGGAGCGCTGCGTGGTCGGCCATCCGTTCAATCCGGTCTACCTGCTGCCGCTCGTCGAGGTGCTCGGCGGCGAGCGCACGTCGCCGGAAGCGGTCGAAGCGGCGATGGATATCTATCGCAAGCTCGGCATGCGGCCGCTGCACGTGCGCAAGGAAGTGCCGGGCTTCATCGCGGACCGGCTGCTCGAAGCGCTGTGGCGCGAGGCGCTGCACCTCGTCAACGAAGGTGTCGCGACGACCGGCGAGATCGACGACGCGATCCGTTTCGGCGCGGGCATCCGCTGGTCGTTCATGGGCACGTTCCTGACCTACACGCTGGCCGGCGGCGACGCGGGCATGCGACACTTCATGCAGCAGTTCGGTCCTGCGCTCGAACTGCCGTGGACGAAGCTGGTCGCGCCGACGCTCACCGACGCGCTGATCGACAGCGTCGTCGAAGGCACGACCGAACAGCAGGGCACGCGCAGCATCAAGGAGCTCGAACGCTATCGCGACGAGTGCATCACCGAGGTGCTGAAGTCGATCGCCGCGGTGAAGGCGCGGCACGGGATGCGATTCGAGGACTAAAGGACAGGCGATGACGGGCGATACCCCGCTGACGATTTACCGCGACGTGGTGCGGCCCGAATGGGTCGACTACAACGGCCACCTGCGCGATGCGTTCTACCTGCTGATCTTCAGCTTCGCGACCGATGCGCTGCTGGATCGCATCGGCCTCGACGACGCCGCGCGTCGCGAGCGGGGCCGCTCGGTCTACACGCTCGAAGCGCACGTGAACTACCTGCACGAGATCAAGGAGGGCACGCAGGTGCGCGTCGATGCGCGCGTGCTCGCGCACGACGCGAAGCGGCTGCACCTGTATCTCGAACTGTTCGCGGATGGGCATGACGACGCGGTATCGGCGAGCGAGCAGATGCTGCTGCACGTCGATACGCGCGACGGCGCGAAGTCGGCGCCGTTCGACGAAGACGTCGCCGCGCGCGTGGCCGAGCTTCATGCGTTGCAGCGCGATTGCGCGGCGCCTGCGTATGCGGGCCGCGTGATCGGGCTGCCGCCGCGCCGCTAGCGTCGATCTTCAACCGCGGAGGCATGCGATGCTCGAACCGGAAATCGCAGCGTTCGTCGCAGCCGTCGACGCGTGGTATCCGGCCGACGCGGCGGCGCGCTCGCCCGACGAGCAGCGCCGCCTCTACGACCGCTTCGCGGCCGAGTGGACACCGGCGGCTCTGCCGGCCGGCATCGTGCAGCAGGATGTCGTGTGGCATGTACCCGATGGACGCGCGATCGCACTGCGGCGCTACACGGCCGCGCACGGTACGCCGCGCGGCACGGTGCTGTTTTTTCATGGCGGCGGCTTCGTCGTCGGCTCGCTCGACAGCCATGCGCTGATCACCGCGCAACTGGCGGCCGACACGGGGCTTGACGTGATCGCGGTCGACTACCGGCTGGCGCCTGAACACCGCGCACCGGCTGCTCTTGAAGATTGCCTTGCCGTCACACGCGCCGCGCGCGATGCGCGCTGGCCGTTCGGGCCGTGCGTGTATCCGCTGACGCTTGCGGGCGACAGTGCGGGCGGCATGCTCGCGGCGGCCGTTGCGACCGCACTGCGCGATGCGGGCGAAGGCGGCATCGACGGCATCGCGCTCGTCTATCCGATGCTCGGGTTCGAACCGCAATCGCCCGCGCGCGAAACCGAAGCGCACGCGCCGATGCTGACGCTCGACGACGTCCATCGCTATCGCGCGCTGTATTGGGAAAGCGACCTGTCCGACGCACTGACGGACGGCAACCCGCTGCTGCGCGCGTCGGTGCCGCTCGCGGCAGCGCGTTTCGACGGCTTACCGCCCGTGCTCGCGATCGGCGCCGAGCACGATCCGCTGCGCGACGATGCGCGCGTGTACGTCGAACGGATTCGCGCGGCCGGCGGGGCTGCGCACTACTGGATGGGAGAGGGGCTGGTGCACGGCTGCTGGCGCGCGCTCGGGACGAGCCCGCAGGCGGCGCGAATGCACCGGACGGTCGGCGGGTTTCTGCTCGCACCACACGCGTAGCGGGCGTTTCCGGGAGGCAACGATGCAGGCAGCGCAACACCGTATCGAGGACTGGCGGACGTTTTCCGCCGACGCGGCCAATGCGGCCATTGCCGCGGTAGCAATCGGCGACGGAGCGGTGGACGTCGAGTGGAGCGACACGCGACGATCACCGTTCCATTTCGACTGGCTGCGCGACAACTGCGCGTGTTCCGCGTGCGTGCATGCGGTCACACGCGAGCAGGTGTTCGAGATCGCCGACGCGCGCGAGGATCTGTCGGCGCTCACCGTACACGTCGAAACCGACGGCGCGCTGCATGTCGAGTGGAACGACGGGCATCGCAGCGCGTGGTCGCCGGGCTGGTTGCGCGCGCATGCGTACGACGACGCGTCGCGCGCCGAGCGCCAGGCCGCGCACGGGCGGCACGTGTGGGCCGGCGACGATGCGACGGCGATCGGCGTGTTCGCATGGCGCGACGTGATGGAGGACGAAGGCGCATTGCTCGCCTGGCTCGCCGCGTTGCAGCGCACCGGGCTGACGCTCGTCGAAGGCGTGCCGGCCGAGCGTGGCCGCGTCGACGAGATCGCGCGCCGCATCGGCCTGATCCGCGAAAGCAATTTCGGCGTGCTGTTCGACGTCGAATCGAAGCCGAGGCCGGACAGCAATGCGTATACGTCGCTGAACCTGCCGCCGCATACCGATCTGCCGACGCGCGAATTGCAGCCGGGCGTGCAGTTCCTGCATTGCCTCGCGAACGACGCGACGGGCGGCGACAGCGTGTTCCTCGATGGCTTCGCACTCGCGGACGCGCTGCGGCGCGAGCATCCGGCCGATTTCGAGCAGCTTGCGTCGACGCCGTTCGAGTTCTGGAACAAGAGTGCGAACAGCGACTACCGCTGTTCGGCGCCGGTGATCGGGCTCGATGCCCGCGGCAACGTGACCGAGGTGCGTGTCGCGAACTTCCTGCGCGGGCCGCTCGATGCGCCGGCCGGATCGGTCGCGGCTGTCTATCGCGCGTACCGGCGGTTTCTCGCGCTTGCGCGCGAGCCGCGTTTTCGCGTGCAGCGCCGGCTGCGGGCGGGCGACATGTGGGCGTTCGACAACCGGCGTGTGCTGCATGCACGCACCGAGTTCGATCCGTCGACGGGCCGCCGGCATCTGCAGGGCTGCTATGTCGATCGCGACGAACTGCTGTCGCGGTGGCGTGTGTTGTCGCGTTCGGTGCTTGCCGCGGCCGTGCCGCGCTGACCGGCGGCGCACACGGCTTCATCTTGCACACACGCATGCTTCGCAGACGAAAAAGGCCCGGACGCAACGCGCCCGGGCGAAGCCACCCGCTGCCGGGCGGCGGAGGTATGCGTTTCACAAAAAAGGACGAGCCCGCAAAGGGGCTCGTCCGGATACGGCTTCATCGCGCGACGCGCGGCGCCCGCCGGGGGCGCGTCGGCTTACTGGCCGAAGAAGATCGAATCGCGTGCGTTCGACGACGCCGCGGCAGCCGGGGCGCCCGAGTGAACGAGCGGAGCCGGTTGCGCGCCGTAGCCGCTGGCGTCGGCGCCGTGAACGCGCGCTTCCGCGCTCTGGATGTCGTTCGGGTAGTACGGGCTCGACACGCCCGGCTTGTAGCCGGCTTGTTCGAGCTGGACCAGTTCGTTCTTCACTTGCGCGCGGGTCACGGTGCTTTGCGCGAATGCGCCGAACGAAGCGGACAGGGCGACAGCGGCAACGACTGCGGAAACGAGCGATTTCATGATGACCTCCGGTGTTTTATTGAGTTCGCTCTCGACACCATGTCTTAAGCGATTGATCAAATCTTAGTCATCGGATGGTTGAGGGTAAACGCTGATTTTGACGATAAATTGTTTCCTGGGCGGTAACAGTGGTGCGCCGAATCAGTCTTTCAGCCGGCTTTCTTTCCGGTTGATGTAATAAGTATGAAGAATGTTGCGGATCGTGACGCGCGGTTCAGCGCGCCTCGGCCGCAGTGTCGAACGGCCGGCCCGGCGAGCGCCCGGCCGGCGCGCCCGAGCTGAGGAAGCGCACGCCGGTCGCGGCTTCCGATGCTTCCCACAGCAGCGCCGCCGAAGCCACGTCTCGCGCCGAGCGCGGCACGCTCGCGGGCGCCGGCAGCCCGCGCGATTCGAACCAGCCGGACGGCCCGATATATGCGCCGCCGGCGAGATCGGGCGATGTCGCCGCGTGGATCGCGGGCAGCGCGCCCTGGTCGGCCGGCTGCGCGAGATAACGGTTCGCGGCACGCATCAGCGCGGCGCGGGCGGGCGAACTGTCCATCGCCGGGCCCGCGAACTGCAGGTTGGTCGCCGCATAGCCGGGATGCGCGGCGACGCTGATCCCGGCGAACGCGGCGCGCTCGAAGCGGCGCTGCAGTTCGATCGCGAACACGAGGTTCGCGAGCTTGCTGTCGCAATAGGCGAGATAACGGTTGTAGCGATGCTCGGCGCGCAGGTCGTCGACGCGAATCCGGCCGCCGCGGTTCAAGCCGCTCGACATCGTCACGACGCGTGCGCGTCGCGCGGCGCTCAGCGCGGGCAGCAAATGGCCGGTCAGCGCGAAATGGCCGAGGTGGTTGGTGCCGAACTGCATCTCGAAGCCGTCGCGCGTGTGCCGCAGCGGCAGGAACATCACGCCGGCGTTGTTGCAGAGGATGTCGACGCGGCCGTGGCGTTCGGACACGTCGGCCGCGAAGCGTTCGATCGACGCGAGATTGGCGAGGTCGAGCGCATCGACTTCGACATGCGCATCGGGATGGAGCCGGCGGATCGCATCGGCGGCCTGCGCGGCGCGCGCGGCGTCGCGGCAGCCCATCACGACGGTTGCGCCTTTTGCGGCCAGCGTTTCCGCGAGCTGCCAGCCGAGGCCGCTGTTGGCGCCGGTCACGACCGCGACCTTGCCGCCCTGCGCCGGGACGTGGCGCGCGCTCCATGCATGCATGTCTGTCTCCATCGGCACGGCCGAACGACCGCGGCACGTAATCGTTACATTGAATGATGTAGCGATAGTGCGTGCGGACGTGGCGGACAAGCGGGGGAATTAGACCGGCGCTTCTAGGGTCGACGCGCGGCGTGGTGCAGCGGGCCGCGGTACGCGGCTGGCAGGATTTACCTGCCCCCGGCGAGGCCGAGCACTTCGGCGGCGGAGATCATCGCGGCCGCGTTCGCGGGCGCCGGGCGTTCGGCCGGGCGGAAGACTTCGTCGCCGCGATGGATGACCTGGCGCGACAATGCGCAGGTGCCGGTGCGTTGCGCGAAGCGGCGGCGCCAGCGCTGTTCGCCGTAGTGACAGCGGCCGGGTTCGACCCAGCGGACGACGAGCAGCGTATCGGACTGTTCGAGGATTTCGACGT
Source organism: Burkholderia sp. LFS061 (assembly GCF_047978125.1). Taxonomy (NCBI): domain Bacteria; kingdom Pseudomonadati; phylum Pseudomonadota; class Betaproteobacteria; order Burkholderiales; family Burkholderiaceae; genus Burkholderia; species Burkholderia sp. LFS061. The sequence goes on along the minus strand of NZ_JBFPFS010000001.1, from coordinate 71,929 downwards.
GGACGTCGGGGGGATCGAGCACAGGCAGGGATTGGGAGGCCTTCATTTTGCCGTTTCCTAAAGCTCGTGCGGTTCGGTCGTGGCAGTGGATGTCACTACCCGATGGCGAATCCGTAGCGGGTTCCATGAGTGGTGCGCTAAATGTAAGCGTCTGTGACCGGAAAAAACATCCTGTCTGGCTCAAATTACCTTTTGCCGATTTAGAAACAATCCACGCTCATTTTTCTGAGGATCCACGGACAAAAACGCCCCGGACGGAAAGTCCGGGGCGGAAAATCGGCCCGCGCGCCGTGTCTGCTCGCCCAGACACGGAATACATCGCCGGGGGACGGAGTGCCCGCAGGGATCGAACGCGGGCGGGGAGGCGATGTATCGGAAGCGCGGTCCGGCAACGCCATGATGGCGCGTGCATCCCGTTGAGACCCTGACGCGAACATGACTTTTTTGCCAGTTTGGCGCGGCAACCGCGCCGGGCGTGTGCGAAAAACCGGCCGAGAAGCCCGCCGGCATTGGGCCTGCATGAATCCGAAAGCGCGCTGCCATGGCCGGTCGAGCACCGGATTCTTGTCCATCCGCCGGATTTACCTGCCCGGGTAAATACTGAATCCCAAATTCGTGACAAACGCGCAATCACTTCCTATGATTGGTTGGACCTTTAGTCCTTTGTGCCAATCGGCCGACTGGCGGCCGGCTTTTACGGGAGAGGTGCTCATGAGATTGCAGGGCAAGCGGGCGCTGGTGACGGCGGCCGGGCAGGGCATCGGCCGCGCGACCGCGCTGCGGTTCGCAAGCGAGGGCGCCGACGTGCTGGCGACCGACATCAACGAAGCCGCGCTCGTGCGGCTCGCGGCCGACGCCGAACGCGCGGGCGGCCGGCTGACCACGCGGCGGCTCGACGTCACCGATGCGAACGACGTCGCGGCGCTCGCCGCGAGCGAACGCGCGTTCGACGTGCTGTTCAACTGCGCGGGCTACGTGCATCACGGCTCGATCCTCGACTGCGACGACGACGCGTGGGCGTTTTCGCTGAACCTGAACGTCACGTCGATGTACCGGCTGATCCGCACGCTGCTGCCCGCGATGCTCGCGGCGGGCGGCGCGTCGATCGTCAACATGTCGTCGGCCGCGTCGAGCGTGAAGGGCGTGCCGAACCGCTTCGTGTACGGCACCACCAAGGCGGCCGTGATCGGCCTGACCAAGGCGGTGGCCGCCGATTTTGTCGGTCAAGGCATTCGTTGCAACGCGATCTGCCCCGGCACGGTCGAGTCGCCTTCGCTCGAGGCCCGTATCGCCGAGCAGGCGCGGACGCAGAACACGACCATCGACGCGGTGCGCGCCGCATTTGTCGCGCGCCAGCCGATGGGGCGCGTCGGTACGGCGGACGAGATCGCCGCGCTGGCAACCTATCTGGCATCCGACGAATCCGCATTTACCACCGGCGCCATTCACCTGATCGACGGCGGCTGGTCAAACTGACCGTGTCAAGCTGACCGCGCCTTCCCATTCACTTTCCGTTTCGGTTCAGACGATATGAAACTGCTGAGATTTGGCGACAAACACCATGAAAAACCGGGCCTGCTCGATGCGCAGGGCCACATCCGCGACCTGTCCGGCGTGATCGACGACATCGCCGGCGACGCGCTGTCGCCGGCCTCGCTCGCGCGGCTGCGCGACATTCCGCCGTCGTCGCTGCCGCTCGTCGAAGGCACGCCGCGGCTCGGCGCGTGCGTCGGGCGCGTCGGCAAGTTCATCTGCATCGGGCTCAACTATTCCGATCACGCGGCCGAATCGGGGATGGAGGTGCCGAAGGAGCCCGTCGTGTTCGGCAAGTGGACGAGCGCGATCTCGGGGCCGAACGACGACGTCGAGATCCCGCGCGGCTCGGAGAAGACCGACTGGGAAGTCGAGCTCGGCGTGGTGATCGGCCGGGGCGGCCGCTATATCGACGAAGCCGACGCGCTGTCGCACGTCGCCGGCTACTGCGTCGTGAACGACGTGTCGGAGCGCGAATACCAGCTCGAGCGCGGCGGCACGTGGGACAAGGGCAAGGGCAACGACACGTTCGGCCCGCTCGGCCCGTGGCTCGTGACGGCCGACGAAGTGCCCGATCCGCATGCGTTGCGGCTGTGGCTCGACGTCGACGGCCACCGCTACCAGAACGGCACGACCGCGACGATGGTGTTCCGCGTGCCGCACCTGATCAGCTACCTGAGCCGCTTCATGAGCCTGCAGCCGGGCGACGTGATTTCCACCGGCACGCCGCCGGGCGTCGGCCTCGGGCAGAAGCCGCCCGTCTATCTGCGCGCCGGGCAGGTGATCACGCTCGGCATCGACGGGCTCGGCGAGCAGCGCCAGCGCACCGTGCAGGCCTGATTTCCTTTAACGGACGGTTCGTCATGCCTATCATTCGATCGATGCGCGTCCTCGACGTGCGCTTTCCGACCTCGCGCCAGCTCGACGGCTCCGATGCGATGAATCCGGACCCCGATTATTCGGCGGCCTACGTCGTGCTCGAAACCGACCGCGACGGGCTCGAAGGTCACGGGCTCACGTTCACCATCGGGCGCGGCAACGAAATCTGCTGCGCGGCGATCGACGCGATGCGCCACCTCGTCGTCGGCCTCGACCTCGACTGGATCCGCGAGGACATGGGTCGCTTCTGGCGGCACGTCACGTCGGACAGCCAGTTGCGCTGGATCGGCCCCGACAAGGGCGCGATCCATCTGGCGACCGGCGCCATCGTCAACGCGGTGTGGGATCTGTGGGCGAAGGCGGTGGGCAAGCCGCTGTGGCGGCTCGTCGCCGACATGAGCCCCGAGGAGCTGGTGCGCGCGATCGACTTCCGCTACCTGACCGACTGCCTGACGCCGGACGAAGCGCTCGACCTGCTGCGCCGGCAGGCGCCCGGCAAGGCCGCGCGGATCGCGACGCTGGAGCGCGACGGCTACCCGTGCTACACGACGTCGGCCGGCTGGCTCGGCTACAGCGACGACAAGCTGCGCCGGCTGTGCCGCGAGGCCGTCGACGCGGGGTTCGACTACGTGAAGCTGAAGGTCGGCGCGAACCTCGAGGACGACATCCGCCGCGTGACGATCGCGCGCGAGGTAATCGGTCCGGATCGCAAGCTGATGATCGATGCGAACCAGGTGTGGGAAGTCGACGAGGCGATCGACTGGGTGCGCGAGCTCGCGTTCGCGCGGCCGTGGTTCATCGAGGAGCCGACGAGCCCCGACGACGTCGAAGGGCATCGCAAGATCCGCAAGGCGATCGCGCCCGTGCAGGTCGCGACCGGCGAGATGTGCCAGAACCGCGTGCTGTTCAAGCAGTTCATCGCGCGCGGCGCGATCGACGTCGTGCAGATCGACGCGTGCCGGCTCGGCGGCGTGAACGAGATTCTCGCGGTGATGCTGATGGCCGCGAAGTACGGGCTGCCCGTGTGCCCGCATGCGGGCGGCGTCGGGTTGTGCGAGTACGTGCAGCACCTGTCGATGATCGACTACGTGTGCATTTCCGGCACGAAGGAAGGGCGCGTGACCGAATACGTCGATCACCTGCACGAGCATTTCGTCGAGCCGTGCGTGGTGCGCGGCGCGGCGTACATGCCGCCGACGGCGCCCGGCTTCTCGATCGAGATGAAGCCCGAATCGCTGGAGCAGTACCTGTTCCGCGGCTGAAGCACGGCGACGCACGTTGCACGACGCGCGTCGTGCGCGGCGACAACATGAACGACGGAGACGCGAAGTGGATTTGAACCTGCAAGACAAGGTCGTGATCGTGACCGGCGGTGCCTCGGGCATCGGCGCCGCGATCTCGATGCGGCTCGCCGGCGAAGGCGCGATTCCGGTGGTGTTCGCGCGCCACACGCCCGACGACGCGTTCTGGCGCGAGCTTGTACAGAAGCAGCCGCACGCCGCGTGCGTGTCGGTCGAACTGCAGGACGACGCGCAATGCCGCGATGCGGTCGCGCAGACCGTCGCGCGTTTCGGCCGCATCGACGGCCTCGTCAACAACGCGGGCATCAACGACAGCATCGGCCTCGACGCCGGGCGCGACGCATTCGTCGCATCGCTCGAACGCAACCTGATCCACTACTACGTGATGGCGCACTACTGCGTGCCGCACCTGAAGGCGGCGCGCGGCGCGATCGTCAACATCTCGTCGAAGACGGCGGTCACCGGGCAGGGCAACACGAGCGGCTATTGCGCGTCGAAGGGCGCGCAGCTCGCGTTGACGCGCGAATGGGCCGTCGCGTTGCGCGACGACGGCGTGCGTGTGAACGCGGTGATCCCGGCCGAAGTGATGACGCCGCTTTACAGGAACTGGCTCGCCGGCTTCGACGATCCCGATGCGAAGCTCGCCGAAATCGCCGGCAAGGTGCCGCTCGGCAAGCGCTTCACGACGGCCGACGAGATCGCCGATACGACCGTGTTCCTGCTGTCGGCGCGCGCATCGCACACGACGGGCCAGTGGTTGTTCGTCGATGGCGGTTATACGCATCTCGACCGCGCGATCGGCTGAATGCACCGGAATCCCGACCCCATGCAACCCGACCCGAACCTGAACGCCGCGCCGCCGCTGATTGCGTTGAGCGGCATCGGCAAGCGCTTTCCGGGCGTGCAGGCGCTCGACGACTGCCGTTTCGACCTGCATGCCGGCGAAGTGCATGCACTGATGGGCGAGAACGGCGCCGGCAAATCGACGCTGATGAAGATCCTCGCGGGCGTGTATCAGCGCGACGACGGCGAAATCCTGATGGAGGGTCGTGCGGTGGAGATCGCTGACCCGCGCACCGCGCAGGCGCTCGGGATCGGCATCATCCATCAGGAACTGAACCTGATGAACCACCTGAGCGTCGCGCAGAACATCTTCATCGGCCGCGAGCCGCGCGGCCGCTTCGGCGTGTTCGTCGACGAAGACAAACTGAACCGCGACGCGGCCGCGATCTTCCAACGGATGCGGCTCGATCTCGACCCGCGCACGCCGGTCGGCCGACTGACGGTCGCGAAGCAGCAGATGGTCGAGATCGCGAAGGCGCTGTCGTTCGACTCGCGCGTGCTGATCATGGACGAGCCGACCGCCGCGCTCAACAACGCGGAGATCGCCGAGCTGTTCCGCATCATCCGCGATTTGCGCGCGCACGGCGTCGGCATCGTCTACATCTCGCACAAGATGGACGAGCTGCGCCAGATCGCCGATCGCGTGACCGTGATGCGCGACGGCAAGTACGTCGCGACAGTACCGATGGCGGAAACGTCGATGGACGCGATCATCGCGATGATGGTCGGCCGCCAGCTCGATGCGGAGCACCGCACGCCGCCCGATACGTCCGCGAACGACGTCGCGCTCGAAGTGCGCGGGTTGTCGCGCGGCCGCGCGATCCGCGATGTCGGGTTCACGCTGCGGCGCGGCGAGATCCTCGGCTTCGCGGGGCTGATGGGCGCGGGCCGCACCGAGGTCGCGCGCGCGGTGTTCGGTGCGGACCCGGTCGACGCGGGCGAGATCCGCGTGCACGGCAAGACCGTGACGATCCGCACGCCGGCCGACGCGGTCGCGCACGGAATCGGCTACCTGTCCGAGGATCGCAAGCACTTCGGGCTCGCGGTTGGGATGGACGTGCAGAACAACATCGCGTTGTCGAGCATGCGCCGTTTCGTGCGCCGCGGCATGTTTCTCGATGCGCGCAAGATGCGCGACACCGCGCAGGCGTACGTGCGGCAGCTCGCGATTCGCACGCCGTCGGTCGCGCAGCCCGCGCGGCTGCTGTCGGGCGGCAACCAGCAGAAGATCGTGATTGCGAAATGGCTGCTGCGCGACTGCGACATCCTGTTCTTCGACGAGCCGACGCGCGGCATCGACGTCGGCGCGAAAAGCGAGATCTACAAGCTGCTCGACGCGCTCGCCGCGGACGGCAAGGCGATCGTGATGATCTCGTCGGAACTGCCCGAGGTGCTGCGCATGAGCCACCGGATTCTCGTGATGTGCGAAGGCCGCGTGACCGGTGAATTGCGCGCGGCCGACGCCACGCAGGAAAAGATCATGCAGCTCGCGACGCAGCGCGAGTCGACCGTATTGTCCTGATTCAGACGCTTACCCGATCATGTCCAACGATACGCATCACGTTCCGCCCCTCGCTTCCGGCGATTCGCCGGCCGGCGCATCCGGCTTCCGCGCCCGCTTCTTCAACCCGGCCGCGCGTCAGAAGCTGCTCGCGTTCGCGAGCCTCGTGCTGCTGATCGTGTTCTTCAGCATCGCGTCGCCGAACTTCCTCGAAGTCGACAACCTCGTCACGATCCTGCAGGCAACCGCCGTGAACGGCGTGCTGGCCGTCGCCTGTACGTACGTGATCATCACGTCTGGCATCGACCTGTCGGTCGGCACGCTGATGACGTTCTGCGCGGTGATGGCCGGCGTCGTGCTGACGAAGTGGGGGATGCCGCTGCCGCTCGGGATCCTGGCCGCGCTGTGCTTCGGCGCGCTGTCCGGCTGCGTGTCGGGCTTCGTGATCGCGAAGATGAAGGTGCCGCCGTTCATCGCGACGCTCGGCATGATGATGCTGCTCAAGGGGCTGTCGCTGGTGATCTCGGGCACGCGGCCGATCTACTTCAACGACACGCCGGGCTTCACGTCGATTGCGCAGGATTCGCTGATCGGCAACCTGATTCCCGCGCTGCCGATTCCGAACGCGGTGCTGATCCTGTTTCTCGTCGCGGTCGGCGCGTCGATCGTGCTGAACCGGACGATCTTCGGCCGCTACACGTTCGCGCTCGGCAGCAACGAGGAAGCGCTGCGGTTGTCCGGCGTGAACGTCGACGCGTGGAAGATCGCGGTCTACACGTTCAGCGGCGCGGTGTGCGGGATCGCCGGGCTCCTGATCGCGTCGCGGCTGAATTCCGCGCAGCCCGCGCTCGGGCAGGGCTACGAGCTCGATGCGATCGCGGCCGTCGTGATCGGCGGCACGTCGCTGTCGGGCGGCGCGGGCAGCATCGTCGGCACCATCATCGGCGCGTTCATCATGAGCGTGCTGACCAACGGCCTGCGCATCATGTCGGTCGCGCAGGAATGGCAGACCGTCGTGACGGGCGTGATCATCATCCTCGCCGTCTACGTCGACATCCTGCGCCGGCGCCGCCGCTGACGCGCAAGAGCATCCGCTTCACCGCCGGCCCGGCCGGCATCCCAGCAGATACCAACCAAGGAGACGCGAAGTGATCAGGAGCAAGGTGTTGAACGCGATCGTCGGGCTGACGTTCGCCGTCGGCGTGACGGCCGGCGCGCAGGCGCAGGAAACCTACATCCCGCTGATCTCGAAGGGCTTCCAGCATCAATTCTGGCAGGCCGTGAAATCGGGCGCGATGCAGGCCGCGAAGGACTACAAGGTGAAGGTGACGTTCGAAGGGCCCGAGACCGAGGCGATGGTCGACAAGCAGATCGACATGCTGTCGGCCGCGATCGCGAAGAAGCCGGCCGCGCTCGGTTTCGCGGCGCTCGACAGCAAGGCCGCGCTGCCGTTGCTGAAGAAGGCGCAGGCCGAGAAGATTCCGGTGATCGCGTTCGACTCGGGCGTCGACAGCGACATCCCGGTGACGACCGCCGCGACCAACAACAAGGCCGCCGCGTCGTTGGCTGCCGACAAGCTCGCCGCGCTGATCGGCGACGAAGGCGAGGTGGCCGTGGTCGCGCATGACCAGACGAGCCGCACCGGCATCGACCGCCGCGACGGCTTTCTCGAACGCATGAAGTCGGCGCACCCGAAGGTGAAGGTCGTGACCGTGCAGTACGGCGAAGGCGACCAGCTGAAGTCGACCGAGGTGACGAAGTCGATCCTGCAGGGGTATCCGAAGCTCAAGGGGCTGTTCGGCACCAACGAAGGCTCGGCGATCGGCGTGGTCAACGGCGTGCGCGAGATGAAGCGCAAGGTCGTGATCGTCGGCTACGATTCCGGCAAGCAGCAGAAGGACGCGATCCGCAGCGGGCTGATGGCCGGCGCGATCACGCAGAACCCGGTCGGGATCGGCTACAAGACGGTCGAGGCGGCCGTGAAGGCGATCAAGGGCGAGAAGCTGCCGAAGGTCATCGATACCGGTTTCTATTGGTACGACAAGACCAATATCGACGATCCGAAGGTCGCGGCGGCGTTGTACGACTGATTGCCGTGTCATGGCGTCGCCGCTCGCGGCGGGTAGCGGGCGCGGCGGCGCGTGACGGCATGTGACGGCGGAACACGAGGACATCATGGGCTCAGTGCGTATCGATTCCCATCAGCACTTCTGGCGTTATCGCGCGGCCGACTATCCGTGGATTGGCGCCGGCATGGGCGTGCTGGCGCGCGACTATCTGCCCGACGCGCTGTGGCCGCTGATGCATGCGCAGGCGCTCGGCGCGTCGATCGCGGTGCAGGCGCGTGCCGGGCGCGACGAGACGGCGTTCCTGCTCGATCTCGCGCGCGACGACGCACGCATCGCGGCAGTGGTCGGCTGGGAGGATCTCGGCGCGCCGCAGCTTGCCGACCGTATCGCCGAATGGCGCAGCCCGAAGCTGCGCGGCTTTCGTCACCAGGTGCAGGACGAAGCCGATGCGGGCGCGTTCGTCGCGGATCCCGGCTTCAATCGCGGCGTCGCGTGGCTGCAGGCGAACGGCTATGTGTACGACGTGCTCGTGTTCGAGCGCCAGTTGCCGGACGTGCGCGCATTCTGCGCGCGGCAGGATGCGCACTGGCTCGTGCTCGATCACGTCGGCAAGCCGGCGCTGGCCGAGTTCGAGCGCGACGAAACCGCGTTCGCGCGCTGGCGCGCCGAGCTGCGCGAACTGGGCGCGATGCCGCATGTCGCGTGCAAGCTGTCGGGGCTCGTGACCGAGACCGACTGGCGGCGCGGCCTGCGCGCGCAGGACGTCCGGCATATCGAGCAGTGCCTCGATGCGGCGCTCGACGCGTTCGGGCCGCAGCGGCTGATGTTCGGGTCGGACTGGCCCGTGTGCCTGCTTGCCGCGTCGTATGACGAAGTCGCGTCGATCGTCGAGCGCTGGGCCGAATCGCGGCTGTCGGCGGCCGAGCGCAACGCGCTGTGGGGCGGCACTGCCGCGCAGTGTTACGGGGTGGCGGCGTGAGTGCGCGGCTTCGTCGGACAACTGCCGGCGGGCACGGTGGCGTATCGATGGTTGCAGCCGCATCGATGCGCAGGCCGGCGCACAGGCGCCGGCATATAAAATAGGCGCGAACGGTCTGCGCGATTCGTCGGACCGAAACCGATTACCAGCGTCAAACGTATGTCCATCCAGCCGATTCAGAACCGCCGCCTCTACCAGCAGATCGCCGACAAGCTCAGTGCGATGATCGAGTCCGGTGATTTTCCGCCGGGCAGCTATCTGCCGCCCGAGCGCGAACTGGCCGAACGGTTCGGCGTGTCGCGCACGTCGGTGCGCGAAGCGCTGATCGCGCTCGAAGTGAGCGGGCTCGTCAGCGTGCGCGTCGGCGACGGCGTGAAGGTGCGCCATCCCGAAGCGGCAGTCGCGCCCGTGCCCGAACCCGAAGCGAAGGCCGCGCCTTTCACGATCGTCGAGATCGATCCCGAACTCGGCATCGCGCTCGACCTCGACACCGAAATCCCGCCGTTCGCGCTGTTGCAGGCGCGCCGCCTGATCGAACCGGAAGCCGCGTCGCTCGCCGCGCAGCACGGTTCGGACGAGCAGATCGAAGGGATCCACGAAGCGTTCCTGCGCAATCAGGACGACAACCGCAGCGGTTCGCTCACGCATCCGGGCGACCGGCTGTTCCATATCCGCATCGCGGAAGCGAGCGACAACCCCGCATATGCGTTGATGATCAAGCAGTTGCTCGCGCACAAGTACGACCCGATGTTCCAGCGGCTGCAGTCGCTGTACATGCCGAACGACATGCCGCACCGGTCGGAACTGGAACACCGCGCGATCCTCGACGCGATCCGCGCGCGCGACCCGGAGGCCGCGCGCCGCGCGATGGCCGACCATCTCGACGAAGTGATCCGCATCTTCGGCCGCGCGCTCGACTGAGCGCGTGCGTTGATCTTCTACGCGCTCGGAATCAGAAGCGGTCGGCGCGATAGGGCGCCGGATCGGTGAAGGGCGTCTCGCCCGTCATCATCTCGGCCAGCAGCCGGCCGGTGACGGGGCCGAGCGTCAGCCCGTGATGGTTGTGCCCGAACGAGAACCACAGCCCGCGATGCGCGGGCGCGGGGCCTATCACCGGGCGCATGTCGGGCGTGCATGGCCGGAAGCCGAGCCACGGCTGCGGGTCGAGCCGCTCGCCGAAGCCGAACACGGGCCGCGCGACGCGTTCCGCGCGTTCGAGCTGCACGCCGGTCGGCGGCACGCCGCGCCGCGCGATCTCGACGCCGGTCGTCAGCCGCAGCCCGCGCCGCATCGGCGCGATCACGTAGCCGTATTCGCGATCGACGATCGGCGCCGACGGCACGCCGCGCGCGGACGGCGCGTAGTGCATGTGATAGCCGCGCTTCTCGCGCAGCGGAATCTTGTAGCCGAACTTGCCGAACACCGTGTCGGACCACGGGCCGAGCGCGACGACGACGGCTGGTGCGGCAGCCGTGCCGTCCTGCGTGCTGACCTGCCAGCCGGGCGACAGCGCGTCGAGGCTCGCGGCGTCGCCGGTCAGCAGCGTGCCGCCGCCTTGCACGAAGAGCTGCGCGTACGCTTTGACGAGCGCGGACGGATCGACGACGCTTTTCGGATCGAGCCAGTGCAGCGCGCCGCAGAAGCCCGGTGCGAGGCTCGGTTCGTGCGCGAGCAGCGCGGCGGCATCGAGCGGCGTGATGCCGAGCCCGTGGCGGCGCGCGGTGAGTCCTGCCTCTGCCACGCTGCGTTCGAACGCGGCCGGCGTGCGAAAGGCTTCGAGCCAGCCGCTCGCGCGCACGAGTTCCCCGGCACCGGCCCGCGCGATCAGCGCGTCGTGTTCGACGACGCAGCGCTCGATCAGCGGCAGCATGTCGCGCGAGGCTGCCGCGTGACGCAGCGGCGCCGATTCCCACCAGAACCGCGCGAGCCACGGCGCGAACGCGGGCAGCGACGCACTGTGCCAGTAGAGATCGGTCGAGCGGTTCAGCGCATAGCGCATCAGCGTGAACGGGCTGCGCGGGAACGGATACGGTTCGATCGACGAGCGCTCGATCAGCCCCGCGTTGCCGAAGCTCGTGCCTTCGCCGGGCGCGCCGCGATCGACGAGGGCGACCTTGCGGCCGCGATCCTGCAGGTGCAGCGCGGCGGAGACGCCGACGATGCCGGCGCCGAGAACGATTACGTCGAAGTCCATCGGTGGTGGTGAAAGACAGTTAGCGGTGCGCTCGCCCGCAGTGCGGTGTGCGCGCCCAGGTTGGGGATCGTTCGAACCGCAAGCATACTCGCGGCGGCGTGGGTCACCAAGGGCAGGGTGCTACGCGACGGGACTCGAGCGGGTGTTGCGTGGCGCCTGAGGATCGGCCCGGCGAAGCGGAACAGTAGACTGCACCGGGGCCGGCATTTCACGGTGGCGCGCGATGATCGAGCGGTCGAAACGGGCCTGCGCGGCGGAGTTGAAGCGTTTCCGCGCGAACGGCAATGTCTGGATCGCGGCGGACGAGATGCCGGCCGGCATCGACGCGCCGGTGGCGTGGCGTGAATTGCTGCCGCCTCGGACCATGTATGTGTTTGCCGATCGGTGATGCGGATGTGGGCCGATGTCGTCGATTGTTTGCCGGCTGTCGCGCAGTTCTGCCGCAACACGCCCATGTGTTCGGCCGTCTTCGAGCGGGAGGGCGGCGATACCATGCTGCTTTATCCGTATTCGGGCGGGCGCGACGAGCTGAGTTTCTTTATCGGTTACTCGCCGTCAGGCGGTAACGCATGGCACCCGGGATGTGCTGCAAAACGATCTTGCGTACCGCCGGAGAGCATAGGAAATTTGAGCCGGCCGCGCGTCCAATCAGCTGGTCAATTTGCCGACGTCGAGACGGGATCGACGCCCGGTAACGCATTCGTCCGCATCGTCGCGCACAGCGCCGATTCCGCATACGTTTCGACGATTCTCGCGGGTGTTTCCCACTGGTTGGTCGCGCGACTTTGTACCTAAGATGAAGGAATCATGCGCGTGATACGGTGCCTGCGCGCGCATGGTTGAAGGCAGAGGGTAACGCCGGGGGGCAACGCCAGCGGATGTTTCCATCATGGATGCGAGAGTGTACGCGGCGGCTGCCAGTCTTGCGACTGCAACGACGCCAACGGGCGCGGCGGCAATCGCCGCGCGGACGACATCCGGCCGGCCCGGCCGGGTTGCCTCGCTGCGCCATGCGCTGATCGCAATCGTTTGCGTTCTCGGCGCGGCATTCGCCGTGCTCGCCGGGGCTCCCGCCGATGCGGGCGGCTCGCCTGACGCCGTGCGCATCGTCGCTGCCGCGAGCCCCGCCGATTCCGTCATTTCGTCACACGACTCCGCCGTGCGTCAGGTCGTGCTCGGCATCATCAGCTTCACGCGCTGGCCGACGACGCCCGTCCGCCTGCATCTGTGCGTCACCGGCCGGCCCGACTACGCGCGCGGCCTGACCGACACGCTGCAGGCCGGCTCGACGCTGCTCGACGTGCAGCGCGTCCGCTTCGACGATCGCTCGCTAGGCATGGCCTGCGACGTCGTCTACCTCGGCACCCTGAGCGACGACGAGAGGACGCGGGTGAGAGCGGCGGTGGCCGGCCATCCGGTACTGACGATCTCGGAACACGATCCGTCCTGCACCGCAGGCGGCATGTTCTGTCTCAATGTCGACGGCGAACGCGTGTCGTTCGACATCAATCTCGACGCCGTGGCGCGCAGCGGCGTGCGCGTGCACCCGAACGTGCTCAATCTCGCGCGACGGCCGGGGGCGCCATGACACGGTTCGCGCCTCACTTTTCTCCCCCGCGCGTGCCGCGCCCGACGCTGCAAAGCGTGTTGCGTCGCGCACATTTGCGCCTCGCGTTCGTTGCCGTCGCGATGGCCGCCGTGTCGTTGATCGTGGTCGCCGTGATCGCATTGCGCGCGTATGCCGGCAACAACCTGAACCTGCTGGCGCGCTCGCTCGGTTATACGGTCGAGGCGGCGCTCGTGTTCGGCGACCGCGTCGCGGCGAACGAGGCGATCGCGATGATTGCCCGCGATGAGGACGTCGCGCAGGTGGTGGTCACGGACAGCAGGGGCCAGCCGTTCGCGACGTGGCAGTTGCCTGCCGGAAACGGGGTCGCCCGGCTCGAGCGCGGCGTCGCCGACCTTGCGCTGCCGGGGCCCGTGACGGTTCCGGTGATGCACGACGGCATCATCGTCGGTCACGTCGTCGTGCGCGGCCGCGGGCACCAGTTCTTCGGCTTCCTGCTCGGTGGCGTGGGCGGCATTCTCGGTTGCCTGGCGGTCAGCGTGATCGGCGCGTACGTCAGCTCGAAGCGTCTGCTGCGCAACATCGTTTCGCCGCTGCGCGCGCTGATCAGCGTGGCGCACGCCGTGCGGCGCGAGCGCGCGTTCGCGCAGCGGGTCGAGCCCGTGGCGATCGCCGAGCTGAACGAACTCGGCGACGACTTCAACGCGTTGCTCGACGAACTCGAAGACTGGCAGAACATGCTGCGCGACGAAAACGCGTTGCTCGAATACAAGGCGACGCACGATGCGCTCACGGGCCTGCCCAACCGCGTGCAGTTCGAGTCGCGCCTGGCGCTTGCGCTCGGCGAAGCCCGGACGACGGGCCAGCGGGTCGGCATCCTGTATCTGGACTGCGACCGCTTCAAGGAGATTAACGATTGTCTCGGCCACGACGCCGGCGACGCGGTGCTGATCGGCATCGCCGAGCGACTGCGCGCGCAGGTGCGCGAGGCCGATCTGGTCGCCCGCCTGGGCGGCGACGAATTCGCGGTGATGCTGTCGTCTGTGCGCGATGCGGGCAGCATGTGTCGCATCGCCGATGAGATATTGTCCGGCATGGCGCCGTCGATCGAGTTGTCCGACGGCCGCATGGTGGCCACCATGATGAGTGTCGGCATTGCGCTGTATCCCGACCATGCGTCGGACGCGAGCGGCTTGCTGCGCACGGCAGATGCGGCAATGTACCGGGCCAAGCGTGCTCGGCCAGGATCGTGGCAGTTGGCCGAAGGAGTTGCGGGACCGGTTTGATTGATCGCTTCGCTCTGCGGGCGAGGCCGCGGCAGCGGATGACAAAAAGCGCGCCCAATGCGGGCGCACTCGAAGGGGATGCGAAATGAACAACTCGTTTCCTGTGAGCACGGGGCGGATGTGCGTCGCGAGCGCGCTGCTGCTGTGTTTGCTGCTGGGGGGCTGCAAGACACCGCCGCTTCATCGTGGGCTGACGCAGACGCAAGTCACGACGCTCAAGTCGGCCGGTTTCCAGGAGACCGAACAGGGTTTCGAGTTCGGCTCGGCCGGGCCGATCCTGTTCGATTTCGACCGCTATAACCTCAAGCCGGATGTGCGGCGGATCGTCGAGCGGATCGGGCGCACGCTCAGGTCGGCGGAGATCAACGGGGTTCGGGTTTATGGGTACTCGGATCGGGAGGGGGCGGATGATTACGACTTCGAGTTGTCGAGGCGGCGGGCCGAGGTCGTGGCGATCGAGCTTGTCGATGTCGGGCTCGATGCGAAGCGCATTGCGATCGTCGGGAAAGGGAAGCGCGATCCGGTGGGGGATAACCGGACACCGGCGGGGAGGGCGCAGAATCGGCGGGCGGCGATTGTGGTTTCGCCGCGGTGAGGAGAGGGGCGTCGCGCATGGGTACGCAACGATTGCGCGTGGGTCGTCTGCCGACATGCAAGCTGCTCAACCATGTTGCTGAAAGCGCGGATATCGGTACTTCATGGTGCGGTCAGTTGTAACTGTTTGCCATCATTGACACGCAGACACCCGAGCGCTTGCCCACAAGCAGCTGGCCTTTATGTTCGCGGCATGTGGCGCGGGTCATTGGCTGAAGCGTCGATTGAAGACCGGAGGCCGCTGGATAAATTCGAAACGAGATTTTCAGTTACCCGAATAGAATCGTTCCGCTCGATTTTTTGAACGCCGCATCGCGGTTTGGCGAACGCGGCGACGACCGGAACGTGTATGGCCATCGACCCCAAGGATTTGCTTCCGCACTTCGAACGCGAGATGGCGCTGCTGCGTCGTTCGATGCAGACGTTCTCGCAGCGTTTTCCTAAAATCGCCGCTCGCCTGGCGATCACGGGCGAGCATTCCGACGATCCGCACGTCGAACGTCTGTTGCAGTCGTTCGCATTGATGTCGTCGTCTCACGACGTCCGCCTCGAGGATGATGTTCCCGCGTTTACGCACGGCCTTCTCGATACACTGCACGGTGCGTTCCTGCGTTCATTTCCTTCCTGCGCGATTGCGCAATTTCATGGCGACCTGACCGGCAAACGGACCGGGCCCCATGTCATCCCGCGCGGCGAGCAACTGATCGCACCGGTCGGCCGGGAAGTATTTCGCACGACGGACGAAGTCACGATTGTGCCGCTGACCGTCTCGGCGGTGCGTTATGCAACGTCGGCGATCGCGCCGCGAGACGTCGCGTTACCCGCCGAAACTTCCGGTTTGCTGACCATCACGTTTGCGCTGACTTCGACGGAAGCCACGTTCGCGATCGTGCCGGACCGGTTGCGTCTGCACTTCACGGGCGCGCGCGAGATCGTCGCGGCACTCA
This sequence comes from Burkholderia sp. LFS061, assembly GCF_047978125.1. Taxonomy (NCBI): domain Bacteria; kingdom Pseudomonadati; phylum Pseudomonadota; class Betaproteobacteria; order Burkholderiales; family Burkholderiaceae; genus Burkholderia; species Burkholderia sp. LFS061. The sequence continues at coordinate 56,236 of NZ_JBFPFS010000001.1, read as the reverse complement.
CGGACGCCGCCTTGCTTCTTGCCGTGCGAGGTTTCGTCGAGACGGACGATTCCGGGCGCTGGAAGCGTCTCCCGACCATGCCGTTCACGGCCGTCGGCCTCGAGCCAATCGACGCGCTGCTCGATATGCCGCATGACGATGCCCTCGGGCCATTTCATCTGCTGATGGAGTACTGCGCCGTTCCGGAACGTTTCGACTTTGTCGACCTCGACATGCGACCGCTCAAGCGGGCCGCGGGCGGCAGTCGTCGCGTCGCGCTGCACCTGGCGATCGCGGGCGTGCATCCGGACTCTCATCGCGCGCAACGCCTGGCCGCCGCGACGGCCGAGCATGTACGTTTGTTTTGTACGCCCGTGATCAACCTTTTCCCGGATGCCGCCGAGCCGATCGAGACTCGTCTCGGTTGCGCGTATTACCCGGTGAAGCCGCTTGCGCAGAAAAACGCGTCGCAGACGAACATCTGGTCGATCGACACGGTTCGTCAGACTTCCGACGCGGACACGTCGATCCTGGCACCGTTCCATTCGCTGCAGCACGGCATGGGCACCCATCCGGGGCTGTACTGGACCGTGTTGCGCGACGAGGCTCGGCGGGCGCCGAAGAAGCCCGTCGATCCCCAGGCCAAAGAGTCGGGCAAGAAACCGTCCCCGGACGAGATTGCCGACCTCCTCCATGGCGTCGAACTGGGACTGATCGACCGGGACGGCCAACCTGCCGATCCCGGGCGTCGCAAACTGGCGATCCGGCTGTCCTGTACCCAGGGCGACCTGTCCGGAATGCGGGAACGCGAACTGGCGTTGTGCGCGGGCGATCCGGTGGGGACGATCGCGCTGCTGAACCGGCCGACCCGGAGCCGGCCGCCCGCTTTCCGCTACGGAGAGCTGTGGAATGTATTGTCTTTGCTCGTGCCGCAGGCGATTCGCCTGGACAACGGCGGTCTGGCCCAACTGACGCGGCTCTGCGCCCGCTGGGCGGAATCCTCGGTCGACGCCGGGCGGCGCTTCGATGCGCTCGTCTCGTTGTCGACCGCGCGCGTTCGGCGCTGGCTGCCCGGCAAGCCTGCGTCGGCGTTCGTACAGGGGCTCGAAGTGCGGTTGGTGGTCGATGAGCAGCGTTTCGCCGGCTTCAGTCTTGGCGGGCTCGCGCACGTCATGGAGAGATGCTTCGCACCGCACGTGCCTGTAACAAGTTTCGTGCAGATTGTGCTGTTTTCAGCGCATACCGGTGCATTGCTTCGTCGCGGCCAACCCTGCTCCGGCGTCCAGCCGCTGGCCTAGTTTTTCGATTTTCGGGGCTCGAACGGAAACGTTTGCGGGCGTCTTTCGCGCGGTCGGATTTTGTCCTACATTAACGGGGCTTCGGGCCGGCCAGCCGGCCCACGGAACCTGAGATCACACGCAAGGAACAAGAATGAGTTTCGCTCCGAACGGGGGTATTCCCAATGGTTTGGGCGGCAGCGCGCTCGGCTCCTTGAGCGCGCTCGGCGGCCTGGCAGGCCCGGTCGCCTCGAGTGTTGCCGGGAGCCTCGGGCCGCTCGCGGGCCTGGCCGGGCACGTCGACACCGTCCAGCGTGCGATGCAGCTCGCGCAGACCGGCTTCTCGCTGATGGACAAGACGCCCGGCGCGGTTGCCGAGGCGATCAACGGCGCCGCCAACCCCGCGCGCCTGACCCAGCTCAATCGCTACGTCACGCTCGACACGCCGCTTGGCCCGGACGTGCTCCTGGTCAGCGCCGCCGTCGTCGACGAGTATGTGAACCGGTTGCCGGAAATCCACCTCGACCTGCTGTCGCATCGCCATGACCTGCGCCCCGACGACCTGATCGGCCAGCAGGTCAAGATCCGGTTCGATCAGCAGGCGCGCATGTCGACGCTCGAACGCGTCGTTGCATCGGGCGCCGGCGAGAACGACCGTTACTTCGACGGCTACGTCGCGTCGTTCGACCGGGCCGGCAATCCCGGCAATGTCACGCAGTACCACCTGACGGCCGTGCCGTGGTTCTGGTTCCTGACGCGCTCGACCGACTGCCGAATTTTCCAGAACAAGACCGCGCAGGACATCCTCACCGAGATTTTCCAGGAGCACGGATTTTCGGATTTCGTGTTCGACATCCGGACGAGCCAGAAACCGCTCGAATACGTGGTGATGTACCAGGAGAGCTACTACAACTTCTGCGCGCGGTTGATGGAGCAGGAAGGGCTGGTCTGGACGCACCGCTACGAGAAGGACAAGCACTTTCTCGTGATCGGCGACACGAATTTGCTGTTCCGCCCGATCGACGGGCTGGCAACCGTGCCGTTCGCCGCCACCGAGGCGAGCGAGGACAGCGGCATCGATCAGTTGCACGAAGGCCGGCGGTTTGGCGTCGGCAAGGTTACGTTCCGCGACTTCAATCATCAGAATCCGTCGTCGCCGCTGATGCTGGTGGAAGCCGGCCCGCAGAACCTCAAGCACGCGCGGCTCGACTCGACCGAGCGGTTCGAGCACCAGTCGCTGTACGACCACGGCGACGACGGCAACCGCTATGCGCGTTTCGCGATGGAGGCCGAGGAGGCGCAGGCCCATCGCTATACCGGCGGCGGCTACGCGTGGCGCATGACCACCGCCGGCGCCGTCAACGTGGCGAATCACCCGGTCCTCGAGAACAACCAGGAATACGTGATCCTGCACGTGCGTCACGAGGCGGTGAACGACTACACGCAGCACAGCGCAAAACTGCCGTACCGCAACAGCTTCGCGTTGCTGCCGAAGAAGATTCCGTATCGTGCGCCGCGCGGGACGCCGAAGCCGGTGATTCATGGCACGCAGTCGGCGATCGTCGTCGGTCCCAAGGGCGAGGAAATCTACACCAACGGGAGCGCGGTGAAGGTGAACTTCCCGTGGGACCGGCGCGGCAAGAAGGATGGCTCCGACTCGATGTGGGTGCGCGTGTCGCAACCGTGGGCGGGCGATGGTTGGGGGGCGGCCGCGATTCCGCGGATCAAGCAGGAAGTGCTCGTCGCGTTCAATCAGGGCGATCCGGACAACCCCGTGATCGTCGGCCGCGTGTTCAACGGCGAGCAGGGCAACCCGTACCACGGGGCCGCCGGCCAGACGATGGGGATCAAGAGCCAGACGCACAAGGGGCAGGGGTCGAACGAGATCCGCATGACCGACACGAACGGCATGCAGGAATTCTTCATGCACGCGCAGAAGGACATGAACACCGTCGTCGAGAACAACGAGACGCACAAGGTGCTCGGGCCGATGCGTACCGTCCTGGTGGCGACCGGTAGCGAAGAAAAGCAGATTCCGCAGGGCAACCTGACCGAGACGATCGCCGAGAAGCGCAGTACGACCGCGACCACCGTCGAGGTGACGACGCCTGCCAAGGACGGGGGCGGCGGCACGCAGGTCTACGTGGCCGAGCGCGGCATCCTGCTGAAGGTGCAGGACAGCTCGATCTCGCTCGCGCCCGAAGGCATTCGCCTCGAGCACAAGGGCTCCGTGATCCTGATGACCGACGACGGCGTGATGGTCAACGGCCAGCGCATCGATCTCAACAAATAACACGAACAAAACCATGCACTACGCTATCCACGAAGGCACCTTCGAACTGCCGGACGCGGCGCTCGACCGCACCGTCAACATCCTCGTGATGAACGCCGGCCCCGGCGGCCTCAACCTCGTGATCGCCCGTGGGCGGCTGCGCGACGGGGAAGATATCGACGCGTTTGTCGCGCGCGAATGGGAAGTGGCGTCGCGCGATGCGAAGATGCTCACCGAGAAGGCGCGCCGGGCTATGACGGTGGCTGGCCGTTCGGGCATCCAGATCGATTCCACGCTCGAGCGGGACGGCAGGCTCTGGCATCAACTGCAGACCATGTTTCCGTCGGACGACGCCGGCCGCGTGCTGGTGATGACGTTGACCAGCGCGGCACCGCTGACCGAAGAGCAGCAGGCGATCGCCGATCGCATGCTCGCCAGTTTCCAGCCGCGCGCGGCTCGACCGACCCTGCTCGGACCGGGTGACGCGTCGTGAGCGCGGAACACTTCGCGGCCGCGCGCTTCGAAGACCCGATCCAGCACACGTCGTTCTGGGGGGAGCTTGCAGGCACGGTCGGGTCGGTGATCGGCGGTGCCGTTGTCGGCGCATTGGTGGCGGAGGCGATGGAGGGGCTTGTGTTCGTCGGCCTGGCCGCGCTCGAAATCGGCACGGCAGGGCTGGCGACGCCGCTCGTGATTGCGATCGGTGTGGGCGTGGCGGTCGGCTCGGGCGCGCTGATGGAAGCGAGCGGGATGAACGAAGCCATCGACGACGGCGCCAAGGCGCTGGCCGACTCGATCGCGCCGCCCGAGATCAAAGGCAAGATCGCCAGCGGATCGGGGAACGTTTATGTCAATAACAAGGCCGCTGCGCGGGCGGCCCGGCCGGGGGATCTCGATACCGTCGCGTGTACGGATCACTCCAGCCCGCAGATGATTGCCGATGGGTCGGGGAGCGTTTACATCAACGATCATCCGGCCGCGCGCGTCGGCGACAAGACGACTTGCGACGGGACGATTGCTGAGGGTTCCGATAACGTTTTCATCGGCGGTGGTACGCAGCGGGTAAGGGACGTCAAGTCGGCGAGCCGGCTCGGGTGGTTGGGTGCGGCGCTTGGGATTGCGCTGGCGGTCTGTGGCCGCGGGAAGATGAGTTGGGGGCAGTTTCTGAAAGGCAAGCTGCCTTGCCTTGCGATCAATTTTGCGGCCGGTGCCTTCGGTACTTGGCTAGGCAGTTTGGCGAGGCCGTCAGCCGGTCACCCGGTCAACGTCATTACTGGCGGCAAGTTTCTCGATGGCACGGACGATACCGACTTCACATTGCCCGGCCCGTTGCCTATCGTGTGGCGACGTTTTTACAGCAGCCATGATGATCGTGCTGACAGTTTGTTCGGGCCGGGCTGGAGCGTGCCGATCAGTGTCGAGTTGCGGATTGCGCGTGAACATGGCGAGGTCACATCGATCACGTATTGGGACGAGCAAGGCCGCGACATCGTGTTCCCGGCCGTGCCGCCGGGCGAGAGCCATTTCAGCGTTCCCGAAGGCATTTACCTGATCTGTACTGCCGGCGGTCACTACGTGGTCGAGACGGTCGACGGTATGTATCGCGATTTCGGTCGTGCCCGCACCGATGTGGACAGCGAGACGCTCAAGCTGTGGCGTCTTGAGGATCGCAACGGTAACTGGATCGAGGTGGAGCAAGAAGCGGCTGGTGAGGTTGTGCGGCCTGCGCGGCTGCATGACAGCGCCGGGCGCATGCTGACGCTGGCCTACGATAGATCGCACCCTCGACGCATTGCCGCGATCGATCTGACTCGTGGCGTGGACGGGGAGCAACCCGACACGCTGGTGCGTTATGCGTACAACGATGCCGGCGAGCTGGTGGCCGTTACCGATCGCAGTGGCCACACCGGGCGACGCTTCGCATACGAACACGGACTGATGGTCCAGCACACGTTGCGCGGCGGCCTGCAGTGCTTTTATGCGTGGCAGGGCGTTGGCCGCGACGCGCGTGTCGTGCGCCATTGGACCGATGACGGTGAGGCATACACGTTCAATGCGGACCTTGTTCAGCGTACGGTGACGATCACCGACCAGATCGGTCGCGTGACGCAGTGGACGTGGAACGAGGATCAGCAGCCGACGAGCCATACGGATGCCGATGGCCACGTTTGGCAATTCGAGTGGAACGCGATGCGGCAGTTGGTCAGTACGACCGATCCGGCCGGGCATACGACCCGCTTCGAATATGACGAGCGGGGGCGCCAGACGCAGCGTATCGATGCGCTCGGGCAGGTTGAGCGGACAGAGTGGAACGCTTACTACGATCTGCCTGTTGCGGAAACCGATCCGGCCAACTCGCGCTGGATCTACCGCTACGACGATCGCGGCAACCTGACGATGACGCGCGATCCGGCCGGCTTCGCGACCGAGTATCACCGGGACGAACGCGGGCTTGTGCACACGATCCGCGATGCGCGGGGCGGTTACAAGTTCCTCGAATGGAATGGCCGTGCGCAGCTGACCTCATATACAGATTGTTCCGGCAAGGTCACGCGATTCGGGTATGACGCACGTGGCGCGCTTGCTCGTGTGACCGATGCGGCGGGCCAGTCTACCGTGTACGAAGCGGATGCAATGGGGCGGGTCACAGGGATCGGAACGGCCGATGGCGCGCGTCAGATGTTCCGATACGATGCGGCAGGGCGTCTTGTCGAGGTCGTTGACGCGAATCAGCGCAGCACGCGTTACGAGATCAATGCACGTGGATTGCTGCTTTCGCGGACGGACGCGGCTAATCGTGTCGTGCGGTTCGGTTACGACGACGCGTTCAGGCTCGCGAGCCTGACCAACGAAAATCGCGAGGCGTATCGCTTCCAGTATGACCGTCGCGATCTGGTTTCTGCGCAGATCGGCCTCGATGGCCACAAGCGCACGTACGAATACGATGTGTGCGGCCAAGGCACGATCGTACGGGATGGGCAGATCGAGACGCGATACGAGCGCGACGCAATCGGGCGACTGACGGCGAAGCAAGCTACGCATGAGCGTTGTGAGTATCTGTACGACAAGGCGAGCCGAATCGCATCTGCCGAGTTGTACACGCTGGCAGCTCGTGGCCCGTCGCTGAAGAATCGGGTCAGCTTGAAATACGACGCGCGCGGAGCGGTTCTCGAGGAATACACGCCGACCGGCTGGCTCGCGCATACGTACGACGAGCTTGGCAACCGTGTCAGCACCACAATCTCGGGCGAGCGCACGATCGACTGGCTGCATTACGGCTCGGGACACGTGCACCAGATCCGTTTCGACGGTGCTGCAGTTGCCGACATAGAACGCGATGATCTGCATCGGGAGGTGCTACGAACGCAGGGCAAGCTGACCAGTCATTTCGGATATGACGCGGTTGGCCGTCGTGCGCGGCACGCTGCGCAGCGAGGCCGGGCGGCCGACGATCTGCTTGCGAAGCAGTGGCAATACGATGCAGCGGGCGACGTGATCCAGAAACGAGATCAGCGGCATGGCACGACGAGCTATCAATATGACCCGACTGGTCGCATTGAACAGGCGGCGGGGCCGGGATTGCCGTCGGAAGTGTTTCGCTGGGACGCGGCGGCCAACCTGGTGTCGAGCGATCATCCGGGCGGCTACGTCGAGCACAACCGGCTCAAGATGTTCGAGGACAAGCGCTTCGAGTACGACTCGTATGGACGGCTGGTTCGCAAGCTGAGCGGTCACGGGCCTGCGAAAGAGCTGGTTCTTGAATACGACGATTGGAGTCAGTTGAAGACCGTCGTGACGAAGGACCGCCTTGGCATCGCGACAACGCATTTCGAATACGACGCGTTCGGCCGTCGGATTCGTAAGCTCAATGGCGGTTACGCGAGCACGGATTTCCTGTGGGACGGCATGCGGCTGGTGCAGGAGACGTATCACGATCGCCAGGGTGAGGAAGCGCTGACGTATTTGTACGAGGCCAATAGTTATGTGCCGCTTGCGCGGATCGATCAGTGCAAGCCGGCGGCTAACGATGCCGATGGAAGGGATGCGGTCTACTATTTCCACAACGATGTGTCAGGGTTGCCGGAGGAACTGACCGACGCGGACGGAGAGTTGATCTGGCAGGCCCGCTACAAGGTTTGGGGTAACGCGGTGCAGGAGGAGTGGATCGCGCGGGCGCCGCAGTTGCCAACACCGGAGTGGGGAAATGTGCAAGCGTCGGCGCCGGCACCAACTCACGTGCCGCGACCACAGAATCTGCGTTTCCAGGGGCAGTATCTGGATCGTGAAACCGGGCTGCACTACAACACCTTTCGATTCTACGATCCGGACATCGGTCGGTTTATCACGCCGGACCCGATCGGGTTGGCGGGCGGGTTGAATCAGTATCGATATGGGCCGAATCCGCTGGCTTGGATTGATCCATGGGGGCTGACGTGCCTGAGTCAATGGAGCGGAAAGCGCGGTCGTGAAAAATCGATGTATGACTTGGAGCGAAACGGTTTCAACGTCGTTGCCGAAGAGGTGACAATGAAGGTGAATGGCAAGCGAATTCGGGCCGACTTCGTTGCGACGGACAGCCACGGGAACTATCACGTTTTCGAAGCCAAACATGGGTCAGGACGTCTGACGAAGAATCAAAGCGCATCTGGTGTATTCGACATGACGAGTCCATCGAATACCGTCGATGGCATTGGTGGTGGGGTAATTACACCGTCAGCGGGAAAAACTGGGCAGTTCGAGATCGCAACTGGCAATAGAGATATAGGCGAGGTGCTTGGTGCGCGTGGTACTTCGTACGATGCAACATTCCATGTGCTGAAATATTGAGGTGTGCAAGATGAGTGCGGAATTAAAGAAGATATTTGAAAAGAGATTGCAGGAAACTCTCAAGGAAAATATAAGTGAGAGTGGCATCAAAGTATCAAGGGGCGAGATTCTTGTCGGTCGGGAAGGTATCGGTAATGGGCGCATCGGATTCAGATTCCTGAAAAATGCAAACGGCTATATTCTTTCTGCTGCCGCTGATTCCCCTGATCTTCAGGATTTTTATAAAAGCAGCAATCCACCGTACAGGCCGAAGATACCGACGGGTCTGGTTCTTGCGATGAATACGTCCATGGAGGTAGTAAAGTCGTTTTCTCCGAATATCGGTGGGGCAGTTGATTTGCCACGGAATGATATGGAGATTGAGTCGACATGTCGATGGATATGCGAAAAGGTGGTAAGTATTTATTTGCCGAGGGTGATCAATGTTGTGGAAATCAAGTCTGGATTGATTCGGGATGTAATGGATAATCCAGGTTACTATTCTTACCCGTTTCTGACCATTATTTTCGCGGCGAAGAGAAATGGTGTTGGGTTGGATGGGCTCGATGTTGATTATTTGCTGGGGAAGAAGGTCTCCGGGAATAAGTCGTTTGACGAAAATATTCTGAAAGAGTGTTTTGGGTGAGGTTGACGAGTGAGTTTGATGAGGGATGGTTGAAATAATGGTTTTTTTGAAGCGCCAGATTGGGCGTGCTGAGTGGAGTGGCCGCGGATAGCTGGCTGCATACACCGACTGCTTCGGCAAGACCACACGTTTGCGTATGAGGTGCACGGTGTGCCCGCGAGTGTGACCGATGTAGCGGGGAAAGTCATAGTGTGTGAGGCGAATGCAACTGATCGTGTCCCGGAGATTACGATGGCCGACGGTGCCCATCAAACGTGTCGCTCCAATGGGGCGACCGTCGAGGCCGACAGAGTTTTCGACAAAGGTTCCGAATGACTACAATTTCCGAACATAAAGAGAACTTGGCCAGAGAACTTACCAAGCTCGACTCGGCGAATCAATTGAAGTTTGCTGCGTGGTGTTGTTTCGCGCTCACCGGAGCAAGATCTGTATTTGACTTTCTGTCTCGTTACTCTGACTTGTCAGCGCCGGACATTCATGCGCGTATCATTAAAAAACTTGATCGTATTTGGGAGGGGAGTGAGTCAGGGTGTGATTGTTTGGATTTTAAGATCCAAGAATGGAATGTAGGTGAAATCAGTATGAGTGAAGATTCAGATGCGCAAGGTGCGTCTGATCTATTGGCGGCGCTATCTTTTCTGTATGAATGGATGCGCTCTCATTACATGATTGATCTTGCAAACTGTGCGGAGCAGGTCATAAATAGGATTGACTATCTTGAGGGGTTCGGGTTGCTTCCGGACGATGTCAAGAATCCAGTGGATTCGGAAATTCGTGCACAAATGGAATTCATTGTTGATCTTGGGAGTGGAGAGGTTAGGGACAGTGGGAGAGTTAAATATCACGAATGGTTATTGAGCCTTGGTGCCCCATGAGGCATGAGTTTGAGGGCGAGGCAATCTCACATTTACCAACGCCAATTTGACACGGTTTCGGCTGCGTAGAAATTAATCCCGACTCCACTAACCTGATAATTTATCGCTATGCCTCACTGTATTCATGCAATCATTGGACGGGAAGTGATTTTATCCGACTTGGCAATTCAGTATCGCGAGGCTCGTGTAGTGCGGATGTTGCAGGGTCTTGCGCTAATTCCCCTGACTGATTTGCTGTATGACTCGATTGTTGCCGGAAAAACCACAAGCCATGTCCAGCCGTTCGAACGACTATCTACTTTGGTGGCAGATGTGCTTTCCGTCTTTTCGAAGGCCGGAAAAATAGCGTATGTCGAAACGGACTATTTCGGAGGAGTGGGTGCTCAATCATCAGCCGTTTGGGAGCGAGGGGAACTAATACTACCTCCCCGTCAATCCTCAACAGATGACCCGGGGCTCGCGCTTGGGGAACGAGCAATCAATGCAGCACTCAGAAAGCTAGGTGTTGTTTCAGTGGATGGGGCCGTCGATCTATTTGACTCCATTGGCCTGGGGAACTTCAGAAGCACCGAATTTTGGGCTCGCAACGCGACTCAAGTATGAGGTTCGGTGTCGCGTAGCCGTTGCAAAGGGACAACCGAAGCTAGCTGAGGCAACTCTCGAAATGACGCCGGAGATTGCCGAAGAATTTATGGAGTGGTTTTTCACGCGTTAACACGGTTCACCCGCACGCGAAAAGGTCTACTCTTTTGTGATCTTCGGCTCCGAACGGCCGCTTCCAGGCGCCGAATTCTGCCCGGCGAAGGTCCGCTTCGGGTCGACTCGGGCGATCACGTTGGGCTGCAGCCGGCCAGTTGCGGCCGCTCGCCCGAGCGCTGAGGCGGACACTCAGGCGTCGGCTCTGAAGGAGACAGCGGACCTTCGTCCAGTCACACAAAGCCATACCGGATACGCCAGGCGAGCATCAAATCTTTCAACAAATCGACCAATATCGACATTGCATGTCCGAAGTATTGTTGTGAGCTTTCAATAAAATTAACGTCGACCTTCATTTTCGCGATGCAATTCAATTATTAATGGCTCAATTGGAGGCAGTCGGTAATGGACGCCATTGCCAAACTTGATTTGATCCTTGTGAGAACGAAGAAGATCGCTCTCTGACTCAAATATAATAAAGCGGTAAACACTATTTACATCGGCGCGCCCGTCCTCCGTCTCTATCTTCAGATTGACCGTATACTCGCCGGCCTTCCAGAAAAAATGAGTATCGAAGCGATGGGCCAAGGGATCGACCAAATTCTGATCTGCCGGAACATCTTCTTTGGGTTCACCCAGCGCGGTACGTTTAGCCTTAATGTTGTCCCTCAAGGCTTTCGACATTGCACTTACTTGGTTACGGTCATTCCAAGCAACAGGAAGCGGAAAGTTCACGTTATGTCCCCACTCCTGACCGGGTTTTACGCGAAAGGGAGTGAGCAACGTTGGACGTTGATCCGAGAATTTTTCAAAATACCCTCTGGCGATCAGAACCCGTGACTCATTGCCGCGTGTGATCGTTGCAGTGATTTTATTGATTTTGATCTCCCGACCGCCAGAGTTGGAAATCGTAATGTGTATCTGTGCGTGTGGTAGGCCCAGTTCCTCATCAAGCGCCGCACGATCGAATACGTCGACCGACAATCTCGCGCGCTTAAACCAAAGTCTGACGGGTGGGAGTTGTGAAAGGGTCAACGCAACAGCCGCGATCAGGAACTGCCAGAACCGGACATCGCTGTAAAACGGAACGTTTTCAGCCACGAGATTTCCTTTTCGTTTTTTGGGGGGGGGCGCAGCGCAAGGACTGACGAAAAGGTACACGGTTCAACCGGATTACCGCAAGGTGGATCACCCGGTCTCTGTCGCGGCGAAGAGGCTAAAACTGCGTTAAGGTTGTGGCGTACCCCAAGTGTGTCAGCGCTCCAACGGGGTGCCAAAGCGCCTCATGACCTTCCTAGCCAATTGATTTTAAATGGTTTTTTGGTCGCCCCCCATACAATATGCGCTTGAGCCAAAGAAAGGTATCGGCTTGCAAGGGCCGACACTTGGTTTCCTTGGCGAACTGGATGTCTGATCAAGAAACATGGCGCATAACGCCTAGTCGATCAGCCCCGGCACGGTAAATTCGAATCGACGTACATCGCTAGGGCCAATGCTCGAGGACCCCTGCGCGAATGGCCGTTGTACACGCGAAAATCGCGATCGACATGGCCCGGCGTCAAGTGGCACCTCAGGGTCGGGACTTGCCGCACGGATGTCGTCGTGCCCACTGCAGCGGTGCGATGGCATCGATGGCGCAGTGCGGCGAACTGCTGCCGTTTGGCAGCGTTATCGCCCGACATACGGACGTCGGCTCCGCACCAGCAAACGGTCATTGGATTCAGAGAGGTGAGCGCGCCCTCAAGCGCTGCAGGATCGCGAATCACTCCCGCCGACGACAATATCAATACCGCAAAGTCGATTCAGTTCTTCATTCGTGCTTTCTCCGGTCCCGATGCTTACATGCCTTGGCAGGCACATTACATCATGCCCCCAAAGCGGACCGCCATTCAAACTCCTGATAGAAATCCAGAGACCCTGTCGTGACCGAGCCGATACGTCTCAGCGCGCCATAAAATCCGTTTGCATCATGCGCACCTCTTACTAACGCCATAAGCTGCGGAACGCTCATGAACCACCAGTTCGTTAGCAAGTCTCGCGGATCACCCACAAGAGTCAGGAGCTTAGTATGTTGTGTACCGAGCGCGCCCAACGTACTGTTTAATTTCGCGAGTTGATTGGATTGCTTAACGGTAGCCGCTGAATAGTTAAGTGATGCACCGACCAACGTTGACATGATGGCTCTGAGTACCATGCCGTCCTGAGTCCCACCCCAGTCCAGGAGAGTTACAGCCAACCTCTCGATACGACGACCATTAAGATTGATCTGACTGCCGTCGACGAACTTAATGTGCCCAAACTCTCGCAGCAGCACTTCATGTTGCCCGAGTTGTTCCTGAGCACTCAGGACCCCACCAAAGAGATCGAAAAAGCCACTATACGAATCCCCCGCCTGAGCTGCTCGTGTCATCGATTTCTTTTTCAACTCAATGAGAATTACCGCCTGATCCGATTCAATGACGATATCGCACTCGCCTATCGTTCCGTACATATCGTATTTTCGCGACACGATCGCCGGCGCTATCCCTCGGGAGCGAAACATACCGGCGACCATCGGTTCGATCGCGTTTCCTATATCCTGATCTACACCCGATCCAAATGCCGTTCTGAGCTTCGTTGCAGCGATTTCGTAAAAGCCTATCGAACTGAAAGATGGAGAAAACAGAAAATACCGCCCGTCGTTTGTCGCAAACAACGGTTTCATGCCTACATCCGCCTTTGTCGCATCGAGTGGAGTGCGATATGATTCATTCACAGTTGACGGATCGTGCGAAATATCTAACAACAACCTTTCTAGTCGCGTTCCGGGAATTTCAGATTTCGCAAATGTTTCACGACTAAGCGTCGAGTTAATCGACTCAGCTGGCACATACTGGAACAACCATTGCATCAATGATTGCAAATCATCAATGGCCCAGCCGAGCTTCGAGCGCATGGCTTCGTTATCGACCCAGTTGAATAGTCCCGACATCATTTCAATTGCATCCGCAGGATGAATCTGGCGGAATGCCAGTACATGATCGGCTATCAAAATCTCCTGAAGATAGATTGGCAACCGCTCATGCGAGGTGCCCATATGGGCATATGTCGAATACGTTTCAACATCGAGCGCCGCCACTATATCGGACGCCCTCTGCAGTATTTTCCTTGCGGACTCATCCGAGAAACCCTTGACGCGCTCCGTGGAAAGATTAGCCGCAGAAAGGTTCAGCAAATATCCTAGCGGGGGTGCTGGCTGTGGATTTCTTTCGGTCGTTGGCCGAGAAATCCGCCCTGTCAAATAGCGGCCACCCTTGAAACGCTTGTTATTCTGAAGATGCTTAAACAATAAATACGAGATCCGGAAACCGTCAACATTGCGGAACATGTCAAAAATATCAGCCGCGCAACGCTCCAGTTCTCCTTCTTCGAATTTGATGCGTTCATCCTTCGCCACGAACCGATAGCCTTCACCTTGAAGTCTGATGATGGCACCGGTAACAGCCAAGTCCCGCTCCATTCCGACGGTGCTGGAAGGATCAAACCCGTGACCAGGCAACTTGCGCAGAAGGTCCAAATATCGAATTACTTCACACCACTTATCTACCTCCGAAAAGTCCCGAAGCTTCTCACCGTTCGACGTACCGTACATAAAGTGGAGTGCTGGGCTGGCGTATACGTTCAGCTCAGGGTCGAGTTGAGTTCGGCGAAACAGGGTTCGCCCAAGAGCTCTCATATCGCCTGCCGGCCGTCCCTCGGGGACGCAAATCGTCTCGTGTATGCGGGTCCAAATGTCCTGCTGAAATTCACCGTTTGGTTGAAAAGGCTCAAATTTTTTAGCCTTGTCAACACAGTTGATGAAGTCAGCAATATCCTGTTCGGTGATCATCGCCCTAGCGCAACGTCTAAGAAATGTTGGTCTCGTGAAGCCAGCCAGGAAGTCTGACACAGATCAGCCACGAGACCTGCATTTGGCTATGACGCCATGCGTCGCGACTTCGGACGCGAAGACCCGGACGGCAGAAAAGGGTTAATCGAGAGACGCTGGGCGTACCGAGAGTCGAGAGGCAGAAGTGGGTCGAGATCGGTTTGAGTGAGATGCCGAAATCGGACGTCACCCGCAAGCTATTTCTGGTGCCCCCGAACGACAACAAAGATTGGGTAGCAGTCGCATCCGTATCGAGACGAACTTATACATTGCGTCCGATCCAATCGAACTGTTTCGAATCGTCAAGTTCTGATCAATCGCTTACTGTGACAGATCGACGTTCGCCATCAGCGCTCGCAACGGCCGTGAGCATTGACCTCGTTGCGTGCCTATAACTAACGGCTAACGTGTGCCCAAGCGACAAACACTGTCTAATGAGCAATGTCCAGCGATGATGATCGCGCGCGCGGATGGATACGTTGCACGTCCTGATCCACACGTCGAATCCCCATTTCCACCGAACCACCAACAAAGGAGGAATCCGAACCATCAAAACGCCGCAGTAAACGAGCGCGGGCCGCAAGTGCTACCAACACTCACGACCCGCTAACCACAGCCAACTTCCAAGGAGTTGCCCATGGCTAAGGCGAATCATAAAGCACGACCACCGAAGACGGAACGTTTCGTAACGATCCAGGAAATGTGGGGTACGCCGAAAACGGACCTCAAGCCGGAGAAGTTCTACCCGTACATGAAGATTGGTGGAATGTGGCTGATCAGCGATGCGTGTTTTGTCCCGGGCAGAAAGGCGCGAATCGATATTGAGCCTGGCAGGCTGATCATCACGCAGTTGTAAAAGGCAACGCCGCAAGATGCGGCCGCGCTGCGCGACGTCGCGCAGCGCGCCGGGTAGGGCAATGGCTATCAGCCACCCCCAGCGTATCACCACGCGATATTGCAAGAAGACCGTGACGTCCTCGCACCGCCCGTTGCCGTGCAATGCGTGCCCGCGCCGTTGTCATAAAACGTGCGCGTCTCGGGTTGCGGCACCGACGGATCAAACGGATTGGGCGCACCATGCGGGCCACGCGCAGCATCGTACGGACGAGCCGGCGCATACGAGCCGCCACTTCCGGCCGGTCGCGATCCGTTAGCCCGCAGGTATTCATTCCAGTTCTGCTCGCGCTGTTCGTATCCAGGCAACGCGCGACCAAGACTATCGCTGCCACCCGCGCCGAGCGCGACGCGATTCGCGGGCAGCACCAAATCGGGTTCATGCTCCGACGAAGGTGGCGGTGCCTCAAGCCTATCGCCCGACACACGCAGCGGCCGCGTATCCGGCGTATCGAACGGGCTTCGTTCCACGGGCGCGGCGTACTGCACGCGGCGTCGGCTCATACGTGCCGCATGCCCATCATCACGAGCAGCAGCACGCCGCTCCGAGCGAAACACATTGGCCCCGGCCGACCGATCGGCCAGCGTATCGCGGCCCGACGCATCGGCGGTGGAAACAGAAAGCGCACAAGCAAACGCGGCGGCGGAAGAAAGACGGAAGGGATGATTCATCAGCGATCCAAATCAGGTGATGTGCAATGAAAAAAAACGGCAGATCACTGGCTGGCGGCTGAGCAACGGACGGCCGTCGAAGCGGCTCTGAAGCGGCTACGAGGCGCGGCGGACGCGGCTCGGAGGAAGGCTGGCTGGATTGCGGAGGCGAATCCGTATTATTTCACAATATTAACAATTGCCTTTCGTGGCAGCGATAACCGTCGGCAAACAGAATGTTTGAGACGCTCCACCCGACGCACGGCGATGGTGCCCACCAAACCAATCATCAGTCGATTGAACCACGACGATGCGACCCTTTACCCACCTCGGCACAAGCCGCGCAAGCTCGCCTATCCCCCAATCTCAATCCAGACAAGGCACAGCGCCAGAAAACCCACCCCGATAGCAACCAGATTGCACCGCCAGCAAACGCTGTCGACACCAAAAGGTTGCGCCGTCATTGCTACCGACCGCCACCCCATCCCTACGTGTTTTCCCTCACTCGACCGGCATTTTTGACAGACGATTTAAAAACGCCCATATAATTTCGGCTGCCTTGCCAACGGCTGTCGGACCATCCCTCCGATCAAGCGGTTTGGCAAGCGGGGCAGGCGAAACGCTTGCGCAATGCAAGACGCATCACGATGTCTTTCCGAACCAGACGTCCCCTTCGGGGACTGCAAGAGCCGGGCCCCGCTACGCAACATTCCGCCGGAGTTCCGTCTTCTATGTGTCTCGGGCGTGTCCCATGTCCTCGCCCCGGGTGCTGTTCGATTGCGCAAGTCATGCCGCCTTTGCCCGTATGACTAAACAACATCGAGGAGCTCCCAGATGACGCTGTCCCGTCTTACGTCCATTTCCGTCGCCGCCGTGCTGTTCGCCGCGGGCGCCGCCGCCGCGCAAGCGGAAACCGTGAAGATCGCCATCGCTGGTCCGATGAGCGGCTCGGTCGCCCAGTATGGCGACATGGTGAAGGCCGGCGCGCTGACCGCGATCGAGCAGATCAACGCGGCAGGCGGCGCGGGCGGCAACAAGTTCGAAGTGGTGATGATGGACGACGCATGCGAACCGAAGCAGGCCGTCGCCGTCGCCAACAAGATCGTCAGCCAGAAGATCAAGTACGTGATCGGCCACGTATGCTCGGGTTCGACGATTCCCGCGTCGGACATCTACGAGAACGAAGGCATCGTGATGGTCACGCCGTCGGCCACCGCGCCGCAGCTGACCGAAGGCAAGAAGCGCCACTTCATCTTCCGCACGATCGGCCGCGACGACCAGCAAGGCCCGGCCGCCGCGCATTACATCATCAACAACGTGAAGCCGAAGAAGGTCGCCGTCCTGCACGACAAGCAATCGTACGGCCAGGGCATCGCGTCGTCGGTGAAGAAGGATCTCGAAGCCGCGAAGATCCCGGTCGTGCTGTTCGAAGGCGTCAACGCCGGCGATTCCGACTACTCGGCGATCATCACGAAGCTGAAGTCGCAAGGCGTCGATTTCGTCTACTTCGGCGGCTATCACCCGGAAATGGGCCTGCTGATGCGCCAGGCGCGCGAGCAGGGCGTGAAGGCAACGTTCATGGGCCCTGAAGGCGTGGGCAACAAGGACGTGACGGCCATCGCCGGCCCGGCTTCGGAAGGCATGCTCGTCACGCTGCCGGCCGATTTCTCGGCCGACCCGGCCAACGCAGCGCTCGTGAAGGCGTTCGCGGACAAGAAGCGCGACCCGAACGGCCCGTTCCAGATGCCCGCGTACGCAGCGGTGAAGATCATCGCCGACTCGATCGCGGGAGCGAAGACGACCGATCCGACCAAGGTCGCCGCGTACATGCACAAGACGACGTTCGACACGCCGATCGGCAAGGTCGCGTATGACGCACAGGGCGACCTGAAGGCGTTCAAGTTCGTCGTGTACACGTGGCACAAGGACGCGACGAAGACCGCCGCCAAGTAATACGGAGTACCCGCCCCGCGCACCCGCTCTGCCCGTCACCCGGGCGGAGCGCGTGCGCATTTGGCCGTTCCGCGGCCAACGGGCGGCCCGAGACGACACCGTGCGTTGCGCGCGGCCGCAGCCGTGATCCGGCCGTGGCGAGCTGCACAGCGCCAACGGGAGCTTCCCGCACATGACTGACTTCTTTCCGCAATTCGCCCAGCAGCTGGTCAACGGCCTGACGCTGGGTGCGATCTATGCGCTGATCGCCATCGGCTATTCGATGGTCTACGGCATCATCGGCATGATCAACTTCGCCCACGGCGAGATCTATATGATCGGCGCGTACGTGGGCCTCGTGACCCTGACTGCGATCGGCGTTTCCGCCGGTTATCCGCTGCCGCTCGTGCTCGGCGCCGCCCTGATCGTGTCGGTGATCGTCACGGGCCTGTACGGCTTCGCGGTCGAGCGCGTCGCGTATCGGCCGCTGCGCGGCGGCCCGCGCCTCGTGCCGCTGATCTCCGCGATCGGCATGTCGATCTTCCTGCAGAACTACGTGCAGATCGGCCAGGGCGCGCGCGACGTGTCCGTGCCGGTGCTGATCTCCGGCGCGTTCGACATCCACCTCGGCGGCGACTTCGACGTGACCATCCCGTATTCGCGCCTGATGATCGTCTGCGTGACGGTCGTGCTGATGATCGCGCTCACGCTGTTCATCTCGCATTCGCGGATGGGCCGTGCGTGCCGCGCGTGCGCCGAGGACATGAAGATGGCGAACCTGCTCGGCATCGATACGAACCGCGTGATCTCGTTCACGTTCGTGCTCGGCGCGATGCTGGCCGCCGTCGGCGGCGTGCTGATCGGGCTGACGATCGGCAAGCTGAATCCGTATATCGGCTTCGTCGCGGGCATCAAGGCGTTTACCGCCGCGGTGCTCGGCGGGATCGGCAGCATCCCGGGCGCGATGCTCGGCGGCGTGCTGCTCGGCCTTGCCGAAACCTTCGCCGCAGGCTATATGCCGGCCGAGTACAAGGACGTCGTCGCATTCGGCCTGCTCGTGCTGATCCTGCTCTTCCGCCCGACCGGCCTGCTCGGCAAGTCGGACATCGAAAAGGTTTAAGGGAGACGCAGATGAGTACAGTCATTTCCGTTCGCCGCCCGGCCGCCGACGCGTCGTTCGGCCAGGCGCTGAAGAATGCCATGGCCGCCGCGTTCCTGACGGCGATTCTCACGATCCCCGTACTCGGGCTGCAGCTGAAGCTCGACGGCTATCAGGTCGTGCTCACGCCGCACTGGCGGCCGGTGTGGATCGCGGTCGCGGCCGTGTTCCTGTTCCAGTTGTTCAAGCCTTGGCTCGTGCGCGCGAAATCGGCGGTGAAGCTGCCGGCGCTGCCCGCGATGGGCGCGCAGCAGCAGCGCGTGGTCGTGTGGGTGCTGCTCGCGGTCGGGCTCGTGTGGCCGTTCTTCGGCTCGCGCGGCGCGGTGGACGTCGCGACGCTCGCGCTGATCTACGTGATTCTCGGCCTCGGGCTGAACATCGTGGTGGGTTTCGCGGGGCTGCTCGATCTCGGCTATGTCGGGTTCTACGCGGTCGGCGGCTATACGTACGCGATGCTGAACCAGTACTTCGGGCTGTTGTTCTGGGAATGCCTGCCGCTCGCCGCGATCGCGGCGGCGACGTTCGGCTTCCTGCTCGGCTTCCCGGTGCTGCGGCTGCGCGGCGACTATCTCGCGATCGTCACGCTCGGCTTCGGCGAAATCATCCGCCTGCTCGCGAACAACCTGACGAGCCTCACCGGCGGCCCGGACGGCATCTCGGGCATCGCGAAGCCGACGGTGTTCGGTTTCGAGATGGCGCGCTCGGCGAGCGTCGAAGGCGCGAAGACTTTCCATGAGCTGATCGGGCTGGAATACAGCGGCGAGCACATGGTGATCTTCCTGTACCTGATCGCGCTGGTGCTGGTCGGCTTCACGCTGTTCGTGACGAGCCGCCTGATCCGCATGCCGATGGGCCGCGCGTGGGAAGCGCTGCGCGACGACGAGATCGCGTGCCGGTCGCTGGGCCTGAACCCGACGCGCATCAAGCTGTCGGCGTTCACGCTCGGCGCGGCGTTCGCGGGCATCGGCGGCGCGTTCTTCGCGGCGCGCCAGGGCCTCGTGAATCCTGAATCGTTCACCTTCATCGAATCGGCGCTGATCCTCGCGATCGTCGTGCTCGGCGGAATGGGTTCGCAGCTCGGCGTGATTCTCGCGGCGATCCTGCTGACCGTGCTGCCGGAAGTCGCGCGTGGCTTCGCCGAGTACCGGATGCTGATCTTCGGTCTGGTGATGGTGTTGATGATGATGTGGCGTCCGCAGGGCCTGCTGCCCGCGAGCCGTCCGCACGTGGAGCTGCCGCAATGAGCACGAATGCAGAACTGTTGAAGGTCGCCGGGCTGCAGATGCGCTTCGGCGGGTTGCTCGCGGTGGACGGCATCGATTTCGACGTGCGCCGCGATGAGGTGTTCGCGATCATCGGGCCGAACGGCGCGGGCAAGACCACAGTGTTCAACTGTGTCGGCGGCTTCTACAAGCCGACCTCCGGCGCGGTCGAACTCGACGGCCACCCGATCGCCGGGCTGCCGAGCCACAAGATCGCGGTGAAGGGCCTCGTGCGCACGTTCCAGAACATCCGCCTGTTCAAGTCGCTGACGGTGGTCGAGAACCTGCTCGTCGCGCAGCATCGCAAGGTGAAGGCGGGGCTGCTGCCCGGCCTGTTCTCGACGCCCGCGTATCGCCGCGCCGAGAAGGAAGCGCTGGAGCGCGCGGCCGTGTGGCTCGAACGGATGGGGCTGACGTCGGTCGCCAACCGGCCGGCCGGCACGCTATCGTACGGGCACCAGCGGCGTCTGGAGATCGCGCGCTGCATGATCACCGAGCCGCGTTTGCTGATGCTCGACGAGCCGGCGGCCGGTCTCAACCCGCAGGAAAAGATCGAGCTGCAGCACCTGATCGACAAGCTGCGCCGCGAGTTCGGCGTGTCGGTGCTGCTGATCGAACACGACATGAGCCTCGTGATGGGCGTGTCGGACCGCATCCTCGTGATGGAGCACGGCCGGCCGATCGTGATCGGCACGCCGGAAGCGGTCCGCAACGACCCGCGCGTGATCAAGGCGTATCTGGGGGAAGAGTGATGCTGAAGCTGGAACAGGTCCATACGCACTACGGCGCGGTCGAGGCGCTCGCGGGCGTGTCGATCGAGGTGAACAAGGGCGAGATCGTCACGCTGATCGGCAGCAACGGCGCCGGCAAGACGACGTTGATGATGACCGTGTGCGGCACGCCGCGCGCATCGTCGGGCCGCGTGCTGTTCGAGGGCAACGACATCACCGCGATGTCGACGCACCAGATCATGCGGCAGGGAATGGCGATCTCGCCGGAAGGGCGGCGCGTGTTTCCGAGCCTGACGGTGCTCGAGAACCTGAAGATGGGCGGGTTCTTCGCGAGCCGTCACGAGATCGACGACGGCATCGAGCATGTGTTCAAGCTGTTTCCGCGCTTGAAGGAGCGTGCGACGCAGCGGGCCGGCACGATGTCGGGCGGCGAGCAGCAGATGCTCGCGATCGGCCGTGCGCTGATGAGCAAGCCGCGTTTGTTGCTGCTCGATGAACCGACGCTCGGCCTCGCGCCGCTCGTGATCGCGCAGATCTTCGACATCATCCGGACGATTCGCGACGAAGGCGTCACGGTGTTCCTCGTCGAGCAGAATGCGAACAAGGCGCTGGGTGTGGCTGATCGTGGATATGTGCTCGAAACCGGGCGTGTGGTGCTTGCCGATACGGGCGCGAATCTGCTCGCGAACGACCGGATCAAGCAGGCATACCTCGGCGGTTGATGAGGAAAGCCGTCGGCCTGCAATGGGCCGGCGGCGGTGCCGACCTGCTTGCTGCGGTCTCCATCTTGCGACGCTCCGGCACGCTGGTCTGCAGGAAATAGGTAGCCGATTTGGCTTCGATCGTAGCCGAATCGGCTACATCTCGGTGGTCTGCCTGGATCGACGCAAATAGATGGCCATTGCCGCGTCGAATCTCAATCGCACTGCGGAGACAACCCATGAAAGTCAAACGAATCGTCGCCAATATCGACACGCAATCGGTCGACGACGCGAAGCGTTTCTATCAACAGATCTTCGGTCTCGATCTGCTGATGGATCACGGCTGGATCGCAACCTACGGTAACGCCGAGCAGATGGATGTGCAGATCAGCTTTGCTTCGCATGGCGGGTCGGGCACGCCGACGCCCGACCTGTCGATCGAAGTCGACGATCTCGACGAAGCGCTCGCGCGTGTTCATGCAGCGGGCATTCCCGTCGAATACGGCCCGGCCGACGAGTCGTGGGGCGTCCGGCGTTTTTACGTGCGAGATCCGTTCGGCAAGCTCGTCAACGTGCTGGCGCATCGCTGACCCGAAACGACGAACCAGCACCGGCGTTCACGCATGCAACGCCAGCCCCTTCACCGCCTTGTCCACGGCCTTCTTCGGCCCGTGCAACGCCAGTCCGACCAAATCGGGATTCGCCGCGTCCTCGGCGCGAAACACCTCGCGGTTGGCCGCGTCGTGCCCGGTCGAAAACATCGCTCGCACGTACGGCACGATCCGGAGTTCGCGCGACAGCGCCTGCCGGTGCGCGGCCTGCAGGCCGTTCAAATCGGCCGCGAACACCAGCATCGGTTGGCCGAGCATCCGGCCGTAGCGATTTCCGGCCGCATCCTCATAAGGCTCGCCGAGCGCTTCGGGCGCGCCGGCCGCGACGCCCGTCGCGAGAAACGCGACGACATTGAGTTTCTGCCACGCCGCGAGATCGTCGCGCACGATCAGTGCCACTTTCGTATCGAACATGCTTGCTCCTCGTTGAAGCACTCATGATCGGATGTCGCGCGCGATCAGTCTGGAACGTTTGTGCACATTTGCCGGTACGCAGCCGGCGTGATCCGGTACGCGCGGCGAAACCAGCGGCCCAGATGGCTCTGGTCGGCGAAGCCGACGTCCGCGGCCGCCTGCGCAGGCGTACGACCGGCCGCCAGCAGCCGGCGCGCGGCGCGCAGCCGCAAGCGCACCAGATACGCGTGCGGCGACGTGCCGAACGCGCGCTGGAACAGCCGCGTCAGCCGGAACCGGTCGATCCCGGCGACGCTGGCGAGTTCGTCGAGCCCGATGTTGCCGTCCATCTGCGCATGCAGCAGATCGCGCACGCGCGCGATCGCGGGCGGCACGACGCCGCTTTCCAGCACGAGCGGGCCGCGCAGTTCGCCGCCGAGCCGCGTCAGCAGACGGTCGAGCGTCTGGTCGCGCGCGAGCCTGCCTTCGTTGCCGTGGATCGCCAGAAACGCTTGCCGGATCGCGTCGACGAGGCCGCGGTCGTCGACGAGCGTATGGCCGAATGCGGCTTCGACGCCGCCGAGGCCCGGCAAATCCAGCCGGCGCGCCGCGCGCTCGACCCATGCTTGCGGCAGGTACAGCATCCCGTAGGTGAAGCCGCTCGCTTCGGGCGCATGGCCGTCGTGCATCGCACCCGGCTCGATCAGGATCGCGCGGCCCGGCACGCTCGTATGCAGCGACCGGTGGCACTGGAACTGCTGCACGCCCTGTTCGGTGAAGCCGACCAGCATGTCGTCGTGATCGTGCGCGTCGTACGCATGGCCGTTGAAATGCGCATGCAGGCTTTCGATGCCGGTTTCCGGATCGCGGCGCGCGACGAGCCAGTGGTCGGTCGTACCGATGTCCTTGCCCGTTGTCGTCATCGAATGCCTCGCGCGTCGTTGTTGCGTGTCGGGCAGTGTACGCAGATCGCGTGATGCTGGTGGCAATCGCGGGCCGTTCGTCCGGCGATCGCGCGAGAAGCGGGGCGAGACCCCGGCGCGCATCGCGATACGCGCAGTGGCGGGCATGCGCGGTTCATTCCTCGTTCGCCACCGCCTGTTCGTCACGCGCATACTGCGCGGGCGGCCGCCCGACATGCCGCGTGAACGCGACGCTGAACGTGCTCGCGGAACTGTAGCCGACGCGCCCCGCGATCTCTGCGATGCGACTTTCGTTGCGGCGGAGCAGGTCCTTCGCGAGCGCCATGCGCCACGTGAGCAGGTATTCCATCGGCGCGACGCCGACCGCGCGGCTGAAGCGTTCGAAGAACGTCGAGCGCGACAGTGCCGCTTCCTTCGCGAGTTCGACGACCGTCCACGGATAGGCAGGGCGGGCGTGCATTCCACGGATCGCGGCCGCCAGTCGATTGTCGGCGAGCCCGCGCACGAGGCCGGGCGACGCGTTCGTTTCGGCCGTGAACCGCAATGCCTCGATCAGCAGCACCTCGAGCAGGCGCGCCAGCACGATCTCGCGAGCGGGCCGCTGCGCGCGCGATTCGTCGCGCACCAGTTGCACGAGCGTGGTCAGCCGGGGTTCGCCGCGCACATGCACGAATTGCGGCAGCAGCGACACCAGCAGCGCTGCATCCGGCGAACCGAAGCTGCAGTTGCCGGCCATCATCCGCGTGTCGACCGGGTTGCCCGGATCGCCGATCCGGTATTCGCCGTTGTCGAGTGCGACCGGCGGCGCGGTTTCGACGCCCGGCGGCGGCGGTTCGAGGCTGGACATCGCGACGCCGTAGGCCGCCGGAATCAGCACGAAATCGCCGGGCAGCAGCTCGATCGGCGCGTGCCCGTCGATCGCGATCCGGCATCCGCCGTCGAGGATCGCGCAATAGAACGGCTCGCCGGCGACCGTGCGGTTGATCGACCACGGGCTCGCACCGTGAACGGACTTGGAGTATCGCGCACCCGGTTGCAGCAGCGTCACGACTTCGGTCAACGGGTCGATCATCGTCGGACTCTCGCAAAAGAAAAACGGATTTTCGATTGTAGCGAATACGGATCCATCCATCTATCGTACGGACACGTGCCCAACACAACCCAGGAGTTCGCATGAAGACCGTACTGATCACCGGCTGTTCCTCCGGCTTCGGCCTCGAGATTGCCCGCCATTTCCTGGCCCGCGACTGGCAGGTCGTCGCGACGATGCGCACGCCGCGCGAGGACGTGCTGCCGCCGTCGGAACGCCTGCGCGTACTGGCGCTCGACGTGACGAACGCCGACAGCATCCGCGCTGCCATCGACGCGGCCGGCCCGATCGACGTGCTCGTCAATAACGCAGGCTTCGGCGCGGCCGCGCCGGCGGAGCTCACGCCGCTCGACACGGTGCGTGCGCTGTTCGAAACCAACACGATCGGCACGATTGCGGTTACGCAGGCCGTGCTGCCGCAGTTTCGCCGGCGTGGGGCCGGCGTGATCGTGAACGTCACGTCGAGCGTCACGCTGAAGGTGTTGCCGCTGGTCGGCGCGTACCGGGCCAGCAAGGCGGCGGTCAATGCGTTCACCGAATCGATGGCGGTCGAACTCGAACCGTTCGGCGTGCGCGCGCATCTCGTGCTGCCGGGCCGTGCGCCCGACACGCGTTTCGGCGACAACGCGCGTGCGCACATGCATGGCTTCGAACACGAGGCTTATGCGGAATTCGTCGGAAAGGCCGTCGCGAGGATGCTCGATGCGTCGGGGCCGATCACCCATGCGCAGGATGTTGCCGAAGCCGTGTGGCGCGCGGCGACGGATCCGTCGAGCCCGATGCACATTCCGGCAGGCGCGGACGCCGAAGCGTGGGCGGCCGAAACGAGTTGATCGATCGGGAATGCGTCGCGCCGGTCGGTCGACCCGGCGCGACGGATCGCACGATGCGATGAAGGGCGTTACCGCGCGGCGGCGTTACACCGCGCGTTCGATCGCCTGTCCGAGTAGCGACAAGCCAAGATCGATCTCTTCCTCGCTGACGGTCAGTGGCGGTGCGATCCGGAACACGCCGCCCATTCAGAACATATCGATGAGCCCCGCCGAGACCGCCTTGACGACCGCCTGCACCTTGTTGGTCGCGCCAAGCTTCACGAGGACGTTGTTGACGTGAAAAGTCACCGTCCGCTCCGCGATGCCGAGGATCTGACCGATCTCGCATGCCGTCTTGCCTTCGGCGGTCCAGCACAGCACTTCGCGTTCCCGCGCCGTCAGCACGACGCTTGCCGCTGGCGCGAGCTTCGGCACCATGAAGCCGCTCATCAGCGAATGTGACAGGTTCGCGAGCCAGTGGGTCTGCAGCGTGAGCATGTCGATTTCGGCAGGCGTGAGGCGATCCGCATGGCGCGCGATGCTCAGCAGGCCGAACGCGCCGCGCGCGGCCCAGCTCGACTGCGCGATGCCGACCGACAACCCGGCCTCGCGCGCATCTTCCCACAACGGGCATGGCGCGACCTCGTCGACGTCCGGCCAGACGATCATGTTGGTGGTGAGCGCACCGTCGCGGACCGTCGAATCGATCTTGATGTAGTCCTGCGCCTGATAGTGCGCCATCCAGCCGTCCGGATAGGTGTCGAAGATCGCGACGGCCGATTTCGACACGGGCAGCGGCACCCGGATTCCGTAACAGCAGTATTCGAAGCCCAGGCGCTTCGAATACGCGGCGATCCGCTGGAAGAGCTGCTGCTCGTTCTCCGCGGCGCTGAATTGATGGTAGGCGTCCTGCCAGCGCAGCTCCATCCCGGGCAACTGCACGATGTTCATGCTGAGCCCGAGGTTCATGCACTCGCGCGTGATTTTCGCGCCGAGCCCGTCCGCCGGTTCTTTCGTCCGGCGATCCTTGACGATCTCGACGCCGAGCAGCAACCCGCGTCCGCGCACGTCGCCGATGCAGTCGAACCGTTCCATCAGGTCGAGCAGGCCGCGCCTGAGCCGGTCGCCCATCACGTTCGCGCGTGCGACGAGCCCGTCGCGCTGCACCACATTCAGATATAGCCCATCGCGACGGCGTAAGAGACTGCCTGCACGCGGTTACTGGCGCCGATTTTGCGTTGGATGTTGCGGTGGTGGTAATTCACCGTATCGGTGCACACCCCCATGATCACGCCGATTTCCTCCGAGGTCTTGCCGTCGGCCGTCCAGCGCAGCACATCACATTCCCTACCGCTGAACTCCACATCCGTATTGAACACACGCACGTCGCTCTCCAGCTCGGAAATCTTCTCGTGGACCGCTGCGGCAAACGCCTTGGTCACCACCTTCAACGCCTCAAATTCCTGAAGACTGATGGGATTATCCTTGCGCGCCAGGCTTAACACCCCAACCCTCCCCTGGGTGTTGAACGAGGGCTGTGCCAGGCCGTGGCGTAAATTCGAGTCGTTGGCTTCGGACCACAGATCCGGGCACCCACGGAACAACTCATTGCTCCACAAAATGGGGGACGACGATACTTTGCTGTGTTTCACCGTGGGATCGATCACCGCGTAGTTAGCCGCCTGATATCGCTGCACCCAGTCCTCGGGATAATTGCCATACATATAAGTCCTGGGCCGCATGAACGGAGTCACGCTGCACATGCCGTAGGCAAAAAAATCAAACCGTAGTTCGCGCAAGGCCCTCAACGCGACAGCCGTAAACTCCTGCATATCCATGGTTCGCGCAAAGATACTATAAAAGTACGCATCCCATCCCAACTGCTGCCCTAATTCCATCGAGCACGCGCAGGCCGACGGCCGCGGGCAGCGGGTCGGACACGTGCGTCGTGTAGAACAGGTAGCCGAGTTCGTGTGCGCGTTCCTCGATCGCCGCGGACGTCACGATGGCCGCGAGCGGCAGCCCGGCGCCGAGCGTTTTCGACAGCGTCAGGATGTCGGGCGTCACGCCGTCGCGCTGGCACGCGAACATCGTGCCGGTGCGCCCGACGCCCGTCTGCGCCTCGTCGAGGATCAGCAGCATCCCGCGCTCCTCGCACTTGCGCTTGAGCGCCGCCATATAGCCTTCCGGCAGTTCGATGATCCCGCCCGAACTGAGGATCGGCTCCGCGATGAATGCGGCGAGGTTGCCGCTCGACTGGCGATCGATCAGGTCGAACGCGTAGTCGAGTTCGGCGAGATGGTCGTAGGCGCCGTTGCGCTCGAAGCGCGGCCGGTACGTGAACGGCGCCGGAATCGCGAACGAGCCGACGGCGGCCGGGCCGACGCCCTTGCGGCCCGCGCTGTACGTGGCCGATGCGGCCGCGCCCGTCATCCCGTGCCACGACTGCGCGAAGCCGACGATCTCGTACTTGCCGGTGACGAGCTTCGCCATCCGGATCGCCGCTTCGTTCGATTCCGCGCCGGTGCTGAGCAGCAGCGCGCGGTCGAGCCCGTCGGGCGTGATGTCGGCGAGGCGCGTCGCGAGATCGACGACGGGCCGCGACAGCATCCCGCTGAACAGATGGTCGAGCTTGCCCGCGTATTCGCCGATGACGGAGACGATCTCCGGATGGCAGTGGCCGAGCACCGCGCTCATCTGCCCCGACGTGAAATCGAGGATCGCGCGGCCGTCCGCGTCGTAGACGAAGCTGCCTTTCGCGCGCTCGATGATCATCGGCTCGAACGTGCCGCCGTAGCGGACCAGATGCTGCCTGGCGTTGCGCCAGAAGGTTGCGTCGTCGTTCAGGGACATCGGGCTTCTCCGGGCAAAGGGGGCAGGGATCGCTTGCAGTCTAGGCGCGCGTCTGGTTTGATGGAAACGAATAGTTCTTATGCAAGGTAGAAAAGGAGCTAATACCTTGGGACTTTCGCTCGACATCGACCTGCTGCGTTCGTTCGTCGTGATCGCCGAGGTGCGCGCGCTCAGCCGCGCGGCCGCGCGCGTCGGCCGGACCCAGTCCGCGCTCAGCCAGCAGATGAAGCGGCTCGAGGATATCGTCGACCAGCCGCTGTTCCAGCGCACCGGCCGCGGCGTGGTGCTGACCCACCCGGGCGAGCGGCTGCTCGTGCATGCGCAGCGCATCCTGCGACTGCACGACGAGGCGATGGCCGACCTGTGCGGCACGGGGTTGTCGGGGACCATCCGGTTCGGGTGCCCGGACGACTACGCGGAGGTGTTTTTGCCGTCGCTGCTGAGGCAGTTTTCGAGCCAGCATCCGCAGGCGATCGTTGAAATCGTATGCGGGCCGACGCCGCGGCTGCTCGAACAGCTCGAGAAACGCGCGGTCGATCTCGCGATGATTTCGCTGCCGGACGACGGGGCGAACGACGACATCATTCGCCGCGAGCAACTGGTCTGGATCGGCTACCCGGGGCTCGAACCCGCGCATTTCGATCCGCTGCCGCTCGCGCTTTCCGATCGCGATACGCTCGATCACATCGCGGCTTGCGAAGCGTTGCATCGCGCCGGCCGCGCTTACCGCGTCGCGTATGCGAGCAGCAGTCTCGCGGGGCTGATCGCGCTGGTGCGCTCGGGGCAGGCGTTCGCGGTGATGACGCAGACGGCGGTGCCGGCCGACCTGGCGATCGTCAACGGCGATCCGCGGTTGCCGCCGTTGCCGGCCGTGGGTATCACGCTGAGGTTCGACCGGAAACGGCCGTCGCATCTGACGGCGGCGTTCGCCGAGCATATCCGGCTGACGCTGCCGCTGTTGTGATGGGCGACGCACGGCGATTGGCGCCTGCGCGTATGACCGCCGCGCCGCCGTTTGTCGCGGCTTCGAATCAGTCGACCATCGACGAGGTTTGTGCCGGCGCGCGGCCATGCATATCCACTACCGCATCACGCATCCGGATCTTCGCCCGCATGTCCGGCAGATTTAGTTCGGTTTCCTGATATTGAT
Source organism: Burkholderia sp. LFS061 (assembly GCF_047978125.1). Lineage (NCBI taxonomy): Bacteria > Pseudomonadati > Pseudomonadota > Betaproteobacteria > Burkholderiales > Burkholderiaceae > Burkholderia > Burkholderia sp. LFS061. The sequence goes on along the minus strand of NZ_JBFPFS010000001.1, from coordinate 26,616 downwards.
TGACCGGATCGGAATCGGCGACGATGCGGCAGACGGTGATTGACCGAAAAACGCGGGGCGTCCGCCGCACCCGTTACGCGCGGGTCAATCGCCGTGCAGCCAGCAACCCGACGGCGAGCAGCACCGCGACATACGCGGCGACGCCCGCCCACGCGCCGTGTTGCCAGAACGACCCGCCGACCGAGCCGAGCACGCTCGACCCGAGATAGTACGCAAGCAGGTACAGCGATGCGGCGTGCCCTTTCGCCGATCCCGCGAGATGGCCGACCCAGCCGCTCGCGACCGCATGGGCGACGAAGAAGCCGATCGTGACGAGCACGATGCCGACGACGATCGCGACGAGCGAATGCGACAGCGTCAGCGCGAGGCCCGCCGCGAATACGAGCATGCCGCTGACCAGCACCGGGGCCCGTCCGACACGGTCGGCGAGCGCGCCGGCGCTCGATGAAGACACCATCCCGAACAGGTAGGCGCCGAAGATCAGGCCGCACTCGGTCGAGCTCAGATTGAAGGGGGCCGCGGTGAGCCGGAACCCCGCATAGTTGTAGATCGTCACGAACGCGCCCATCACCAGGAAGCCGATCGCGAACACGAACGGGAGCCGGGCGTGATGCAGTTGCGCGTTCCACAGCCGCAAATGGTGACGCAGCGTCAGATCGGTGCGCTTCACGAAGCGTCGCGATTGCGGCAGCAGCATCACGAAGGCAACTGCCGCGACGAGATCGACGACGCCGATCGTCAGCATCGCCGTCCGCCACGAGAAGTGCTCTTCCAGCGCGCTCATGCCGATCCGTCCGACCATGCCGCCGAACGCGGTTCCGCCGACATAGAGCCCCATCGAGAAACCGAGCCCGTCGGACGCGATTTCTTCGGCGAGATAGGCCATTGCGACCGCCGGGACGCCGCCCAGCGCGAAACCTTCGAGCGCACGCCAGACCAGCAGCAGGTTCCAGTTGGGCGACAGCGCGGCGAGCACATTGAACAGGGCGGCCAGCGTCATCGACGCGAACATCAGCCCGCGTCGTCCGACGCGTTCGGACAGTGCGCCGGCACATAAAATCGAGACCGCCAGCATCCCGGTCGACAGCGACAACGACAGCGAACTCGACGCCGCGCCCAGCCCGAACTCCCGTGCGAACGCGGGAAGCAGCGGCTGGACGCAGTACAGCAGCGAGAAGGTGGAAAAGCCGGCGAGGAAGAGCGCCAGCGCGATGCGCTTGTACGCGGCCGAGCGCGGGGAAACGCCGGCAGGCAGCGCATCGGGCGCGGCGTTCTGCGTACCGGGCATGGATCGGGAAATCGAAGCGGAGGACATGGGTGCACTCGATGTGCGTTGGAATGCCTGAATTCTTGCGCACCGTCATGTATATGTCCAATATATGAAAGAAACCGTAGCGATATGTTTAACCACTGGCTGACGAGCCGGCCCGGCTCACCGTGAGGTCATGTAGCGAATGGAACTCAGGCATTTCCGATACTTTCTGGCCGTGGCGGCCACGTCGAATTTCACCAAGGCCGCTGAAACGCTCGGCATCGGTCAGCCGCCGTTGAGCCAGCAGATCAAGGCGCTCGAGAGCGAACTCGGCGTGGAGCTGTTCAAGCGGACCGCTCGCGGTGCCGAGCTGACGCTGGCGGGCGAGGTCTTCGCGGAAGAGGCGCGCCGCGTGCTCGACGATGCCGAGCGGGCGGCGCGGGCGGCAAGGCGGGCCGCACGCGGAGAAACCGGGCATCTGCGGGTGGGCTTCACCGGGACGGCGGCGTTCAATTCGAAAGTGTCGGATCTGATTCGCCGCTTTCGGGAGGCGTTTCCGGATGCGGAGCTGACGTTGCAGGAAGCGACGTCGCGCGTCCTGCTGGAGGCGCTGGATGCCGGGCATCTCGACGTCGCGATCGTGCGGCCGGAACGTCGTGTCGCCGCGACGTTGCGGGTATTCGACTGGGACGAGGAACCGATGTTCGTCGCGCTGCCCGTCGCGCATCGGCTGGCGCAGCGTCGGCGCATCGATCTGGCCGAGCTGGCCGACGAGTCGTTCGTGCAGGTGCCGCGGGAGGCCGGCAGCGCGCTGTTCGACGACATCGTCGCCGCATGCAATGCCGCCGGATTCGAGCCGCGCATGGCGCAACCCGCGCCGCAAATCACGTCCGCGGTGACGCTGGTCGCGGCCGGGCTGGGCGTGTCGGTCGTGCCGAAGGCGATTACGCAGGTGCAGGTTGCCGGGGTCGTCTATCGGCCGTTCGCGGGTAATGCGCTTCGTGCAAGGCTGGCCATTGCGTCGCGATGCGACGAGCCGTCGGCGGTCGTTCGCAATTTTCTTTTGCTGGCTTAGCGGGGGTGCCGAGATGCTTGGGGTTGGGGTAGATCCGTTCCGCGCTTGAGTCTTCCCGTGCGCGCCGGGATTGCATCGGCATCGTGTCGTCGAACGCGATAAAAACAAAAAACCCGCGAGGCCATGCGCTGTCGCGGGTTGTTGAAAATGCTCGAAACGCGGAGAAACCGCATCTGGTGCCGACGGCGAGACTCGAACTCGCACAGCTTTCGCCACTACCCCCTCAAGATAGCGTGTCTACCAATTTCACCACGTCGGCACTGCACTGCAAGGGGCGCAATTCTAGCGTCACATTGCGCGTTTGTGAAGGGGGTGTGACACGATTGCGGTGTGCCTGAGGGCGATCCCGGTAGAATTCGTGCGATCGGTCCGACGACCATCGCTACTGCCATCCGCTTTCTCCCCGTGACCACCACCCTCGAACAACTGCAGGCCGGACAACTGTCGGGCGCCCGGGAACTCAAGCTCGCGTGCGGGCTGACCGAGTTTCCGCGCGAGATTTTCGATCTGGCCGACACGCTCGAAGTGCTCGACCTGTCCGGCAACGCACTCGCCGCGCTGCCGGATGACCTGTCGCGGCTGCACCGCCTGCGCATCCTGTTCGCGTCCGGCAACCGCTTCACCGTCTTCCCCGAGGTGCTCGGCGCGTGCGCGCAACTCGACATGATCGGCTTCAAGGCGAACCGGATCCGCACGGTGCCGCGCGGATCGCTGCCGCGTGCGCTGCGCTGGCTGATCCTCACCGACAACGAAATCGATGCGCTGCCCGCCGAGATCGGCGACTGCTCGCGATTGCAGAAGCTGATGCTCGCGGGCAACCGGCTGCGCGCGCTGCCTGCCGAAATGGCCGCATGCCGTGCGCTCGAACTGGTGCGTCTGTCGGCGAACCGGCTGGACGAACTGCCCGGCTGGTTGCCGCGCCTGCCGCGCCTTGCGTGGCTCGCCTACTCCGGCAATCCGTTCAGCGCCGCGCCGGAAGCCGCGGCATCGGCCGGGCCGGAGGTCGCGGACGTCGACTGGGCGTCGCTCTCGTGCGAGCAGAAACTGGGCGAAGGCGCGTCGGGCGTCATTTACCGCGCGCAATGGCGTGCGGACGGTCATGCGCCGCGCGCGGTCGCGGTCAAGCTGTTCAAGGGCGCGGTGACGAGCGATGGGCTGCCCGATTGTGAAATGGCCGCGTGCCTGCACGCCGGCCGCCACCCGAACGTGATTCCGGTGATCGGCAAGGTGCGCGGTCATCCGGACGGCACGCACGGCCTCGTGATGGAACTGGTCGACCCTGCGCTCGCGAACCTGGCCGGGCCGCCGAGCTTCGCAACCTGCACGCGCGACGTGTATGCGGCCGATGCGCGATTCGAGCCGGAAGAGGCCGTGCGGATCGCGCACGGCATCGCGTCGGCCGCACGCCATCTGCACGCGCGCGGCATCATGCATGGCGACCTGTATGCGCACAACATCCTGCACGACGGTGAAGGCGGCGCGCTGCTGGGCGATTTCGGTGCGGCATCGTTCTACGACGCGAGCGACGTGCGGCATGGCGCCCGGCTCGAACGGCTGGAAGTCCGCGCGTTCGGCCATCTGCTCGGCGAATTGCTCGCGCACTGCGCGCCGCACACATGGGGTGGGGCGAGTGACCTGAAAGCGCTCGCGGCGGCGTGCGTGAGCGAGGACATCGACACCCGGCCGTCGTTCGACGGGATCGTCGACGCGCTGGCCGCGTGGAAGGTCTGACGGGGATGGGCTGCCCGCCGTGCCGTCCGTTGCCCGGCGTGCGTACGCTTATTAGACCTGCCGTGCAGTCAGCAGCTTGATCCCGAGCCCGACGAACAGCAGCCCGCTGACGCGCTTGAGCGTACGCACCGCGCGGCTCATGCCGAAGCCGCGATGGAACCGGCGCACGCCGGCCGAATAGACGCCGTGAACGACCACGACGGTGCATGCGATCGTCACGTACATCACGACGAACTGCAGCGCGAGCGGGCGGTCGTGCACGATGAACTGCGGCATGAACGCCGACAGGAAGATCATCGTCTTCGGATTGCTGCCCGACACGAACAGCGCTTCGCGGAACAGCTTCCCGCGGTCGGGCACGGCGACCTCCGCTGCGCCGGTCGCCCCGGCGGCCTTGCGGTCGCCGCGCAGTTGCCGGACACCCAGCACCATCAGGTACGCGGCGCCGACGACCTTCATCGCGACGAACAGCGGCGGCATCGCGGCGAGCACCGCGCCGACGCCGAGCGCGACGAGCAGCACGACCACGCCCTGCGCGACGAGGTTGCCTGCGATCGTCGCGGCGGTGCCGCGCGTGCCGTAGCGCACCGTGTTGCGGATGACGAGCAGCACGTTGGGCCCCGGCGACAGCGTCGTGGCGAGATAGGCTGCGGCAAACAGCATCCAGGTCTGAATGGCCATGCGTCGCTCCGAAAGGCGGTTCCGGCGGTCGGGGTGAAGCGATGATGCCACGCCAAAATGGCGCATACATCCGCCGGAACCGGCGCGGTGCGTCAGCGCGCGTCGCGCATGCAGTACGCTGGGATCGACGGTGGCGTATCGATCGCGGCGGGCCGCGTCATCCATGCGATCCACGCGGCCCATAACCCGCAGGCGATCAGGACGGCGACATTCAGCGGCGTCCGGTAGCGGACGATCAGGTCGGCCAGCGGCAGGCGGTTCTTCATGTTCGTCTCCATCGGTAGTTGCGCATGCAACGTTACTGGCCGGTGTACGCCGGCGCCTTCGCGTCGCAGGTCACGGACACCGTCGAGCCGTCCGCGAAATGCAGCCGGAACGGCACCTTCGCGCCGGGCGCGACGGGCTGGCGCGGTTGCTCCAGCATCACGTGATAGCTCTTCGGCTTGAACGTCACGGCGCCGTGCGCGGGCACCTCGACCGCGTCGACATGAACCATCTTCGCGGTGCTGCCGTTCGTCTGCGTTTCATGCACCATCGCCATCCCGTACGCGGGGGTGTCGATGCCTGTCAGCCTGGCGGGCGCATCGCCGTCGTTCTTAAGCGTGAAGTAACCGGACGACGGCACCGTCGCCGGCATCGCGCGGATCCAGCAGTTGTCGGCCTGCACGGCCGGTGCGGCGAACGTGGCGGGGGCTTGCAGCGCCAGCAGCGCGAAGAGCAGGCCGGTCGGAATCGAGCGTTTCATCGTTTGTTCTCCTTATCGGGTGTGCTGCATGGGGCATCGATGGCAATGCGATCGGCGCGGAACGCCGATGCGCATCGCATGCATCACTTCAGCGTGAACGTGTAGCGGCCTTTCGTGCGATGGCCGTCGCTGGCTACGGCGATCCACGCGACCGTGTATGTGCCGGCCGTCAGGCTGGCCAGCGCGACGTGCATCCGCTTCCGGTTGCCGGCGTCGACGGCCGATTTCCCGTCGGCGACCGACTGCCCGTGGCTGTCGGTGACGGCGATCGAGCTGAAGGCCGGCTCGAGCGCTTCGCTGAAATCGATCGTGACCGCGTGCGGCGCGTTCGAGAGCGTGGCGCCGGCGGCCGGTTCCTGCGTCTTCGGGAGCGCGTGGGCCTGGGCGGCCTGGATGACGACGAAGCCGAGTGCGGCGAGTGCGCCGCGAACGAACGGGGTGGTTTTCATGGCTGGTTGTGCGAGTGGCGAATCGGATGGACACACGGATTCGACGGACGGATGCGCGAGCGGCATCGCAGCGGCACCGATGCCGGCTGCGGTCGGCGCGACAGTACGCACCGGAAGCGGCCGACCGCACGCACGACGCCGCGCGCAACACGGTGACACATGATCGTCCTTCGAAACGTGACACGCCACGCACGCCGGTGGCGTGCGCGGACCGCGCGATGCGCTACGGCATCACGCGTGACGACGACGGTTCAGGGCGCGAGCGGAGGGGCGCGCGGCTGCGCGGCCGTGAGCGGCAGCGCGCGGCGCAGGCTGTCGAAGCGGGTCGCTTCGCAGTGCTGGATGACGCGCACGTTGGCCGCGAACGTCAGTTCGGGCGCGGGCAGTGCGGGTGTATGGGCAAGCAGGCTGCAGTAGCCGCATGCCTGGAGGTGGGCCTGCAGGCTCTTCGACGACGAATCGGCGGAGCGGTCGCCGGTGGTCGGCGCGGCCGTACAGTAGCCGGCCAGCAATGCATCGACGCGGCCTTTCGTCGTCAGCGCCTGCGAGATCGTCGGCGCGAGCGCCGTCATCAGGATGGCGAGCATCACGATCAGACTGCCGATCTTCCGGAGACGACGACTCAGCATGCGATGCGCGGCGGCGTATGGGCGACGATGGAGCGGATTATGCCACGCACGTCGATTCGCATGTCGGCAGGGGCGTGCGGCATCGCGGCGCGTTATGCGTGCTTCGCCAGATATTTCGTGATCAGCATCATCTGCGCGGCCCAGCCCTGATCGTTCATCTCGCGCGCCTTCGCGCGACGCGCTTCGATCAACTGGTCGAAACCCGTTTCGGTGACCGTCAGCAGCGTGCCGCCGGCCTGTGCGGCGAGCGTGAACGTGACGAGCGTCATCGGCTCGGACGTGTAATCGAAGTTCGGATCGATCGCGAACGGATGCCAGCGAAACGAGAACAGTTGCTTCGGCTCGATGCGGTCGACGACGATTTCGAACACGGTGCCCGCATAGGGCTCCTGTGCCTTGGCGATGTCGTCGTCGACGCGCGTCGGCGTGATGCGGCCGAACAGCGGCTGGTCGGCCGCGAACGGCCCGTCGAACGTGACGCCGAACCAGTGGCCGAATTCCCCGGAATTGCTGACGGCTTCCCACGCGCGGTCGAGTGATGCCGCGAGCAGGGTCTGCTTTTCGATGCGATCGGTTTGCTGGGTCATCACGTTCTCCATGCAGGATCAACCGTTGCAGGACGGCGCGCGCGACCGCGCGCCATGTCTAGTCGAGCATGACCGCGTCGGGCACGTCGAGCACGAGGTCGGACGCTGCGATGGCCACGCACGGCAGCGTATAGCCGTCGGCCTTTTCCTCGCGGCTCAACCCCGGCCATTCGATCGTATAGCGTACGCTGCCGCTGACGATCCGGCAAAGGCAGCTTCGGCACGTGCCGTTGCGGCACGAGCGCGGCAGCGACACGCGCGCGAACGCGGCGGCCTCGAGCAGCGTCAGCGAGTCGGGCGCATCGAAGGTCGTGCCGAGCGGCTCGATGCGCACGAGGGGAGGGTGTTCCGGGGTGGTCATGGGAAGCGGGCGGCGGATTGGCGGCAACGCGCCAAGCATACCCGAAGCCGCCTGCGGCCGGCCCCCGCCGGCCGCGGGTATCAGTGCCGGCGCAGGTACCGGTACACGGTATTGCGCGCGAGGCCGAGCTCGCGCGCGGCCGCCGACACGTTGCCGCCGTGCCGCGCGAGAACCGCGTCGATCACCGCGGCCTGATGGCTTTGCAGCGTCGTTCCTTCGCGCGGGTCGGCCGGTGCTGCCGCGGCCGCAGCAGCAGGTGCCGCCGTCGCATCGTCGCAGTCGAGCCAGAAGTCGTCGGGCAAATGCGCGAGCGTGATTTCGTCTTCGTCTTCGGCGAGCATGCCGGCCGTGCGCAGCACGTTGGTCATCTGCCGCAGGTTGCCGGGCCAGCGGTGGCGCGTGAACGCGTCGAGCACGTCGGCCGCGATGCGGCGCGGCATCGGCTCGCTGCGGGCGAGCCGCGCGAGAATCCGGTCGACGAGCGCGGGCAGGTCGGTACGCGCGGCGAGCGCCGGCAGCGTGACCGCGAGCCCGTTGATCCGGTAGAACAGGTCTTCGCGGAACGTGCCTTCGGCGATCATCGCGCGCAGGTCGCGATGGGTCGCGCAGACCACGCGCACGTCGACCGGCACCGCGCGCGCGCCGCCGAGCGGCATCACCGCGCGTTCCTGGAGCACGCGCATCAGCCTGACCTGCTGCGCGAGCGGCATGTCGCCGATCTCGTCGAGAAACAGCGTGCCGCCGTCGGCCTGCGCGATCTTGCCGGCGCTGCCGCGTTTGCGCGCGCCCGTGAACGCGCCGTCCTCATAGCCGAACAATTCGGCCTCGATCAGCGAATCGGGCAGTGCCGCGCAGTTGACCGCGACGAACGGGCCGTCCGCGCGCGGCGACGCCTGGTGCAGTGCGCGGGCGAGCCATTCCTTGCCGGTGCCGGTCTGGCCGAGGATCAGCAGCGGCAGGTCGCGCCCGCGGATCTTCGCGACGCGCTCGAGTACGGCGGCCATGCGCGTGTCGCCGGTGTCGAGCGTCGCGAACGTGATCGCGTCGGGGTCCGGCGCGCGCACGCGCGCGGCCGGTGCGGGCGGCGTCACGGCGACGGTTGCGCGCTGCGCTTCCGCGAATTCGCAGCGCGCGAGTACGCGTACGCCGGTCGACAGCGTGAGACGGAACGTCGCGCCAGGCGTGCGCGCCGCCTGCTGCGCGAGCTGGCCGAAGCGCATGCCGAACAGCGCGTCGCAGCCTTGATGCTGCAATGCATCGAACGGCGCGCCGAGCTGGAATTGTGCGCTGCGGTTCGCGGCGATCAGCCCGCCGTCGGGGCCGAACGCGACGAGCCCCGCAAACAGCGAGTCGACGCAATCCTCGTGCGCGTGAAAGCGCAGCCGCAACGCTTCCGCACACTGGTTCGCGAACAAGTGGTTTTCGATCAACTGTGCGGACATCCGCACGAGCGCGAGCGTATGAGGGCTCGAGCCGCGCGGGTCGCCGCTGACGTCGAGCGTGCCGAGCGTGCGGCCGAACGGATCGAAGATCGGCGCGCACGAGCAGGTGAGGATGTGATTGGCGCGCAGGAAGTGTTCGGCGCCGTGCACCGCGACGGCCTGGCCCGATGCGAGCGCGGTGCCGATCGCGTTGGTGCCGCGCGCGCCTTCGGCCCACGACACGCCGGTGCACAGCGCGACGCGGTTGGCTTTCTCGATGAAGTCCGCGTCGCCGATGCTGTGCAGGATCACGCCGTCGGCGTCGGTCAGCAGCACGAGGCTTTGCGTATCGGCGATTTGCGCGTGGAGGTTCTCCATCACCGGGCGGGCGTGCGAGAACAGTGCGTGATTCGTGTCGAGCAGTTCGCGCAGCGCGGTACGCGACAGCGCCGAGAAATCGGGGCGCTCGTGCGCGCGCAGGCCGACCGCGGTCGAACGCGCATGCGCCTGCGCGAGCAGGTCGGTGCGACCCGCGGTGGCGGGCAGCACGAAGGGTTGCGGCATGACTTGTCTCCTGTCGGCCCCAGTTAGCGTTTTAGCGCTTACTGGGGCCCCATGCTTCGCGGTCGGCCTCGGTCAGCGCTTCAGCGCTTACTCGGGCCCCATGCTCCTCGATCGGCCAATCCTGTGCCGTGGTACTTGCCGAAGCCATATCGCCGAAATCATCTGCGGATTCCGCGTTTCGCTTGCGGCGCACCATCGGGCACGAAGGCCGACTGTCCGGGTACGCATCATCATACAAGCGCCACGTGCGATATGCGACCGCGAACAAAATCCGCTTGCTTTTAAATGGCCGCATGCAATGATGGAAATGGAACACGCACGCGCCGTGTTCCGCATTGCAACATGCATGCGACGCGACATGCATCCGTTCGGGAGACGCATCATGGTTCGGACGGAACTGAGAGTCGTGCTGGCGGCCATCGCCACCTTCATCATGCTGGGCGGCATTGCCGTGGCGATCCACGGGTTGCTGTTCGATCTGACCGATGCGGTGCGATACGGGGCGGCCGCGATTGCGGTGGGCGTCGCGACGGCCGCGATCGCGCTCAACGTCTGGCCCACCGATCCGCACTGATGCCCGTTTCCGAAACGGTGCCGGGAAGCCGCGCTGATCTGATGAAATGCGCGTCGGAACGACGCATGCCGGAAAATTTGTCTCCTGCGCGAAACCGTCTAAAGTGGAAAGCAACCAGCAGGCATTGTCCGCGCCATACCCCGCGGACGGTGCTTCCGCTGGCGAGCCCGCGTACATTTCGTCCGGCCGGTGGCGGACGACGCACGCGGTCATTCGTTTTCTACCGGTCGAGGCGGCTTCATGCAGATCCATTTCACGAACGAGAAGCCTGAATATTCGGGGCGCGACCTGATGCTGGGGTTCACCGCGCTGGTCAATGGCGAGCGCGTCCAGTGTCAGATCACTGCCGAGGCGCTGGAAGACCACTTCGGCGCGGCATCGCCGCGCTTCGAGGACATGGTCGGCGCATTCGACCAGCACCGCGATCGCATCGAGGCGGCCGCACGGCGCCTGCTGTCGGAGACGCGCGCGCAATGCGTGACGCTGCGCAGCGGTTATGTGCGCTTCTACGAGGCGAACTGGCGCTGAACCGGACGACCGGACAGCGACTGAGCGGGCGCCGAATACCGGCGCCCGTGTCGTATCGGCGCACGCTCGTTCGACCGCACGCTGACGCCGCCTGATGCGCGGCCGATCCGATCGTCGTGCGGCGCGATGGCGTGCCCGTTGTTCCGTTTCGCTCAGTCCGCCCCGGTGAGCGCATACGCGCCGCCTGTTTCGCCGTTCGTTCGCGCGATGCGTGCGAAGCCGGCTTCGGCGAGGTGCATTCCCGCAATCAGCAGGTTGTCCGAAGCGGCCTCGGCGAGTGTTGCCGAGCGCGTCGCAAACGCCTGCGACGGATCGTGATCGAACGCGATCGAGACGTCCGGGCGAGCCACCTGAATCGGCGCGAAATGCACGAGATCGCCCCAGATCAGCAGGCACTCGCCACGCGATTCGATGCGATAGCCGGTGTGACCGGGCGTATGCCCCGGCAGCGGCACGGCTACGATGCCGGGCAGCACGCCGCCTGCATCGATGGTGCGCAGCTTTGCCCGATAGACGTCGAAAGTGTGCCGCGCGATCCGGAAATTGACGCGAGCTCGCTCATTCGCTCGATCGTACGATTCACCGTCCAGCCAGAACGAGCGTTCCCGTTCGTGAATGAGCACCTCCGCATCCGGAAAGGCCGGCTGCCCGCTCGCGTCGAGCAGGCCGCCGATGTGGTCGGGATGCGCGTGCGTCAGCAGGATCGTGTCGATGTCGCGCGTATCGATGCCGGCTCGCGACAGCGACGGAATCAGGCGGCCGCCCCAGTTCCGGATGCCGCCGGCGCCGGCATCGACAAGCACGGTGCGGCCGTTCCCGCGTATCACGTAACAGTTGATGTTCACGCTGGACGGCGTGTGGATGCCCGCCCGGTGCATGATGCCGGTCGCGTCGTCGAGCGCGATGTTCGAAAGCAAGTCGAGGCCGGCCGTCAGCGTGCCGTCGCTTATCGCGGTGACCGAGAAATCGCCGATCCGGCGGAACGGGAAGCAGGGAAGTGGTTCGCTCATGGATCAATGTCGGGCGTGAAGGTGGATCGTGTCGTAGCCAAAGCAGCGGATGCGTGCGACGAATCCGGTGTGGCGGAGAATTTCGCGATCCAGATCGGTCATGAATCGGTTCATTAACTCAGTGGTGCGAAATGATTCGAGGCGATAGCAGATCTCCGCGCTGACGGGATGTCCGCAGCCGTGCCTGACCGGGACATGAACGACATGGACCGTGCCGGGTGCGGCCCGCAACACGTCGGTGCAGAGGGTCGCGCAGGCCGACGAGAGCGCGTCGAGTGCGGCGTTCGACGGCATGCTCGCCTCGGGGATGAAAATCGTGACGCTGGGCATGACTGGGCTCCCGTCAGCGTGCGGACGTCGACGCCGGCGCGCCGACGAGTTGGTCGCCCATCGGCGCGTAGAGCCGGATCGCGGTGTCGGACGGCTCGGACGCGAGCCGCGCCTGATCGTGTGTCAGGACGGCCAGCCAGCGATGGGCCGGCTGGCGGTCCAGCGCGATCGCGCGAATCGCGCTGGCTGCGATGCCCGCTTGCGCGAATGGGGCAGCGTCGTCGCACACGGCCAGCCACTGATGGCCGGACACGGTCGGCGCGGGTGCCGCGCCGTCGTACACGTTGCGTCTCCACTCGACGATATGCGGCTGCCAGCGCGCGAAATTGCCGCCGCCTTTGTCGCGATACTCGGCCGACGTCAGCACGTCGGGGCTCTCGATCGTGTGAAGCGCGAGGTAGATGGGGCCGTCGCCGCCGAGGGCGCGAAAGCGTTGCGACGTGCGGAAGCCAGATACGGAGATCAGCGCCGGAAGTTTGATCCTGCTGTAGAAATCGTTCCACTCGGCTTCGGTGGCACGGTCGGCGAAGCTGCATTCAACGGTATAGATCATCACGCCTCCACGGGGAGCAAGCGGCTTTCGAGATCGATCGTCGCTCGACTGGTTGAGTTTTTGTCATGATAATCAGGCGTTGTAGCGGCGAAAAACGATAATTCGTCACCGTTCATTGATATTTAATCAAGCTTTGACCGACGATCGTCGGACCGGGAGCAATCGTGACGCGACGCAGGATTCCGAGCAATTCGGCATTGATGGCATTCGAGGCCGCGGCGCGGCACGGCAGCTTCGCGCGCGCCGCCGACGAACTGGCATTGACGGAAGGGGCGATCAGCCGGCAGATCGGCCGGCTGGAGACGTTTCTCGGCGTGGCGCTGTTCGAGCGTGTCGGCAACCGCGTTCGGGTTGCGCCGAACGGCGCGCGCTATGCGGCGCAGGTTCGCGAAGTGCTGGACCGGCTCGAGCGCGACAGCCAGTACATGATGGGGCAGCCCGGCGACGGCGGCAGCGTCGATATCGCCGTGACGCCGACGTTTGCGACGCGCTGGCTGATTCCGCGGCTCAAGCGGTTCCAGGCGCAGCATCCGAACATCACGGTGCATTTCGCGGATCGCGCGGATCCGTTCGTGCTGGCCGGCAGCGGATTCGACGCAGCGATTCACTTCGAGCATCCTGCCTGGGCCGGCATGCATACGTACCGGCTATGCGAGGAGGTGCTGGTGCCGGTCTGCCACCCGTCGCTGCTCGCGAGCGGGCATCCGGACGCGTTGCTGGGCAGGCTGCCGCGCCTTCACAAGCGCCAGACGCCCGACGCGTGGTCGGCGTACGTGCAGGAAACGGGGTTGCCGGTGAGCAATCCGGCCGCCGGTGCACGCTACGATCTTTACTCGATGCTGATCGCGGCAGCCCTGGCCGGGCTCGGCGTCGCGCTGGTGCCGCGGCTGTATGTCGACACCGAGATTGCGCAAGGGTTGCTCGCCGCGCCCTGGCCGGATGGTCGGGGCGTGGTCAAGCGCTTCTGTCTCGTGTTGCCCGAAGCGCTGGATCTTGGCGACGGGCCGCTGCAGACCTTTGCACGCTGGGTGCTCGGGGAAGCGGATGCATGACGTGGCGTCGTTCGCGCCGGGCGCATGCCCGAACAAAAACGCCGCCCGAAGGCGGCGTTTCCCATCATGCATCGCGCCGAAGCGTGTCCGTCATTCGCTGCCGAGATAGAAGTAGCGGAACAGGAACACGGCCGCGATGATCCACACGATCGGCTTGACCGTGCGGGCCTGGCCCGTCAGCAGCTTGAGGCCGCCGTATGCGATGAAGCCGAACGCGACGCCGTTCGCGATCGAGTACGTGAACGGCATCAGCAGCGCGGTCAGCGCGGCCGGCACGGCTTCCGTCGCATCGTCCCAGGGCACGTCGACCATCTCGCGCAGCATCAGGCACGACACGTACAGCAGCGCCGGAGCGGTTGCGTAGCCCGGCACGACGCCGGCGAGCGGCGCGATGAACAGGCACGCGAGGAACAGCACCGCGACGGTGATGGCCGTCATGCCCGTGCGGCCGCCGGCCTGCACGCCCGATGCGCTTTCGATATACGCGGTGGTCGACGACGTGCCGAGCAGCGAGCCCGCGACGATCGCCGTGCTGTCGGCGAGCAGCGCCTTGTTCAGGCGGTTCATCTTGCCTTCGACGAGCAGGCCCGCGCGGTTCGCGACGCCCATCAGCGTGCCCGTCGCGTCGAACAGCTCGACGAGGAAGAACACCAGGATCACGTTGATGATGCCGGTCGACAGCGCGGCGCGGATGTCGAGCTTGAACAGCGTCGCGTCGATCGACGGCGGCGCGGAGAACACGCCGTGGAACTGGTTGTCGCCGAAGAAGAACGACAGGATCGTGACACCGATGATGCCGATCAGGATCGCGCCGCGCACGCGCAGGTGGTCGAGCGTGACGATCGTGAAGAAGCCGACGATCGCGAGGATCGTGTCGTGCTTGTGCAGGTCGCCGAGCGTGACGAGCGTGGCCGGGCTGCCGACGATCACGCCCGACGTCTTCAGCGAGATGATGCCGAGGAACAGGCCGATGCCGGCCGTGATCGAGATCCGCAGCGATTTCGGAATGCCGTTGACGATCGCCTCGCGCACGCGGAACAGCGTGACGAGCAGGAACAGGCAGCCGGAGATGAACACCGCGCCGAGCGCGGCCTGCCACGTGAAGCCCATCCCCTTGACGACCGTGTACGCGAAATACGCGTTCAGGCCCATGCCGGGCGCGCACGCGATCGGGTAGTTCGCGTACAGCCCCATGATGATCGAAGCCAGCGCCGCGACGAGGCAGGTCGCGACGAACACGGATTCCTTCGGCATGCCGGCGTCGCCGAGGATCGCGGGGTTGACGAAGATGATGTAGGCCATCGTCAGGAACGTGGTGACGCCCGCGAGTATTTCGGTGCGGAAGTCGGTGCCGGCTTCAGCGAAGCCGAAATACCGCTTGATGGATTCCATTAGGGCGTTTCTCCGGTCGGGTTGTCGTGTTGCTTGTTGTGCCGAATTGTTGTAAAGGCAGCGGCGGGCTTAATGTAACCAGCCACTATTGCCCGGCTATCGGCGGATTGTAATAGCGCGGATAGCTCGGACGATATAGTTGGAGGGCACGATCGGCTGCCGGTGCGCGAACGGTCTGGCAGCCCGGCCGCGCGACGAAGGCGCGCATTTTACCGGTTCGGTCGGAACGGGCGGGCGGAAAGGGTAAAAACGGGAGCGTGACGAACAGGGGGCGGCCGATGCGTGCGCAACGGCACACCGGCCACATTGCGCGCGGCCGGTACGCGATGACATTCGACTGAAACGGAGCGCCTGCATGCTGCACGAATACGGTGCAGGCATGACGTGCGCGCGAACGCGCGTGCGTGGCCGGTGCGAGAGCGCTGCGGCGTGCAGCGGCCATTCGTCAGCCCAGGCGGTTGCAGATAACGAGCTATCCTGCGCCGAAGCCGTTCCGCCCGCAACTGTCATTTCGCGACGCGTGGGCGACTGTGGTTTCTGTGTAAAAGATTGCAAGACCCCATCGCATAAACCGGCAAGTCTTTCTAGGATAGATACACCGCGCATGCACACGCCGGCCGGTAATTGCCGACGCGGGGGAGTCGCAGTCCGTGCAGGCCAGGCGGTGAATGGCGGTCAAGGCCGTTGCGCGTTTGGGCAGGCATGGCCGATTGCGATTGCCCGATGCGGGTTCGTCCGTAATCACGGAGGTCAGCATGTTGAACTGGATCAGCCGTTGGGCGATGCGACACGCCCCCACGCCGGAAAAAACCGCTGCGTCGATGCTCGTGACGGCGCGCATGGAACTGTTCACTGCGGAACAGCGCGTCATCGATGCGAAATTACAGGCGGATTACTGGCGTACACGTGTGTCATTCCTCGAAGAGGTGCAGAAGCAGGGCATCGATCCGTGGGTGACCTCGCAGGCTGCGCTACGCCCCGAGCTCGATTCGACTCCCCGAAGCACGGGCCCGCGTCTCGCCGCCAGCACCTGATGCACCTGCTGCATCCGGTTGCTGCGCACGGCGCGCGATCGCTCGCGGCACGCATTGGCGTGCCGCGTCATTCGATGCGCACCTGCGGCGGTTAGCGCTGCAGGTGCGTCTGTTTGCGGTTGCGGCCGTTCCGCGTCTCGCGTGCGTGACGGCGCGTCAATCATCCACTCCTTCTCCATACCCCGACGAGCAAACGTTGCACTTGCGCGAGCGTGCGCCTGAAGCGCGCGCCGCGCCGCACATAGGCGGTCGTGATCGACGCTTCGGCCGATCGGTCGGCATCGGTGCCGATCCAGATGCGGTCGCCGCGTGCGATGCGCAGCACGTCGCCGGGCTGCACCCAGTAGTCGTCGACGCTCGGCGGGCGCGTGATCCATAGCGCCGCGCCGTGTGCGCGGATCTCCGCGTCTTGCGGCGCGCGCCAGGTCATCGTCGTGCGCGGCGCGACCGCGAAACGGATCACGACGGTCGGTAACGCGATCGTGCCGGCGCGGCGCCGGTCGGGACGGTCAAACAGCGGGCTTGCCTGGTCCATCGTCTTCTCCATTCAGTGAGCCGGACGGATGACGCGCACCAGAACAAAAAGGCCTCATCCGTTTCCGGCGAGGCCTTGTGTGACATGCGGTACTGCTCGATTGCTAACGCACAAGCGCCTCCCGTGATCCATTCTTTCGAATGTTCACCGGGCAATGTTTCGCGATGGCGATGAGCTTGAACGTAGGCATGCGAACGAGTTTGTCGTGGCAGCGCGGCGCTGTCAACGACATTTTCGAGATGCGTGGCGGTTACGCGTCGCGTTGCGCGAGCCCGTTCACGAGCAATTCGGACAGCAGGCCCGTCATCCCTTCGGGATGCGTGGCCGCGCGCGCCTTCAGCTGCTCGACGAGTTCGGCGTTGAGCTTGCACGCAAACGGCACGAGGCCCTGTTCCTGGTCGAGCTTGCGCTGCGCGCGGCGGTCGAGCTTTGCCGCGTCTTCGGCGCCCTTGCCGAAACGGGTGGCGCCCGACTGCTTCATCGCATGCGTCAGCTTGAGCGCCTTGTTCTTTTCGAGATCGGTTTTCTTCATGGCCATCGCGGCACCTCCGGGAAATGAAGCCGCGATTGTACGCATTTCGGCGGGCGCCGCCCGCCGCGCCCGCCGGAAACCCGGTTACGCACCCTTCGTGGTGCCCCAGTTGCCGCCGTGCGCGGCCGCCTGGGCGGCCGGCGAGCGCGCGAGGTATTCGAGCGCCTGCTCGGTCGAGCCTTCGTGATGCGGCGTATAGCCCGGCTTGAAATAGCGCAGCGCCGCGCCGATCACCTTCCAGAACGACGGCAGGTGCCCGCGCCGCGAGCCCTGCCACCACGCGAGCACGAAGCCCGGGTAGCGGCCGGCGTCCGGGTCGCGCCTGTACATGAACTTCGCGCCGGTCGTGATGTAGTAGAGCAGCAGCAGGATCACGAACGCCATGTGCACGCAGCGCTCCGGATAGGTGCCGCCCAGGTGCCGGTAGATGTCGAACGCGACGGTGCGGTGCTCGACTTCCTCGGCGCCGTGCCAGCGCAGCAGGTCGACCATCGTCGGGTCGGCACAGCCCTCGTCGAGCCCGTGCGCGTTGAGCACCCAGTTGCCGAGATAGCCGAAGAAGTGTTCGAGCGACGCGATCACGGCGAGTTGCTGCCGCAGCCAGAAACGCGTATGGCCGATCTTCAGCCCGAGCGGCTGTTCGCCGAGCACGCGCGTGAACAACCGGTTGAGCTTCTGCGTGAACGGTTTCGTGTCGATCCCGTGCCGGTCGTAATAGTGCTTGAGCACGCC
The DNA here is from genome assembly GCF_047978125.1 of Burkholderia sp. LFS061. NCBI lineage: Bacteria > Pseudomonadati > Pseudomonadota > Betaproteobacteria > Burkholderiales > Burkholderiaceae > Burkholderia > Burkholderia sp. LFS061. The sequence goes on along the minus strand of NZ_JBFPFS010000001.1, from coordinate 8,849 downwards.
GCCGTGCGAACGCGAGTGCACGGCTTCCTGCCGCAGGAAGCCTTCGGCCTCGTCGCGCAGGCGTGCATCGGTGATCAGCGGCAGCGCCTTGTTGTACACGCGGCAGAACCACAGTTCGCCTTCCGGGAACAGCAGGTTCAGCGTGTTGATGATGTGGGTGCTGCCCGGATCGTTCGGCACCCAGGTGATCGGCGTGTCGCTGAAGTCGAACTTCACGTGCCGGGCCTTGATCTTGTGGTAGTCGGCGGGTTCGGTCATCGGTGTCTCCGTGTGCGGCGTCATGCGCCGTCAATGCGATGCCATGCTGACGCGGGCGATCATCCGGCCGAGCCACGGCATGAAGCGGCCGACGAAGCGCATCGCGTGCGCCTCGCCGCCGATCGCGACGACAGGGCGGTTGCGCAGCACGCCGTCGACCATCGCCCGCGCGACGGTTTCGGGTTTCAGGCCGCGCATCTGATACAGCTTCGTCGCGCGCTTGCGCAGCCGCGCTTCGTCCTGCGCGTTGGCGCCCGCGTATTGCGTGGACGCCATGATTCCGGTTTCCGCGAAACCGGGGCACACGGCCGTCACGCCGATGCCCTTTTCCGCGAGTTCCGCGCGCATGCATTCGCTGAGCATCAGCACGGCGGCCTTGGTCGTCGCATACGCGGGCAGGTCGCGCGACGGCCCGAACGCGGCGGCCGACGCGGTGTTGACGATGTGGCCGCCGGTGCCGCGCGCGGCCATCTGCCGCGCGAACAGCCGCGAGCCGTGGATCACGCCCCACAGGTTCACGTGCAGGATGCGCTCCCAGTGCCGCGTGCTCGTGTCGAGGATGCCGCCGGCCATGCCGATGCCCGCGTTGTTGATCACGACGTCCGCGCCGCCGAGTTCGCTGCCGACCCACGCCGCGAGCGCTTCCATCTCGTCGGCGGACCCGACGTCGACGCGCTTCGCGTGTGCCTGCGCGCCGGTCAGCCCGATCAGCAGCGCGGTGCGCTCCGCGCTCGCGACATCGATGTCGCAGGCGACGACCGTCGCGCCTTCGCGGGCGAACGCGAGGGCCGCGCAGCGGCCGATGCCGCTGCCCGCGCCGGTGACGACCGCGACCTTGCCGCTGAAGCGCCCGCTGGTTGCGCGGCGCCGCGCGTTCGCGAGCGCGGGAGGTTCGTGGCCCGATTCGACCGCGTCGATCAGTTGCCCAGCGAGATCCGCGAAGCGCGCGGGATCGGCGAGCGGCAGCCAGTGGCCGGCCGCAACTTCGCGCCGGTAGTACTGCGGTACCCAGCGCGACAGATTCTCGGACAGCGCGGGGCTCACGTATTTGTCGCCGAGCGGCACGATCGTCTGCACGGGCGCATGCGCGTAGCGTTCGCGCGGCGCGAACAGGCAGCGGATGAAGTTCGCGCGATAGAGGCGCACGCCGCGCGCGCCGTCGTCGGCCTGCGTCGGGCGCGGCGCGGCGGGCGTTTTTTCGAGGCGGCGCAGCAGGCGCGGCCATGCGCGGCCGAGCCACAGCCGCCAGCCGAGCTCGGGGATGAACGGCAGGTGGAACAGGTACACGTACCACGACCGCACGAGCTGGCCGCCGAGCCTGGCCAGCGACGCGGGCGTCGGGCGCAGCACGCGTTCGCGCAGCCAGAAGCCGACGTGGTCGAGGCACGGCCCCGAGCACGACGTGTACGACGCGATGCGGCCGGAAAGGCGCGGATCGGTGACGAATTCCCAGCCCTGGATCGAGCCCCAGTCGTGCGCGATCAGATGGACGGCGCGGCCGGGGCAGAGTGCATCGATCACCGCGATGAAATCGTCGGTCAGCTTCGCGAGGTGATAGTCGGCCGTGCGCTTCGGCACGCCGGACAGGCCCGCGCCGCGCACGTCGTAAGCGATCACGTAGTGCTTGCGCGCGAGCAGCGGTGCGACGTGCTGCCAGACGCTGCTGTCGTCGGGATAACCGTGCACGAGCACGACCGGCGAACGGGCCGGGTCGCCCCAGGTTTTGACCGCGAGCGTCAGGTCGCCCGAGGCGACCGCCGTCTCGTTATGAACCGATTCGAACAGGGCCAGCGGCGCTTCGTCGGAAAGAGGCTGCATCGTGAGTCCGTCGTTCAGGGATTCGGGAGGAAAGGCGCGGGCACGTCAGGCGGCGGCCCGCGCGCGTTCGGCCTGGCGGCGCTGCCAGCGGCGCACGTGCGGCAGGTCGTCGTCGAGCCAGTACGCGTCGTCGTCGGTGATCACGAGCAGCTCTTCGAATTTCGCGCCGACGCCGGCGAAGCCGAGGTGCGGCTCGACGGCCCACAGGCCCGGCACGGGCGCATGCTCGGAGCGGCGATCGATCGACCACAGCGGCGACCAGCCCTGCTGCTTTGCCGCGCGGCCCTGGTCGAGCAGCAGGTTGCGCGTCGCGTTCAGCCCGAAACGCGCGACGAAGCGCGGCTTCGACAGCTTGTGGATCTTCGCGACGCGATGCGCGAGCACCTTGAACGGATAGGCCTTGTGGCGCGGCTCGACGCCCTGGCGGCGGCACAGCGCATCGACTTCCTGCGCGACCTCGGCCATCGATCGGCGCGCCTTCACGAGCCGCACGATCATGTCGCGATGGTCCATCAGGTCGTCCCGCAACTGTTCGAGGATCGGGTTCTCGCCGAGGCAGTGCGCGTAGCCCACGTCGGCCACGATGCCGTCGAGCACGGGCGCGACGTCGAGGATCACCGGCATGTCGGTTTCAAGCTGCCGGTTGCTCGGGAAGAATGCGAGATTGAAGCCGCCCATGTGCTTGAGGCCCGAGAAGCCCTCGAACGCGGTGCGGTCGCCGAACCACGCGAACGGCTTGTGCAGCCAGTCGTGCACGCCGTTGTCCTGCAGCCATTCGGTCAGCAGGCGCGCGGCTTCCTTCTCGGTGATGCCGGGGTAGAGCATCGCGCCGACGGTTTCGACGCAGCGGTAGGCAAGCTGCTGGACCGCGCGGAATTGCGGCAGCTCGTCGAGGTGGACTTCCGGCAGCGGGTGGTGGTCGGCCATGATGCGTCTCCATATGTCGGCCAGAGCGGGCGCTTCAGCGCTTGTCGACCGGTGTTGGTGCTTCGGCACGGACTCCGGTCCCACGCAAAGCGCGCTCCGGTCCTGTGCAAAGCGGGGCGCTGATCCGGAATGCATCCGCCGGTGTTCCCGTCGCGAATTATTCAGTCAGCATTAAATGTGCCATTGAGTAATGTAACGATGATAGCCGGTTCGGCGTGGCGCGCCAGCCCCCGGGGGTGAGGATTTGTCCTAATGAAGGGCCGAAATGGAGGGGGGACTCTAGGTTTCCGAAGGTTGGGGCCGGATGGCCGCCGGTGCGCACGCGGACGGATCGGGGGCGCCGGCCGGAGGTTGTCACGAGCGGCTCCGGAGCCGGCCCGGATGGTCGCGCGTGCTGCCGCCTTGGCGACGGCCCGGCATGTGACGGCCCGGCATGTCGCGCCGGATCAAGTCTCCGTCGCGTCGCGACGTGACGCCGTCATATTGCCGAAATAATTTCGTCACATCATCCGCCCCCAGTTCGGAGCCGTCCCGGCTTCGACGCGCCGATGAGCAGCCGGTGCGCGGTGCGCCGCGCAGGGTAGCGACCGGAACCGATTCGACACACCACGGAGAGAGACCATGCAACGCCGCAAGTTCATGAATACCCTTGCCGCGGCGACCGCTGCGACGTCGCTGATGCTCAAGGCCGGCACGGCCGGCGCGAAGAGCGCAACCGCGCCGGACGCGCTGGACCCGGGCCGCTGGTCGCCGTTCAACGCCGCGCGCCTGCAGGCGGTGCTCGACCGGCATGGCGTCGCGAGCGCGCGCTACGACGAAAAGCGCCGCCCGTACGCGGTGTTCGACTGGGACAACACGTGCATCATGAACGACTGCGAAGAGGCGTTGCTGATGTACCAGATCAACCATCTGCAGTACAAGCTGACGCCGGACGAATTCGTCGACGTGATATGGAAGGACGTGCCGAAGGGCGCGTTCGTGAAGGACTACACGACGATCGACGGCAAGCCGGTGACGATGGAAGACCTCGCCGCCGACGTCGAATCCGACTATCGCTGGCTCTACGCGAACTACCAGGGATTCGGCGGCAGCAAGAGCCTCGACGAGATTCGCGAGACCGATCAGTTCAAGGATTTCCGCGCGAAGCTGTACTTCATGTACGACGCGATCTGCGACACGCACCCGCTCGAGATCGGCTACAAGTGGATCATCTATTTCTACAGGAACATGACGACCGCCGAGCTGCAGGCGATGGCGGAAGCGTCGAACAACTACGGCATCGGCGACGCGCTGCGCAAGGTCCGCTACGAAAGCCCGAAGTCGCTGCCGGGCAAGGCCGGTGTAGTGGCCGACACGCATTTCCACGGCATCCGCATTCATGAGGAAATCCGCGCGGTGATGCACACGCTGCGCGCGAACGGCATCGACGTGTACGTGAGCACGGCGTCGCTCGACGATGTCGTGCGCGTGTTCGCCGGCAATCCGAACTATGGCTACGGCGTGCCGCCCGGGAACGTGATCGGCCTGCGCCTCGACATGCGCGATGGCAAGTATGAAAGCCGCTACCCGGACGGCTGGCACTTCAACTACGGCCCCGGCAAGACGGTCGGCATCCGCAATGTCCTCGAATCGAAGAAGGGCTATGGCCCGCTGCTGGTGTTCGGCGACAGCGACGGCGACGCGTGGATGCTGCGCGACTTCAAGGACACCGCGGCCGGCGTGATCGTCAACCGGATGAAGAAGGGCGAAATCGGCGCGGACAGCAAGCTCGCGGCCGAGCAGATCGGCAAGCCGGACGCGCGCTTCCTGCTGCAGGGCCGCGACGAGCACACGGGCCTGATGATCCCGGACGAGAAGTCGATCAAGTACGGCAAGACCGAGCGCAAGCTGCTGGCTTGACGTACGCCGGACGCCGGGCCGTCGCGGCCCGGCGTCCGTCGGGATCGGTGTCGGCGTCGCGCGGGCCGGGAGACGCGCGTCTCAGCGCGCGCGCGGCGGGCCCAAGCGGTCCAGCAGCGCCCCCAGCAGATCGATCGGCAGCGGGAACACGATCGTCGAGTTCTTGTCCGCCGCGATCGTCGTCAGCGTCTGCAGATAGCGCAGCTGCATCGCCTGCGGCTCCTGCGCGAGCCGCTGCGCGGCCTGCAGCAGCTTCTCGGACGCCTGCAATTCGCCTTCCGCATGAATCACCTTCGCGCGCCGCTCGCGCTCGGCCTCGGCCTGCCGCGCGATCGCGCGCACCATCGTCTCGTTCAAGTCGACGTGCTTGATCTCGACCGTCGATACCTTGATCCCCCACGCATCGGTCTGCGCGTCGAGCGTCTTCTGGATGTCGGCATTCAGTTGTTCGCGCTCGGCCAGCAGCGCATCGAGCTCGTGCTTGCCGAGCACCGAGCGCAGCGTCGTCTGCGAGAGCTGGCTCGTTGCATCGAAGAAGCGCGCGACCTGGATCACGGCCTTCTCCGGATCGACGACGCGGAAATACACCACCGCATTCACCTTCACCGACACGTTGTCGCGCGTGATCACGTCCTGCGGCGGCACGTCGAACACGACGGTGCGCAGGTCGATCCGCACGACCTGCTGGACGATCGGGATGATCAGCACGAGCCCCGGGCCCTTCACTTTCCAGAACCGGCCGAGCATGAACACCACGCCGCGCTCGTACTCGCGGAAGATGCGGATCGACGACGCGACGAGCACCACGACGAAGACGATCAGGACGCTGCTGAAGCCGAAGGTGTAGCCCATCATGCATGGAGAAAAGCATTTCCAGCGTGAGCTGGACCGCGAAGGAAGCGGAGCCGCTGATGGAGTGAGCGGCAGCGGCCGTTCATGCGATCCGGCGGCGGGACTGCCCCGCCGCCGGTGCCGCGTCAGGGCGTGTCGATGAGTCCGGCCCCGATCGCCTTGACGACCGCCTGGACCTTGTTCGTCGCGCCGAGCTTCTCGAGGATGTTGTTCACGTGGAAGTTGACCGTGCGCTCCGAGATGCTGAGGATCTGGCCGATCTCGCACGCGGTCTTGCCTTCGGCCGTCCAGCGCAGCACCTCGCGCTCGCGTGCGGTCAGCGTGACGCTCGACTCCGGCGACAGCTTCGGCAGCATGAAGCGGCTCATCAGCGAATGCGACAGGTTCGCGAGCCAGTTCGTCTGCAGCGTCAGCATGTTGATCTCGGCCGGCGTGAGCCGGTCCGCATGACGGGCGATGCTCAGCAGCCCGAACGCGCCGCGCGCCGCCCAGCTCGACTGCGCAACGCCCACCGACAGCCCGTAGTCGCGCGCGTCCTGCCACAACGGGCACGGGTCGATCCGGTCGACGTCCGGCCACACGATCATGTTGGTGCTCATCGCGCCGTCGCGAACCGTCGAATCGATCTCGATGTAGTTCTGCGCCTGGTAGCGCGCCATCCAGCCGTCCGGATAGGTATTGAAGATCGCGACGGCCGGCTTCGATACGGGCAGCGGCACGCGAATGCCGTAACAGCAATATTCGAAGCCGAGGCGTTTAGAATAGGCAGCGATCCGCTGGAAGAGCTGCTGCTCGTCTTCCGCGGCACTGAATTGTTGGTAGGCATCCTGCCAGCGTAATTCCATTATTTCTCCGACAACGTCACGCTGTCATACCTGTCAGGTGCCAGCGCCGGTTCGGGGCTGATACATTCCGCGCATGACTTCACCTTTGTTGCACCCGGTCCGCGGCCCGTCTCCGGACGGCTACGTACGGCTGTCCGAAAACGCACTGGCCGCGCTCGCGCTCGACCATGTCGCCAGCGACCTCGATGCATCGCTGCTCGCGGAACTGCGCGACAGCGCCATCGACGCGCGCCTGGCCGGCTATACCGAATGGCACCGCCCGGCCAGTGCCGGCGTCGCATACCTGACGGTCGGCTGGGACTGGTATCTCGAACGTGCAACGGGCACGTTCGTGATCGCGGGCGGCGACGTCCGCAGCAACATCATGGCCGTGGACGCCAACGGCGCCGACCTCGGCATGTTCCGCACCGCCGCCGCGCTCGTCGCGCGGCTCGCTGGCATCGACTGGCCCGCCGCCGTCGCATCGGCGCTGCTCGGCCGCAATGACACCTATCATGCCGGTCCCACGCTCCAGTGACAATCTGCCACGCTTTCCTCTGACATTTCCTCAAGACTGGCGCTCTTTATAAGCAAAAGCCGCCCGTATTTCAATCCCGCCGATCAAGAAACCGTTACCACCGGTCGAATCGCGTCGGCGCACGTCTACCTGTAAGAGTTACCAGTTACCGCCTCCTCGGGACGCGCGCTGTAATGCGTGCATACAAAGATCAATCCGAGGACACCCATTCAGAGAGTAATAAGACCCAAATTAACGGCCATAATGGCCGCTACGCGGCGGGAGGTCACACCGAACTTCCGCCGAATATTTCCCATATGGAAGTTCACATTGGCTTCCGAGCAGTTGCAGATAACCGATATCTCCCAACTGGTCTTGCCGATGGCGCACCACTGCAACACTTCCTTCTCCCGGCTGGTCAGAACCACCGGTTTGCTGACCGGATGTTCGAAGGCCAGTCCGGCACCGCTCTGCAGTGCGTAGTCCTTGAGCATCCACAGGGTCGGCAGGACCGACTCTATGAAACGGTTGGCCTCGGCCCGGTTTTCCGCTTCCACGCTGAGGCTCAGCGCGCCGAGTTCGCCGCGAGCACCATGCAGCGGCATGGTCAGCCCATACACCAGGCCGGCGGCCGAGGCTTCCTCGAAGAACTCGTGCTGCTTTCGCGTCTGGTAGATGGACGGTTCCCAGAAAATCGGCAGTACGCTCTGGGTACAGTGACTGACCGTCGGGTCGACCCGCGCGTAGCCAGCCCGGTCGTAATGCTCGCGCCAGGCGGCCGGGTAGTTGCCGACGATGAAGGCGTTCTCGTAGTCCTGGCTGTCCTTAGGCAACAGGCCGAACAGGATCTTCGAGAATCCAAGGTCGCTCGCCATCTTCTGCAGGATGGCGCTCCACTCCAATTTTCCACTTGAGCGTTCCAGCTCAAGAAAACCGTCAACCAAGGCCATGCGAACCTTCGTTCACGAGGAAGGGCGGTTGCCGCACGAACTTGCAGCGGATTTAGGGCGCTATCGGCGTCGTGTATTCGTCGAACAGCTCGGTTGGGCGCTTCCGTCGGCGAACGAGAGTTTCGAGCGCGATCAGTTCGATCGCGACGATACCGTCTACGTGTTCGCGAGAAACGCCGGCGGCGACGTGTGCGGATGTGCGCGCCTGTTGCCGACCACCCGCCCGTATCTGCTGAAGTCGCTGTTCGCCGACCTGGTCGCCGAAGGCGTCCCGCTGCCGCAATCGGCTGCCGTCTGGGAGCTGTCGCGGTTCGCGGCGACCGGCGACGAAGGCGGTCCGGGCAATGCCGAGTGGGCCGTCCGCCCGATGCTCGCCGCGGTCGTCGAATGCGCGGCGCAGCTGGGCGCGCGGCAGCTGATCGGCGTGACGTTCGCGAGCATGGAGCGGCTGTTCCGCCGGATCGGCGTGCACGCGCACCGGGCAGGGCCGCCGAAGCAGGTGGACGGTCGTCTGGTTGTCGCGTGCTGGATCGACATCGATCCGCAAACGTTTGCTGCACTTGGAATCGAGCCGGGACGGGCCGCCCGGCAAGCCATCGCCGCCTGAGCCGGAACGCCCGTTTGTTGGTTCTCCGTGGTGTTGTTGTTCCTGAGCCGGCACGTCGTAGAGCGGTGAGACGGTGAGCAGCAATCCCTGGCGGCCGGTGACGCGCACGCGGGAGCCCGCGGCGAGCGGCACGCTGCTCGCGACGCGCCAGCGCTCGCCATGCACGCGTGCCCAGCCCGCGGCCGATGGCGCGGGGC